>NZ_CP034449.1:3437500-3750000 GCF_003952425.1 Mesorhizobium sp. M2A.F.Ca.ET.046.03.2.1 | reverse complement strand
CGCCTCGGCATTGAGCCTATGGAACTCGCCACGCAATGAAGGAGGCAATTCTTGCCCGCTATGACGCAACCTTGCGGGGACTGGGGCGCAAGGACCGGTTGCGGACGCTCGCACCGCGCGCCGGGCTCGACTTCTCGTCGAACGACTATATCGGACTTGCCGCCTCCAAAAGACTGGGCGATGCGGTTTCGACGGCGATTGCGCGGGGCACGCCAGTGGGCGCCACCGGATCGCGGCTGTTGCGCGGCAATGCACCGGAACATGAGCAACTGGAGGCGGACGCAGCGGCATTTTTCGGAGCCGAGCGTGCACTGTTCTTCGGCAGCGGCTATATCGCCAACTTCGCTCTGCTGACGGCCCTGCCGCAGAAAGGCGACCTGCTGGTCCTCGACGAGCTCGCTCATGCCAGCATGCATGAGGGTGCCCAGGCCGGGCGCGCTGAGTTCAAGCTGGCCGCGCACAACGACGTCGACGCTGTCGAGGACGCAATCACCCGCTGGCGCGCCGAAGGCGGCATGGGGCGGGTGTGGATCGCCTTCGAAAGCCTTTACAGCATGGATGGCGACCGTGCGCCGATGGAGAGCCTGGTCGCGCTGGCTGATCGGTACCAGGCATTCATCGTCGTCGATGAAGCGCATGCCACCGGCGTCTGGGGACCGGACGGCCGGGGACTGGCCGCCGCGTATGAAGGCCGCGACAACATCGTCACGCTCCACACATGCGGCAAGGCGCTTGGCGCATCCGGCGCGCTCGTTACCGGACCGCGAACACTGTGCGACTATCTTATCAACCGGTGCCGGCCATTCATCTATGCGACCGCACCATCGCCGCTGATGGCAGTCGCGGCACGTGAGGCGCTGACTATTCTGTCTGACGAGCCTATGCGTCGTGCTCAGTTGCACGAGCGTGTCGCTTTCGCGAGCCGGCAATTGGCCGAACGCTGCGGCGTGATGCCCAGCGGTTCGCAGATCCAGCCGCTTGTGATCGGCGATAACAGCCGCACCATGGCGGTGGCGGCAGGACTGCAGGCACGCGGCTTCGACATACGCGGCATTCGCCCGCCGACAGTGCCTGAGGGTACGTCGCGCCTGCGCATTTCGCTGACTCTCAACGTCGACGAAGCCGACATTTCCGCCATGGTCGAGGCTCTCGTCGGAGTGTTGGCCACAGCATGACCAAACGCATCGTCGTCACCGGAACAGACACTGGAATTGGCAAGACAGTGTTTTCGGCCGGACTTGCCGGGCTGCTCGACGGCTTCTACTGGAAGCCGGTGCAATCGGGCCTCAACGAGGAGACCGACAGCGAGGTCGTCGCCCGGCTTTCCGGCTTGCCCGACGGACGCGTGCTGCCCGAAGTCTATCGACTGACGATGCCGCTGTCGCCGCATCGATCAGCCGAAATCGACGGCGTCGCGATCGAGGCCGACGATCTTTCATTTCCGGTCCTGCCGACACCGCTCGTCATCGAAGGCGCCGGCGGGCTGATGGTGCCGCTCAATCGACAGACAAGGTTCATTGACATATTCGAACAATGGCGGCTGCCGGTCATACTGTGCGCCCGCACCGCGCTTGGCACCATCAATCATACGCTGTTGTCGATCGAGGCCCTGAGAGCCCGCTCCATCCCGCTCATCGGCATTGCCTTCATTGGCGAAGAGGTGGCCGATACACAAAGGACAATCGTGGAATTCGGCGGCGTGCCGCAGCTGGGCAGGCTGCCGCACCTCGGTCCGCTGACGGGTGAAACGTTGAGAGATGCAATGATTTCCGGCTTCGACCTGGCCATGATTGCCGGAGGCGACTGATGGCGGAGTCTCGAGTCTGGCATCCGTTCACGCAGCACGCGCTAGAGCCCTCGGTCCCTGAAATCGTGCTGACTGAAGGCGCCTATCTCCACAAGGCCGACGGCTTCCGCATCCTCGATGCGATTTCTTCCTGGTGGGTCGTCACCCATGGCCATCGCCACCCCCGCATCATGAAGGCCATCGAGACGACCGCGTCGAGCCTCGACCAGATCATCTTCGCGGGCTTCACCCACGAGCCGGCCGAACGGCTGGCCGAGGCGCTTATCGGCATCGCACCCGCCGGCCTCGACCGGGTGTTCTATTCCGACAGTGGCTCCACCTCAGTCGAAGTCGCGCTGAAGATGGCGCTCGGCTATTTCCGCAACATCGGCGCGCCGCGTTCGCGCATCGCCGTCATGGAGCACAGCTATCATGGCGACACGATCGGGGCGATGAGCGTCGGCGCCCGCGGCGTCTTCAACGCCGCCTATGATCCTTTGCTGTTCGAGGTCGACGCCATCCCCTTCCCGGCCGCCGGGCGCGAGCAGGAAACGCTGGATCGGTTCGAGGCCGTTAGCCGCGACCGGCGCGCAGCCGCGCTGATCGTCGAGCCGCTGGTGCTTGGCGCCGGCGGCATGCTGATGTATCCGGCCTGGGTTCTTGCCGAATTGAAGAGGATCGCCGAAGCCTCCGGCACGCTGCTGATCGCCGATGAAGTGATGACCGGCTGGGGGCGCACCGGAACCATGTTTGCCTGCGAACAGGCGTCCGTCTCGCCCGACATCTTGTGCACCTCGAAAGGTCTGACCGGTGGTACCATCCCGCTGGCCGCCACGATCGCCACCGATGCCATCTTCCACGCTCACTTTTCGGAGGATCGCAAGAAGACGTTTTTCCATTCGAGCTCCTACACCGCCAATCCGATCGCCTGCGCGGCAGCACTTGCCAATGTCGAGATCTGGCGTGACGAGCCGGTGGCCGAGCGGATCGCGGTCTTGAGCGCGAGGCAGGCCGCCGGGCTGCAACGCTTCCGGGTCAATCCATATTTCACCGACTGCCGGACAACCGGCACCATCGCGGCACTCGACCTACGCACCGGCTCAGCCGGTTATCTGGCCGAGATCGGGCCAAAACTGCGCGCTTTTTTCCTTGAGCGGGGGCTACTTGTGCGCCCGCTCGGCAATGTCCTCTATCTTCTACCGCCCTATTGCATCACCAGCGACGAATTGGGCGGGCTCTATGACGCGATAGAGGAGGCCGGCGAACGCTTCGGCTCGCGGCCATGAACCTATCGTCGCGCGTTCTCGGCTTCGGCCATCATGCGCCGGCGCGCAAGGTCGAGAACCCGGAAATCGAAGACCGGCTCGGGCTTGAGCCCGGCTGGATCGAGCGGCGCACCGGAATTCGCTCGCGCTTCTGGGCAACAGACGAAGACACGCTGTCGGGCCTTGCCGCCTCTGCCGGCGACATGGCGCTGACCAATGCCGGTATCGACCGCGGCGACGTCGGTCTACTCTTGCTCGCCACGTCGACGCCCGATCACCTTCTGCCGCCAAGCGCGCCGCTGGTCGCACATCGGCTGGGGCTAGGCCGCGCCGGAGCGATCGACCTGACCGGCGCCTGCGCCGGCTTCATCTATGCGCTGATGTTCGCCGACGGGTTCACCCGCCTGCACGGCAAAGCGAGCCTTGTCATCGCCGCCAACATCCTCAGCCACCGCATCAATTTGGCCGAGCGCGCCAGCGCCGTGCTGTTTGCCGATGCCGCCGGCGCCATGGTGATCAGTCCTTGCGATGACCCGGATCGAGGCATTCTCGGCGCTTCGGTGGATTCCGACGGCTCGCGCTACGGGCTAATCCAGATTCCCGCCGGGGGAAGCAACACTCCGTTCCATGCCGACCTCGACCTCGCGCAGACACGGATGACGATCACTGACGGCCGTGAAGTATTCAGCAAGGCCGTGGAGATGATGACCGCCTGCTCGAGAGATGCGCTCACTGCTGCCCGACTGAGGCCGCAAGACCTCGATCGTTTCGTGCCGCATCAGGCCAATGCGCGCATTTTCGACGCGGTCGGCAGGAACCTCGGCATCGCTGATCACTCGATCGTCAAGACGATCGCCGAATATGGCAACTCTTCCGCCGCGACGATCCCGCTCTCATTGTCGCTGGCCCATCGGGCGCAGCCGTTTCGGCCTGGCGAGAAAGTCCTCTTGGCGGCAGCGGGTGCGGGTCTCAGCGGCGGCGCGCTTGTGGTGGGAATTTAGCAAAGCAATGCTTGCGCACAGGACTGCTCATGAATGAGACTATGAGAATGGCTCAATACGTAAATAGTCGCCGGCAAGCTCCATAGAGCTGGGTTCCGTGCGGTGCTCCGCGATGTCTAAGTATCGACCCGCTTGCTCAAATCGCAGCGCTCATCGAAGGCCAGCAATACCTCATGCAGAGCGAAAATCCTCAACCGCCCGTTTCAAAGACGCTCGCCCCATTTCGAAACAAGGTGTTTCGCTCAATTTGGGCGGCCACCCAGATTTCCAGCCTCGGTTGGCTAGTGCAAACGGTCGCCATCAGTTGGCTTATGGCAACGATTTCAGCGTCCGACCTCATGGTGGCACTCGTCCAGGCCGCATCCACATTGCCGGTGTTCTTCCTCTCAGTTTTCGCCGGAGCCATTGCCGACAACTTCAGCCGCCGGTGGGTGATGTTTGCGGGACACTGCCTGATAGCATCGGCGTCGACGACGCTGATGATTTCTGTGGGTCTGGGATTTGTCAGTCCTTGGCTGATTCTCGGGTTAGGTTTCCTGGCCGGCTGCGGCTTTGCCTTGAATGATCCGGCTTGGCACGCTTCGGTCGGCGATATCCTTCACAAACGCGACATTCCGGCCGCAGTGACGCTTATGTCCGTCGGATACAACATTGTGCGCAGCGTTGGTCCGGCCTTGGGGGGCGTGATCCTGGCCGTCTTTGGGCCGCTGGCCGCTTTCGCCTTGGCTGCGGTGAGTGATCTGGCGCCCATAAGCGCGATATGGCGCACCAAATGGGAGGTCCGCTCTTCGCCTCTCCCTCGTGAGAGAATGACGACGGCAATTCATGACGGAGTGCGCTTTACTGCGATGTCTTTGGAGATCAGGGCAGCGACCGCCCGAGCCGCTCTTTTCGGATTGGCAAGCATCTCCATTCTGGCGTTGCTCCCCCTCGTCGTCCGGGATCAGTTGAAGAGTGGGCCAATTGTCTACGGTATCTTATTGGCCGGCTTCGGCATGGGTGCTTTCATCGCGGGCATGGGCAACGGCTTCTTGAGGAAGGTCACGTCTCAAAACAGGCTGGTGGCCTTCGCCTCTGTGGCTTGTGCAGTCTGTTGCCTCTCCCTTGCCCTTACATCGTCGATTCCTGTGGCGGCCATTTCGCTGGCGCTCGGCGGAGCGGGTTGGCTTATCACCTGGACGGGCATTGACGTGTCGGTGCAGTTGGCAAGCCCAAGGTGGGTTGTAGGCCGCACGCTCTCCATTTACTACGCCTTGAGCGCAGGCGGTATGGCTGCTGGCAGCTGGATCTGGGGTTCTGTCGCGCAAAACTATTCCTTGACCTTAGCATTGGAGGGCGCCGCAGGCGCTCTGTTGCTGGTTGCAGCAGCGGGGATCGTGTTGCCGGTCCGTCCCTGGGAAGAAACCGATCAAGAAAGTTCAGTTTTTCATCCGCCGGACGTGGCTCTCGATCTGAAACCCAGAAGTGGCCCTATCGTGGCCAAGGTCGAGTATTTGATATCGGAGGAAAATATCGAGGCCTTTCTGGGCTCCATGCGCACGCGGCGACACGTCCAGAGCCGTGCCGGTGCACGAAACTGGACGCTCCAGCGAAATCTGCAAACACCGTCACTTTGGACGGAGACATTCCGCACCCCCACCTGGATGGACTTTCTCCGCCTAAATCATCGACTCACCGCAGCAGATAAGGAAGTCGCCCAGCATCTCCTGTCACTGCATGAAGGAGAGGTGCCTCCGCAGACAGTGCTTTCGATTGAACGGACGACCGAGGCAATTCGTACCCGTACCTCGACAATCTTTTCTCGTCCTCCAAGATGACGCCATCAAGCTGCTGTCCAGGGACAGGGTGGATCACCGGTGCTTTGCAGAGCACAGCCTCACACCGAGAGCAGCGTGCTCCGGGTTGTGCGCTTTCGCGCGCACCCAGGCGAGATGATGGTGAACGCGGCGTCAAGTGGAAGTCCCCTGCATACGCTTGCGGAGTCTTCTGCGAGAGCCCATGCCGACGAGCGCCAAACAAGGTTTGATGCCTTTCGGCGTCGTGGCCTCAACTCATCGATTCGCGAGAAAAGCATCGAATGCAGCAGCAACGGCGCGAACAACAAAGCGGTGCTCCGGCCGCACGCGGATGAAGCCGTTTTCGACGTCCAGGATCCCCTCCTCAGCCAGCGTCACCAAACTCTCAACTGAATCGAGAAAACGAGCTGGTTCGATTTCGTGGGCGGCACAGATGGTCGGCACGTCGGCCTCCAAATCGCACATCAGTCGCTCGATGATCGCTGCGCGCACCCGGTCATCGTCGGTCAGACGGTGACCCTTTGATGTCGCCAGACGTCCACTTGCGATGTGCCGGGCGTAAGAATCCCGTGTTACTTCGTTCTGAACATACCCCTCGCGGACTCGGCCAATAGCCGACGCGCCTAAGCCGATCACGTTTTGCAAGTATCGGCCGAGTATCCCAGCGAATTACGCCGTAGGCGCGCCCGGTCTTCTGCGCTAGCGCGAGTTCGTCGTCCGGCGGAGCGAAATGATCGAGCCCGATCTCCCGGTAGCCAGCGCCAACCAGTGTCTCGGCGACAGCTGCAGCCTGTTCGGCGCGAAGATCGCCGTCCGGTAGACCTGCCTGCTCGATAGGCGCTGGTTCTTTATCACGGAAGGAATATGCGCGTATCCGAACACCGCAAGCCGGTTGGGGCGCATGGCGACCGCAGCCATCGCGGTCTGGATGCAGGACTGCACAGTCTGTTTCGGTAGACCGAAGATGAGGTCGAAGTTGATATGGCCAACGCCATGCCGGCGGAGATTTTGGACTGCAGCGGCCGTCTGCACCTTACTCTGGATCCGATTGATCGCCTTTGCACATCGGGATCAAAGCTCTGCACGCCGATGCTCGCGCGGTTGACACCGTTAGCTGCCAAGGCTTCGGCCATTTCCGGTGTGAACGTTCGGGGATCGATCTCCACGGTGATCGCAGCAGTTTTGCTGAAAGCGAAGTGGCGGCGTAGAAATTCCATCAGCGCCAAGTGCTCGGCTGGCCCGATAAGGTGAGGCGTTCCGCGCCGAAATGCACATCGCTCACCGGCAGCCCTTGCCGCACTTGCTCCGACACCAAACTGATCTCCTGACGCAGCACCGCTAAATAATTAAGGATCGGGCCGTTGCGACGGATGACCGCGGTAGGGAAGCCGCAATACCAGCACATGGATCGGCAAAACGGAATGTGGAAATAGAGCGACACCGATTCGTCGGCCGGGAGGCCCCCCAGCCATTCCTCATAATCGTCAGCACCAACTGCCGCAGAGAAGTCTGGCACAGTCGGATAGATGGTATACCAAGGCGGCCGGGGGTCCCGGTACTTTGTCAGGATTGAGGTGTGCAAGGAGCTGTCATCCCACGTCGCTGATCCATCATTCTTTCGTTGCGCGCTCGTCCTGGTCTCTGACCTAAGTCAGTGCGTCCCGCTTATGTCGCAGTCTCGTTTGGACAGGATGGGGTCAACCACGCCGGGGAGCGCGCGTGCCATGGTTGCGCCTGAGGTGATGGTGCGGTGCCGCATTCAACGTCTGAGTAGTACGTGACGCCAGTGCAGTGTGCTTGAGGCGTCTGCGGAAGAACTTTGCAATGCGAAATTCATGTCCGACGCAACGGACCTGTCAAGCCTCGTTCAGACGCCATCCAGGTCCAGCCAGCGGCCTTCCCTGCCGGCCGAAAAACCATACCGGCTTTAGCCACCGAGACGCTCTAAAGCTGACGTCGGCTCATTTGATGAAAGGAGGACGCCGCTAGGGGGTGCACAAGGTTCCCCGGCTTGACGTCGCTTCGAGCGAAGAGCGGCGGTGTGGCTTGTCGTCAAGCGCCGGGCAGCGTGCCCCCTACCGATATCCCGAAAAGATCGACCAAGATGGCCATGCCGACGCCACACGCGGTCTGGATGAGGCCGACCATGAAAATGCGATTGGCGCGTTCGTAGATGGGGCGCCGCAAGGAACTCATGTCGAGCAGCATGGACAGCGCTCTCATCTGCAGTGCGATGCCGAGCAGGATCGGCACTACGGCGAACAGATCGTAGAGTTGCCATGGCAAGGGGTTCGCGGCCCAATGAGTGAGGAAGCCGAGCGAAAAGGCAAGCAGGATACCCACGGCAGTGATTGTGCCGTTGCGGAAAATGGTCTCGATCGGTTCTTCCTTCGGATCGTGCTCGTCCAAGCGGCTTCCTTTCGTTGCTCTTTCCGTCGAGACTAAGTTCTCGAGAATGCTGTTCATCGCCAATTACTCGAGGCGAGCCGTAGGCAGCCGTTTCAGGGTGCGCTCCCTCTCGCTTCCGGCCGCGCAATGTACCTGCACGGCGAACTTACAGCGGCGAAAAGGTGCTGCGGCCACCATGCGACGCCTCGGACGCGCACGCCCTCTGTTCCTGGCGCAGCCCTTGCGGAGCGTACGCGCAGTGATCCTTCTCGGTAGCGCATGGCGCGGCCTCCGTTGCGGTCAGACGGGAAGCCGTCGCTGTTAAACGAGACTGTCACATATCGAACATGGCGAACCGTGTCGCACATTGCTTTTCGCAGTGACCCTCAAAAAAAGTGATTCCAGCGAGACGAAGGCGCGTCGGCCCGATTTTGGTGTCGGCCGCATTTACGCTTCAGGTTGGCATGTCGCTTGCTGCTCTATTTCGGAGAGCTGCAGCGGTCCGACCGGAGTGTTTCACATGTAAACGATAATGAATCTCCTAACAGAAAACACTATTATAAGTACATGTGGCTTTTACGCTGGCTCACCTCTCGTGTCAAGCGCTTTGGCGTCCACATATTGGAGACAACACGCACAAAATTTAGAGGAAAAGCTTGCTCTTTCGCCTCTATCCTTTTTATTCCTTCATGGAGATCTAGACATGTACATCAAGAGTCCTCTTCTCGGCTTAACTGCTCTGATGACCGTTTCCGTCGGTCGAGCAGCTGGCGCCGAGCGGGAACCGGCCGAGTACATCAAGATCTGCGACGTCCTCGGCTCGGGATATTCCTATATTCCCAACACCGAGACCTGCCTGCGCATCGGCGGCTATGTCCGTTACGATATCGGCCTGGGTGACGTCCGATCGTATGACAGCGCAAGAACCTCGGACGTGAGAACTGGCGAGGACCAAGGCACTTGGCGAAACAGCACACGCTTCACGTTCAAAACTTGGACCGGCCAGCAGACCGAGCTCGGCGCGTTGACGACCTATACCGAAACCCACGTGAATTTTGGCAACAGCGCTAACTCGCATGACAGTCCTCAGAACTATGATTTCAACAGCGGCCTCGCACTGGCTTCTGCCTGGGTCGAGCTGGGAGGCCTGCGAGTTGGCAAGGAGGGGTCGGCCTTCGATACGTTTGTAAGCTACGCTGGCGACGTTCTCGATAGTATGCTCGTTCCGTCGGCCGGCTTCGACACCAACGTGGCTCAGTACCACTTCGACGCCGGCAACGGCATTTCGACTGTGATTTCGCTCGAACAAGGATCGGGCTCAGCCGGTACTATCGACAGCTATATTCCGCACGTTGTCGCCGGCTTGAAATACACGCAAGGCTGGGGCTCGATCACCGGCGTCGCGGCTTATGACAGCAATTACGAAGCTTTTGCCGGCAAGATCCGCGTCGACGTCGCTGTCACAAACCAGCTGTCGCTGTTTGGACTCTTCGGCTACGGTTCCAATGCCAGTCTCAACGAGGACTCAAACGGCGCAATTGCCAATCATGGGCGCGGCTCGTACAAAATCTGGAACGGCCAGTGGGCTTTCTGGGCGGGCGCCACCTACGAGTTTGACGAGAAAACTTCGTTCAACCTTCAGGTCTCGGGTGATCAGCTCAAGGATGCTGGTGTGGCTGCAAACGTCGCCTACATGGTCGTTCCCGGCTTCACGGTCACAGCCGAGGTCGATTACGACCACTACGGCAACTCTGGCCTCGGCCCTGCCGAGCCTACCGCCGTCAAGGGCACGAGCAAGCCGAACAGCGTCGGCGGCATTCTCCGCTTACAAGGCTCATTTTGAAATCTCTCCAGTCGCGAGCATGGCAAAGGCACTTGCCTCGACAACGCACGCATGGAGAGCTTCGTTCGCCATCTTGAAGTCTGCATCGACCGTCCACGGCCCATCGTACCAACTAGAAACTGAAAGTTATGAGCCCTGTGTACTACACCTAGCCCTTGACCTGCCCGATGAACCGGCCAGGGGCCGTCAGTTCAAATTCGGGGCCGCTTAGAGGGCAGTGTGAGGCCGTGTTAGGTAAGCGCCACTGCAATGTCGAGGCCGCGACACGCCTGTCGCTTTGGACGGCTGGAATTGCCCTTCGCGGCGCCATTCATTCTCTCAACATTTACGTGATAATGCACGCTGAGTCCGAGCCGCGTGGCAGCACCCATCCTAGGTCACTATCGGGGGGCCTTAAACCTGAACAGCTCCATCGTCGCGGCTGCTGCGGAAGCAGGAGCTATCACTGGGACCCGTACTGGTGCTTGTCAGCCGCTGAGCCGCTACTTCGTCTTAGGAAGAGCATTGTCCTTGCCAAAAGCCGGCCAGTATTTCGAGATTGCCAGTGTGGCGCCGGCTGAAGAGAAATGACCATAGTCGAAATATAAAAACTCTCCTCTATCGGAATAGGCGCAGCGTCCTGCGCTGCACAGGAATTTCAGCGGATCGATGAATGTGGCGCCTTTGGTAAATGAGCGCACACGTTCGTTGATGTCGGGGTCCATCGCGATCGGCCAGGACGTATCGTCCAGATTTTGGCGCTTGGCGAAGAACGCAATTTTCCGGACGTCAGTTGGGAACTGCGGAGACTGGCCGATGACAAACACGCGCACGCCCAGGGCACGAAGCGTAGCGATTGTTTGCTGAAGACCGTCGAAACCTCTGACCTCATAGTCACTCCATCTACCGCTGAGGATAACCGTCTTGATGTCCGCTTCCAAGATGACGTCCAAGGCCTTGCGATTGAACCGGACACAATCAAGACGATCGTAAGGGTAGTAATAGAGTATCGGCGCGCAGCTGGCGTACGTATATTCAACGATGTTCGCCTGCAATCGATTTATGTTAGCACCCAAGCCGGAAACATAGTGCGCGGCGAAGGAGTCGCCCCACAAAAAAACCGTTGTTGGAAAACCGCTGGTGCGCGTGCAATCCTCCATATTCCAGCTTTCGATCCGGCTGGTGCCCTCGTTGAAACAGATGCCATTCCTCCAGTCCCCGACGGAAATGCGCCGCTGGACATAGTCCGGAAACCGTTGCGGAAAGCCATTGCCGAGCGCCCCCGCCGCTCCGCCGGCACAAAGGACAACGATCGCGAGCGCTGAAAAGGCGAAGATAGGCCCCGGGGAGGTGAAGGCCCTCTTCTGTCGAAACGGCTGCTCTACAAACTTCCAGGAGAATGCAGCCAATGCGAGGCTTGCCACCAACATCGCACCGGTCATCAACGGATCGAGTTTTTGGAACGAAAGATAGTGCGCGAACGCATTGAGAGGCCAGTGAACAAGATACAACGAATACGAGATGAGCCCAATCCAGACCAGCGGCCGGACTTCGAGCATGCGGGTGGCGACCGTCGAGGGGGTATTTTGGCCAACATAGATCAGAAGGGCCGTTCCGATGCATGGATACAAGGCGTTGTAGCCTGGGAACGGATCACTCGCCGAAATCGCGAAGAACCCGATGGCGAGAAGGCCAAATCCGGCCACCCCCACCGACTCCATCAGGAATCGGTTGCCCAGCGGCGAGGGGCATTTGAGCATGAGCAGGGCGCCCAACATGAGTTCCCAGATTCGGGTCGGCAGCAGATAGAATCCGGCGGTGGGTGCCAGCGATGTCGCCATCACCGCCACTACGAAGCTGCAGAGAATTATCGGAAGAAGTGTCGTCAGCCAGCGCTTCCCGATGTAGCGATAGATTAGGAACATCAGGATTGGTGCGAAGATGTAGTACTGCTCCGCTACGGAAAGCGGCCAAGTGTGCAACAGTGGTAGAAGCGCGGCATCGATAGAGAAGTAACTTGACGTTTTCCAGAAGAAAACGTTCGACCAGAAGGTCGAGGTAGCTATGATGCTAAGACTGAATCCGCGCAGATCCGGTGGCAGAAGAATGAACAATGCTGCAATGCAGGTGAGAAGCATCACAAAGACGAGCGCCGGCAGAATGCGCCGGGCACGGCGCCAGTAGAAGTTGACGATGGAAAATTGGCCGCGTTCAAGGTCATCCAGGAGGCTTCCGCTGGTTAGGTAGCCGGAGATGACGAAGAAGATATCGACCCCGCTAAAGCCACCCGGGATCGCCGAAATTCCGAAATGAAAGAGTACGACCGGAAGTACAGCAACGGCCCTAAGGCCCTCGATATAGCGCCTATATTGCATCCAGCGGTTCCTTTTATTTTAGATCAGGACGCGATTGGAAGCTTTCAATCTCCGGTAGGAGTGCTGCCGAGATAAGGGCGGTATCAGCCACCTTTATCCGTCCCGAATGTTCTGTAAGTTGCAACTGGTACAGAAGCACGATCGCCATCGCCGGCCTTGACGGCCTGATTGTCGAGCAGATCGCGCGGATCGTTGACCATCACGGCCAGGTTATGTCCTGTCGAACAACCAAGCGGCTGTTTGAAGGATTCTTCATTGGGTAAGGCACCATATGAGGGACAGACCGGCGGACGGGCGTGATAGACAATCGCCTCAATTCGCACTGAGCCGGCGTCGTGTTGATCGCGCAATTGAATGTTGTCTTCTTCGATTGCCAACTGCCTGGCCTGATGGGCTACCCCTGCGCTGAGCTGGGGCGAACCGCTGATGAGGAGGTGGATGGCATCGAACCGGCCGCGACTGGCCTTGTCTAGGAAAACACGCAAACGCTGCCGTTCGGAAGCGCGCAGGCTTTGCAACGTCAGGACGGTGGTCTCCTCTCGGACAAGCATTGGTGCCGATGGTTCGACATCAACTGGCGTAGTGCTTGTGCAGCCACTTACGCTTGGTGCCAGAGCGACAAAGAGGATTATAAAACGCAACATCTTTGGATGACACTATTCGATGATGAAGCCGAGACCGCCCTGGGCGCTTGGCGCGCCCGCACGGATAGCAGCGCGGTCTCGCGGGGGACTTGTCACGGAATTCGTCGGAGCGCCCCCTCCGTTCAAAGCCGGTGCCGCCCGCTCGGTCGGTGCGCTCATCTGGTTTGGGTTGGAGCCTGGTCTTACAATGTAAGGCGTAACTAGAATGACCAGTTCTGACTCCTCTTTTTGAAACGAGGTCGAGCGAAAAAGCGGTCCCAGGATCGGCAGTTCTCCGAGCCAGGGAAAGGCCCTGACATCATTGTTGACGTTCCGCCTGATTAGACCGCCGATTGCGAAGCTCTGGCCGCTGGCGAGTTCGACGACCGTATCGGCTCGGCGCGTGGAAACTGCCGGCACGGAAATTCCGTTGATTTGCACGGCACCTTGCGTCGACAGTTCACTGACTTCGGGCGTTACGTGAATGTTGATTTGATTGTTGCTGAGAACTGTCGGCACAAATTCCAGACTGACGCCGAAGTGACGGAATTCAACCGATACCTGCCTGTTTTCCTGCAGGACAGGAATGGGAAATTCGCCGCCCGCGAGAAAGCTGGCCTTTTCACCCGACATAGCGGTGAGGTTCGGCTCAGCCAGGACGGAAGCTATATGCTCCTTGGCGAGCGCGTCGAGAACCGCGCTGACGTTGACGGCACCGTTGTCGAATCCGATTTCTGCTGTACCGCCACCCTGGGTTGAACCAGACCCAGCGCTTGCAGCGCTTCCGCTTAGAACGCCCACTTTGAAATTGCCGATTTGACCGAAGGCGGACAAGTTGACGCCGAGTGACTTCATGGCGCTGCGTGAGACTTCGGCTACGCGCACGCTGAGGTTAACTTGCAGGGATCCAGCGACCTTGATGTTGTTGACGACTTGCGCTCCGTCGCCCAGATATTGCTCAGTGACTCTTTTTGCGGTGTCGGCGACCTCTGCGTCGGGCGCCGTCCCGCTAAGGATTGCGCCGCGCGGCGTATAGTTGACGCGGATGGGATAGTCGCCGACCTGCTCCCGCAACATGGCGCGTAAATCCCCGATCGGTTGCGTGACAACGATACGCAATTCGGCGAGAGGCTCGCCATTGCCATCCAAGGCGAATAGGCTGGTCCGCCCCGATTTCTTGCCAAAGACGAAGATTGTTTTGCTCGATGGCGCCTGAAAATCCGCGATCGTGGGGTCAGCAACAAAGATGGTCGTGGCTGGCGCGGGCAGATGAACGGTCTCCCCGAGCGAAGAGGAAAGGGTCAGCGTGGCGTTGATGCTATTCGAAGCCGCATGCGGCGGGCCTTTGTCCTGCTTGTTTTGCGCCGCGACACCAAGTGGGAAAGTCACAATAAGCGCGCAGAGGAGATGGCCCAGGTAACGGGGAACTGCAGGTCTTGTAACCTTGTTGGCGATCGCCCGCCAATTGAGCGCATGGCAAGGATGTTGAAGGATCAGCAAAATAGATCTTCTTTCGATTCGACAAACTATGCGGACGAGGCGTCAGTCAATTCTAGGATGTAACCAATGCCTCGGATGGTCTTGATCCGTGGCGTTGCACCTGATCTGGTCAGATGTCCCCGTAAACGATAAATTCCGACTTCAAGCGCGTTGGCAGACACGTCGTCGTTGAATGAATAGAGGTGATCTTCCAATTGCGCACGGGGCACGATGCGGCCTGCCCGGTTAAGCAGGTGCTCTAGAATACAGAGTTCGCGACGTGCGATCATCATTGGGTGCCCATCAACGAAAACCTGGCGGGCGACCGGATCAAAGTCGAGATTGCCAAATACGAGCCTCAGGTCGGTCATCTGTGTCGCCCGGCGCAGAATGGCTCTCATTCTGGCAATAAGCTCATCGGTAGAGATGGGTTTGAGCAGAAAGTCGTCCGCACCACCGTTGAAGATCGCAATTCGCTTATCGAGATCGTTAAGGCTGCTCATAATGACGGCAGGAACTGAATGCCCGTGGGTCCTCAACTGCCTCAGCCAACCCAAGCCATCGCCATCTGGCAGAGCCAATTCCAGCAGGAGAATTTCATAGCTGGCGCAAGAAAATGCACTCGAAGCCAGTTCCAGAGTACCAACGACATCAACGACGAAGCCGCCATCCCCGAGCGCAAGTCGCATGGCGCGCGCAAGATCCGCATGATGATCCACGAGCAGCGTTCGCATTTCATCTCCTCTCGAAGAGGGACGGCCCATCGAACGCGTCACCGGCGGCCATCTGATCGGAGCACACGGCGCGCAACTCGTCGCAGCTCTCGGAACTGGTCCGAGTCGGAGGGACATGCAAGTCGCTCGGTGGCAATAGGCGCGGGTGAGGACCAACTGACGGGCTCAAATACGCCGGTCGGCGAACCCACGAGGCCAGCAACCCGCGTGCGATTTCTCGTTGCATCATCTCTCCTACGTGCAGCCCCTGCGCTCGCAAGGCAGCGTCGCGGCTCAGAGCCCGATTCCCACAGAGGGTAGGGTTAGCTTTCGAGAAACTGATTGAACAAATCGATTATTTGGATCGAATGCATCCACGGTATGGATGCAGCGCACCATCTTCAACGACTGCGGCGTCCTGATGCACTGTTGTGTCTGTCGTGCTCTGCTTTTTTCGCTGTCCTTCAAGGCTGGCGAGCCTGGTGGAACCTGCGCGTCATTGGCTTGGTAGCTTGAATGCTCAACAACGGAGCGCCCTGCGCAAAGCCGCTCTCATTTCCAAAAAGCCTTGCAATCTGGTTGGAGCACTTCGCGCTCGACACCAAAATAGGCGAGGAAAACTGACGTCTGACAGGGATGTACATGCAACAGCCGATTTGCGGCACCAGCAAACGACCGCGTTCAGGCTGAAGATCGACGACCAACGGCTCCTCGATTTCCGCACCGACCGCTTTTACAAGCTCTTCCTGTGCGGGCGGATGCCGGCAAACAGCAGCACAGGGTCAGCGAAACCGGGAGCGGGCCTGCTTGATCGCCATGATCACATTGCCGCTGTCGCGCGTGCGGAGCGGAATGCAATCGGTCCAGCCGGCGGCAATCCGGTCAGCACCATCGTCTGCACGAAGCTCCCTGACGAAGACGTGCCCGAATGCGCTCAACAAAGCCGGGCGGCGGATCTTTCCAATCGCCGAAGGTGCGGGCTGGCACCGAGCGGCGAACTGCGAACTCATTCCTGCCCGGCGGCGCTGGCCGCCGCGAGCGTCGATGCGGACCCAGCCGCTCCGAATCCTCCCACAACACGATGAGCGCGTCGCGGACATCGCTGCCGTAACAGCGGCTGCGGCTCTTGCCCGCAGACGGCCTCTGCTCACGACGGTTCATAAGACGGATCGCGCGCTTGCGAATAATAGCCGGTTACCGCCTCGAACTCATCCAGAATGCGCCGCTTGTCAACGCCGCAATAAAGCTCCACGATCGCCGCTTCACCGTGTCGCCATGCTGAGCCGCGCCATCCTTCCCCCGAACCGGAATGGCACGACCTGTCCATCCCCTTTGGAACAGGACACTATTGGTAACATTTTGCTTGAGGCAATGCGGCTCGTTGCCTTCCTTTTCGCTGACCGGAAGGGTACCGGAAGTCGTCTATCGCATTTTACCCGCTGAAAGCGGCAACACCTCGACCTCAATCGCAGATCATAGGAAATAGACGATCGCGTCGGGGCCTCAGCATCGGTTCACCGGGTTTCCGTCATCGACTGAAGCGAATTGCCCCATCGACCGTCACCGGGTGGGCCGCGATACGTCGCCGTGTATGATTAGCGAGCGCACGTAGCGGAGCCATAGCTCTCCACCCAGCCATGTTCCCCTAGTTGGAAAATGTCCGGCGGACCAGAGGTGCTGTCGTCAGCTTTTCCTGAATAGCGGCCAAGGCAATCCCTACCAGTCCATCACCACCTTGCCGGAACTGCCGCTCTTCATCGCATCGAAACCGATCTGAAAATCGTCGATGCCGATGCGGTGGGTGATCAGGCCGGAGACATCCAGCGGACCCTGCACAAGCGCGATCATCTTGTACCAGGTTTCGAACATCTCGCGGCCGTAGATGCCTTTGAGATGCAGCATCTTGAAGATGACCTTGTTCCAGTCGATCTCGAAGCCGGTCGGCGCGATGCCCAGAATGGCGATCTTGCCGCCATTGTTCATGGTGTCGATCATGTCGCGGAAAGCGGGGGCGGCGCCTGACATTTCGAGCCCGACGTCGAACCCCTCGGTCATGCCGAGCACCGGCATGACGTCGCGCAGCTTCTCCTTCGAGGCGTCGACGACATGCTGGACGCCGAGTTTCTTGGCTAGCGCCAGCCGCACCGGGTTGATGTCAGTGATGACCACTTTGCGCGCGCCGACGCATTGGGCGACGAGCGCGCCCATGATGCCGATCGGCCCGGCGCCAGTCACCAGCACGTCCTCGCCGACCAGATCGAAGGACAATGCGGTGTGGACGGCATTGCCCAAGGGATCGAAGATCGCGGCAATCTCATCGGGCACATCGTCGGGGATCGGCACGACATTGTGCTGCGGGATCGCCAGATACTCGCCGAAGGCGCCTGGACGGTTGACGCCGACGCCGAGTGTGTTGCGGCACAGATGCCCTCGCCCGGCGCGACAGTTGCGGCAATGGCCGCAGACGATGTGGCCTTCGCCCAATACACGCTGGCAGACCTTGTATTCGGTGACCGCTGCGCCGAAATCGGCAACGGTGCCGACGAATTCATGGCCCGTCACCATCGGCACCGGCACCGTCTTCTGCGCCCACTGGTCCCAATTGTAGATGTGCACGTCGGTGCCGCAGATCGCCGTCTTCTTGATCTTGATCAGCACGTCGTTGGGGCCGATTTCCGGCACCGGCACCTCTTCCATCCAGATGCCCGGTTCGGCCTTGGCCTTCACAAGCGCCTTCATCATGTTCGACATCAGGATTTCCCTATTCCGTGATTGCGCTTCTGGCGAGATAGCCTGCACAACGGGAAGGTAGGCCACTAACTCGTTTGAACGTCCGGAATGGTCAGCCCCGCCTGCTCGGCCTCGCGGCGCAAATTCTGACGGGGCCTGGGGCCGATCTGCTGGATCACCAATCCGGCTGCCAGTGAGCCAAGGTCGCCGCAAGTCTGCAGGTCGCGGCCTTGCGTGTAGCCATGCAGGAAGCCGGCGGCATAGAGATCGCCGGCGCCCGTCGTGTCGACCAGTTCCTTGATGGCGGTCGCCTTGATCACCACGGTCTCGTCGCCGCGCACGATCACCGAGCCTTTTTCCGAGCGGGTGACGGCGGCGATCCGGCAATCCTTGCGGATCTGGGCCAGCGCCTCGTCGAACGACGATGTCTGGTAGAGCGACTTGATCTCGTGGCTGTTGGCAAAGACGATGTCGACCGTGCCCGAGCGCATCAGGTCGAGGAATTCGTCGCGGTAGCGGTCGACGCAGAACGAATCCGATAGCGTCATCGACACTTCTCGGCCTGCCGCGTGCGCCAGCTTCGCCGTCTGGCGGATTGCCTCCTTGGCGCGCGGCGGGTCCCACAGATAGCCTTCGAAATAGGTGACCTTGGCGCCGGACGCCTTGTCGGCTTCGACATCCTCAGGGCCAAGCTCGACGCAGGCGCCGAGATAGGTGTTCATCGAGCGCTCGCCGTCGGGCGTGACGAAGATCATCGAGCGCGCCGTCGGCGGCTCACCCTTGAGCGGCGTGGTGCCGAAGGCGACGCCCTGCGCATGGATGTCGTGGGCGTAGATTTCGCCCAGCGCATCGTTGGAGACCTTGCCGAAGAAGGCCGCGCGGCCGCCAAAGCTGGCGACGCCGGCCGCCGTGTTGCCGGCGCTGCCGCCGGACGCTTCGATCGCCGGACCCATGCGGCTGTAGAGCAGTTCGGCGCGTTGTGTGTCGATGAGGTTCATCGCGCCCTTGATGATGCCGTTGGTCTCGAGGAATTCCTCGTCGCACTGGGCGATGATGTCGACAATGGCATTGCCGATGCAAAGCACGTCATAATCCGGCATCAAAATCTCCGCCAAAACCCGAGCCGGCTTCTTGCCACGCCGGCCGGGCGTGGTCTCGCGAGTTGAAATGGGTTGCCGCATGCGCTTGATCCAGCCGCCCTCACGCAGCTGCCGGTCCGGCTTCACGCAGCAAATCGTCAGCTTTGTCCGTCTTCTCCCAAGTGAACTCAGGCTCTTCACGCCCGAAGTGTCCGTATGTCGCCGTCTTGCGGTATATCGGCCGTAAGAGATCAAGCATCTTGATGATGCCTTTCGGTCGGAGATTGAAAACCTCGAGAACAAGGCGCTCGATCCTTTTTTCCTCGATCCTTGCGGTTCCGAAGGTATTGACCATGACAGAAACCGGACTGGCCACGCCGATCGCGTAGGCAAGCTGAACCTCGCAGACCTCTGCAAGGCCGCTGGCAACGATGTTCTTCGCGACATACCGGGCGGCATAGGCCGCCGAGCGGTCAACCTTGGATGGGTCCTTGCCCGAAAAGGCACCGCCGCCGTGACGCCCGGTCCCACCGTAGGAATCGACGATGATCTTCCGTCCTGTGAGGCCGCAGTCGCCGGCAGGCCCACCGACCACGAACCGCCCTGTTGGGTTGACCAGAAATCTGATCCCCGAAGTATCCAGGTGGGCCGGCAGGACCGGTTTTATGATCTCCTCAATGACGCCTTCGCGGACCGTGGCTTGTGAGACCGCTTCGTCATGCTGCGTTGACAGGACTATGGTATCCAGCGCCACCGGGCGGAGCCCTTCGTAGCGTACCGACACTTGAGATTTCACGTCCGGACGCAGCCAGCCAAGCTGTCCCGCTTTCCGGACCTCGGCCTGTCTTTTCGTCAAATGGTGAGCGAGTTGGATCGGCAGGGGCATCAATGTATCCGTCTCGTTGCATGCGAATCCAAACATGATGCCCTGATCCCCTGCCCCTTGCCCGAGATCCTGCCCTCGTCCTTCATCAACGCCCTGGCTTATGTCGGGCGACTGCTCGGTGAGGGCCAGAACGACGGCGCAACGTCGACCATCAAAGCCAATCGCATCATCGTCGTAGCCAATATCGAGTATCGTATCGCGGGCGACTTGGCTGTAATCGATGTGGGCATGGCTGGTGATCTCGCCAGCCACAACGACCATCCCCGTCTTCACCAACACTTCACAGGCGACGCGCGCCTTCGGATCGGTGCGCAGGACCGCATCGAGAATGGCATCGGAGATGTTGTCTGCCATCTTGTCGGGGTGTCCCGCGCCGACGGATTCGGAAGAGAACACGAACTGCCTGGTCATAAAAATGCCCTCGCTTCAAGTGCTGGAGTTAGTGAGGAGTTTCTGGATTGGGGTGGCTTATCGGTCGCGGATGCCGGGAACATCGAACGCAGTGCAGAAGTCGGCAACGTCTCTTCGTACGCTCGCATGAACTTCCTGGTCATCGGGCTGGCGGCAGACCGAGTCGATGAAAGCGGCGATCTGCACCATCTCCGTTTCGCGCATGCCCATGGACGTCACCGCTGGTGTCCCTAAGCGGATGCCGCTTGTCAGCGCCGGATGCCGCCGGTCGCCCGGGACCATATTGAAATTCGCAATGATGCCTGCACGCGATAAGCGCTCCGCATAGGCTTTGCCTGACAGCGGCCGGTCCCGAAGATCAAGGATCAGCATGTGATTGTCAGTGCCCCCAGTGACGAGTTCATAACCTCGCTCCAGAAGCGCCTGGGCCAGAGCCTTGGCGTTGTGGACGATCTGCTGACCGTAGACACGAAAGGACGAGTTCGCTGCTTCCTGCAAAGCGACGGCAAGCGCGGCGATAGTATTCATATGCGGTCCGCCTTGCAGAAGAGGGAACACGGCGCAGATTGTGTTTGCTCTTCGGATGATGGAGGGGCTGATAACGGTCTTCATTCCTTGATAAAATGAAGCCACCCCGGGGACCGCGGATCGACTTGTGAGAGGTGCTGGTGACCACATCGCAATGGGACACGGGGTTCGGATGCACTCCTGCGACAACCAGGCCGCAGATGTGGGCGATGTCAGCCACCAGATACGAGTTCACCTCCGAAGCAATTTCGGCCATTGCCGCGTAGTCAAAAATACGCGGATAAGCAGTTCCGCCGACCCAAATTAGCTTCGGGCGTTCCCGCTTGGCGGTCTCGCGCAAGTGGTCATAGTCAATTTGCTGTGTCTTTTCGTGCAGCCTGTACGGGACGCGCTGATAATCGCTGCCGGAAAAATTGACGGACCAACCGTGAGTCAGATGGCCGCCTTCGGGTAAAGGCAAGCCCATGACTTTGTCACGGGGGCTCAAAAGCGCGCGATAGACAGCCTGGTTGGCTGGCGAGCCTGAATAAGGCTGGACGTTGGCGTGTTCACTGCCAAATAGCGCTTTCAGGCGCTCGATCGCGAGGGTCTCAAGCTCATCGACGATCTCGTTTCCGGCGTAGTAGCGCGCACCGGGGTATCCCTCGGCATACTTGTTGGTGAAAATCGACCCGGTCGCTTCCAACACCGCCGAGGAGGCAAAGTTCTCGGAGGCGATCAGTTTGAGAGTTGTCCGCTCCTGACGCTCCTGTCTTAGAAGCAGTTCGTGAACGCGGGAGTCGACGGCGGCTAAGTGAGGCCGCCCGTAAGTGTCGGGCTGCGCGATGGCGCCGCCGGCGGAGTTATCCATGGTAGTCGCGCTCCATTTGGACTGATCTATTTCACGATCAAGCAGGCGGTCCCTTCAACCGCGCGTCTTGTATTGCTTCCAGGCGTTGTAGGTCTCTTTTATGATGGCCATCATCGTGGGGCAGGAGATCGACCACCAATTGAGCCAGCCCGCCATCCTTGCCTCCTGCTTGCATATGGTACGAAGACTGCGGACGTTGTTCGTTGCAGCAAAGAAAGTTGGCTCTGCCCAGCCGCCGAACGTGGCGTCGAACCTGCTCGCGAGGCAGACTGGTAATATCGGCCAGCTCGCCGACGGTTAGATCCGCATGCGCGCAAAGGCCCAGGATTCGAAGGCGATCAAGATGCGCTGCCGTCCTTAGGCGATTTACCAGTGTCAACATTGGTTGGCATCAACCCGGACGGGATGCAGCAAGCCGCTAGCCCTTCTATCCCCATCAATCCGCATGAGACCTCTCTCGTCATTTGCTGTAAATCCGCTGGTATGGATGCTAATGGAAGATGGATCACAGTCCTTTCTACGACTAAGACGCCAGATATTGGGGCTAATGTACCACCTGACAGGAGACTACACTCACGAACATTATGTGAATTTTTTTAACGTTGCTGAGAATCAAGGGTGAGGTTTGGCGAATGTCTCGCCGTCGACTGTCGAATCCTGCCCGACGGGATTATGGGGTGCGTAGCCTGCTTGTCCTTTCCACATGACCAGCGACGATGGGGCGGAGGCGGCAGACATAGCTCTGGAGCATGCTGCGGTATCTTTGGCCTGAAGCCGAGGAAGGCGGACCGTGGCTTCCGCGCCGCTGCCGGGAGCCCGCGAACAGGCCAAGTTGATCAGCCGGGTGTTGCCGTCATAGAGCGTGAGACCCAAAGCTGGCCAGCCGCGCCCTGAGGCTGACGCACCGCTCAGCGTCCACCTTGCTCTCGAAGCCCATCGGCATAGCGCCGATAACGACTTGACCGCGTGCGTGTCGACGAGCGATCGGTGAGCGCAAGGATCGAGGGTGCAGTGCAGGATAATGCTGTTTTAAATCAGCGCTGTTTTCAGCCGACTGCCTTGAGCGTGGGCACAAGGATATAGGCCCAAGGCAGGAGATCATCGTCTGCTGTTCGGGAGGCCGCCCTGGGCGCGCGACAGCCGTTCCTTCGGCTGCGCCGCTCCGCCACCATCCGCGCCGTGCCTTCCGGAGACCATTCCCGCTGCCGGCCGGCGCCCGTGAAAACCTCGACCCGGCGCACCGGCTCGAGATGGCTGGGCTCAGCGTAACTCTGAAGTCGTCATATACCGAAGCCTTCACAGACTTCGGACATCCCCCTCACAGTCCGATCCAGATGGCGTCAGGAACACCGCTGCGTTGATGCGGATGAACCCCTGCTTGTGCCACAATGACCCTTATGTCAGCGCGCGAGCCAAAGCTTCCGCGCAAGGCGACGGCTAGGATAAGGCAATGCCGACGAAGGGCACATTGCTTGCCACACTCTGGAATGATGGCATGCTCGGAAGGCCTAGGCTTTGCTCAGGGCCGCCTGCAAGGCGCGCTTTGAGGTTATTCACATAGCCTTCTGCGTAGTCCTGCGCCGTCGAGACCGAAAGATCAATGCCTGCCGCCAAGGCCTCTTCCATCAGGTGCTTTACGAGCCCATTTCGAATGGCCAGCTTGACCTCGGGGCCTGCGATAAGGCCGATCGCCTGCGCGGCCATATTGAGGCCAGCTTCCTCCAGCGCTCGCTTCATATCGCCTCCGTTAATGGCCGTACGCAGGAGATTGGCTGCTTGCGACTCAGCCTCGAGAACCATCGAGGCAAGATCGGCTACTTGTCCGAGGCCCGGAATGAAGCTGAGCAGTCCCACCGCCGTTGCCGCCAAGTCGAGCACTTTCGTCTCGATTTTGAGCACGGAGTCGACGACGTGCATGACGGCCCCGCCGTTCTTTTTGGCTGACTTAATGTCAGGCTGGTCCATCAGGCCCATCTTCATGTCCGCGACGGCATTCTGCTCTTCTGCGGTTTGGGCGCCGTGGGTGATTGGCTGCTGAACGTTGCGGTTCGCAGACGACATGTTTGTGCAAAAATGGGCAAAGTCTTTTTTGCTGATATTGCCGGAATCAACCGTATGCCCGCCGCCAAAGTCGAAGAATTTATGATGGGTCTTATAGCCCGTGATCGAATTGTTCAGGAGGCCAAACAGAAGAGGATCTGAAAGGAGCTGAGAGGCTGCTTCCCGCACTTTCGGATCAAGGCTCTTGTCGTCTTTCATTTTCGCCAGTTTGTCGCGAGTCAGAACACCGCTTCCAAAGAACGTGTCCTGATGGTCCTTGATCATCTCGACCGTATTCAGCTCAGTTTGCGTGAGGCTCATCGACGATGAGGCGACTTGCAGGAAATCCTCTTTGTGCATCTTCCCTTTCGAGCCACCGCACAACTGGTTCCAAGCATCGGGGTGATCGAGGAAATATTGCGCCGCCGCAATGACCTGGGGCGGAAATTTGCCGTTTTTCGATTCGCCGCCGACCATTTTCTTGAACTCATCCAGACTCAGGTCCTTGGACAGATTTTCGGAGTACCGGTAAAACTCCCGCAAGGCATCGCTCAAGGTCATGACCGAAGGCTGCAAACCTCCGCTGCCGTCGGATGGTATGTAGTTCTGCTCGTAGCTTCGCGCTTGGGCTTCCTGAAATGCAGCAACTTGTGGGTGGTGGTTTGAAAATCCGGCCAAGTCCTTGGCGTTGATCTTGCCTCCACAGCGGCCGTCGCCCTGCGAGCCAATCGCATAAAAAGTCCCGAATCCTGCTGCAGTCCCTGGATCGCCGCTTTCAGATCCGGTGGCGTAGAGGGATCATTGGCTTTGTCGGTCAACGACTTCCAAGTAAGCGGGCATTGGTCCTTGTGACGGTTGAGTACCGCAACAATCTGCAACTCAGCCGTGGTCAGCGACCCACCGTTCCACGTGATTCCGGGGCTCGGCCTGGGAGCCGGCTCGATCTTCGGAGTGACGCCGAGCAGATGTTGGGCTTCAGTCGCCTTGGAGCGTTGCGATTGGTCCTCCTTGAGAGCCGCCCTCATATTTGGCGGCAGCAGATCCAGTGGGTGTTGCTCCAAGCCATTCAATGTCAAGACATCCGGTGCCAGATGGCCCAAAGGGTCCTGCCGCAATTTATCCATTGTCGAATCAAGATTCGACGCTGGCAGATCCCCTTGCGCGAAAGAGCCGGGCTTGTCTGCCAGCACACAAGTGGACAGCATCGCTTCGAAGCACGATGCACTTTGCTGATGCTGGGTCGCAAAATGGGAAACTTTCAGGCCCGGCCAACCCCTTGCGGACTGTAGCGAATTTGAGCGGTAGAAAGTTGAAAGATTACTGGCCGACATTATGCATCCTCAGACGTGACGTTGAAATCCCCACAAGAGACCCCGACAGAAGATCCCTTGCGTTTCACAAAATTCGACAATTCCAAGCGTCGGCAGGTCACGAATGCGCCTGCCCTGCCTTCAATTGCTGTGTTCCGGGCCGGCTCCAAGGTTCGGTCCAACACAATGGCCGGAGTCACCGCGAGAGCTGCCGGGACTCATCATGAGCGGATTAGCTTTCGAGAAACTGACGAGTTTGCGAAGAGTTCACAAAGGGGTAGCCGCAGTCATGTTCTTCAGAGCTGCGGGAAATCCTCAATGTTCATTTCTTGCCCAGCTCAGGCTTCCCGCCAACGCTATCCTGTTGTGGGATGTCAGAAGAATAAGAAGCATCCGGTCGTCCGTCGCGAACGACCGTAGTGGAGGAGCCGCGAAACAAGATCAGCACTGATTCCTTTGGCGTTGCCGCTATGTGAGTCTGCGCCTGCGCCTGCGCCACCAAGCCGTTAAAGGTCTGCTCCACGAGTGCGACGAAGCGCGGTGGACCGGAAACGAAGACGAGGCCATTGCCTGGCACGGGTTTGACCACATAGCGCTCGTCGGAGATATCAAGCTTGTCGAGAGCCCCCTTGAACGCATCGAAGCGAATCGACGTCATCAAAAGCATTCGAGTTTGCGATTCTTGTGCAGCAGACACATAGAGCACAAGGCCGTCATAGTACCATTGTAGACCGTAAAGGTTCGTCAAGCGGTCGAGGAACGCGCGCGGTGGCAAATCAGGCATACGTCCGCGAATTCGCCCCTTCACCGCAGGACTGATGTTGACCCTGATATTCAGGTTGTTGCCGAATTCCTGCAACGCTGCAGCGAGCTCCTGATCCAGAACCGTGTATCTATAGGGTGTCGCCGGAAGGGACAGCGGGACTGCATGCGCCGGGTGAATCCCGGTGGACAGAAAAAACCCGGCACAAAGAAGTCTCAAAACATGCAGGGTGACGGGTTGGATAAGCGTTCTCGGCATGTCGCACTGATAAACCAAACGCTGAAATCATCACAAGTGACTAAATTGCCGAAGAGATTTTAGATTGTCGAAATGACGCCGCCGTTAGTCAGCTTGTTGTCAGCTTGCCCCCCTAGGAGTGTTGCGCCGACACCGGGTGATGAATGGGCGGGGCTCGCCCGGTCAGAGAGAGCAACCGAGTCCTTACATGATGATGCCTGTCACGTCGATCTCTGCCACTCTAACGGCTGGCCTCCCCAGGGTCGGATCACCGTCGATTGTCGAGCAGGCCCAGTTTGAGCGCGCCTTAGGGCATGCAGCCGACTCGCTGAAAAACGATGCCGCCGCGGGGCCAGCGAGTGCGGCGCCAGTTGCTGCGGCGATGGATGTTCAGCGCGCGGCTGCGCCGACGAGCGGCATGGGCGATCGCGTGTTGCAGACGATTTCCTCCCTATATCCACACAACACTGTTTCCTTCCCCGCGCTCGACCATGACATAGCCCTTTCGAAGGGCGCTCTACCGGGACCGGCGCAGAAGCTTCCCGTTCCAGGTGAGGCGGGAACCGGAATCTCGGGCATTCCCCAACAAGGGCAAGACTTCGAAACGATGATGGCTGGTCTTCGGGATGTTTACAACGGCGTCACCCAGGTGGCGCTTATCTCCAAAGGCGTCAGCGGCGTCACATCATCCGTGAATAAACTTTTGAAGGAAGGCTGAACCGCGCGCATGATTGGCTTGGCCGAGGGCGAAATCATGCGTGGCCTGTCAGGGTGGCGGTCGGTTAGACTTGTCATGCTGCCAGTTCTCGTCGCCCTCACTGCTTGCAAAGCCGACCTCTACACGCAATTGCAAGAGCGTGAGGCAAATGAAATGCTCGCACTTCTTGAAGACAACGGGGTCGCCGCGATCC
This sequence comes from Mesorhizobium sp. M2A.F.Ca.ET.046.03.2.1, assembly GCF_003952425.1. NCBI lineage: Bacteria > Pseudomonadati > Pseudomonadota > Alphaproteobacteria > Hyphomicrobiales > Phyllobacteriaceae > Mesorhizobium > Mesorhizobium sp. M2A.F.Ca.ET.046.03.2.1. The sequence goes on along the minus strand of NZ_CP034449.1, from coordinate 3,723,007 downwards.
GGGTGGTCGCCAAGGATGGAACCAGCACGATCCAGGTTGACGAAAAGCTGCTCGCCTTCTCAATCAACCTTCTGAACGCCAAGGGGCTGCCGCGCCAATCCTTCAAGAACCTCGGTGAGATATTCCAAGGATCAGGCCTGATTGCCTCGCCGACCGAAGAGCGTGCCCGTTACGTGTATGCCCTGAGCGAAGAGTTGTCGCGGACGATCAGCGATATCGATGGCGTTTTTTCTGTACGTGTTCACGTCGTGCTGCCGCATAACGACCTTGTGCGAGCCGGTGCCACGCCATCCTCGGCCTCGGTGTTTATCAGGCACGACGCAAAAACAAATGTCGCGGCTCTGCTGCCAAAGATAAAGATGCTTGTAGCCGACAGCATCGAAGGCCTGTCCTACGATAAGGTGGAAGTGGTTTTGGTGCCGGTAGAACGGTCCGCACACGAGCAACGGCCCGATCCGACTGCTGTTTTGCCACAAGCATCACTACCTCTTCCTGCGCCACTTCTGGCGACCGTAACAGGTTTTGCCGCAGCCGTATTCGCCGTGGCCTGTTATCTCTTGATCGGCGTTGTTACGCGTCGGCGCAAGCAATCAACCGGCGTTTCCAAGGTCGAGGGGCGCCGGGATGCTTCTGCTGTCGAGGCCATTCGCAAAAGAATGCCTGCAATTGGACGTGGGTGACATCTCATTGCCAATGCCTATACAGACCGCCCGACCTGATGGTCCGCACTTTCCGGGCGCGAGCGAGCTTGCGGCTTCGGCCCATCCAACCCGTCTTGCGGCGCGTCTTGATCCAGCGTTATCGGCCGAAACGTTAGTGAAGTTGCAGAAGTGTTCCAGACTGCATCCAAGGCTGGCAGAATTGCTGGGCAACGATGACGTGGATCTGAACCACATCGGCTGCAGGCCGGACCTTCTACGCGGGCATGATCCATATCGAGCGGCCCTTCTTGCTGGTAGTATCTGGCATGCCCGTTCGCTGGTCGCGTTTGTCTCTCAGCCTGAGCTTGCCATCCTTGTTAAACGCATCGGCGTGGATGCACACGCATTCGGAATCCGACACCTGCTGCATGCTGTTGACAAAAGACTGATCTCGGACCCAGAAAAACTCGCTCAGCAAATCGAATACGATGGACACGCATGTCTTGGAGCTTGGCTCCAGGACAGTTCAGCGACCGAGCGTAACCGCGTGCTTCTTCGATTGCCCGAGGGGACTGCCGCGGAGACTCCAGCACATGAGCATTGGACCGCCGCCGGCCAATTGCTTTCACTTGTAGTAGCTCATTTTGAGACAGAGACCCCGGTGAAATGACAGTCGAACTTTCCGAGGGGCCAATAGCGCCGCAGATGCGTCCAGTCGGACCACTGATACCCGCGAGCGAGCTCGAAACCTGGCACAGCGCCGCGCAAGCCCTTGCCGCGGCAGAACGGCATCGGCAGCGCGTTCGAAACTGGGCACGCGCGGTTTACCAGCGGGCGTGGGCGCGCGGCCACATGGAGGGCTCGAATGCAGGCACCGAGGAGATGGCAGGGTTGATTGCGGAGACAATCTCCGAAATCGCGCGACGAAAGGCGGCTCTGGAGCAGGAATTGCCGCAGCTCGTGATGGAAATATTGAGCGATCTTATCGGCGCTTTCGATCCGGGCGAGCTATTGGTGAGGGCTGTTCGTCACGCCATAGAGTGTCAATACAGCGGCGCCGACGTTTGCCTTCATGTTTCTCCCATGCAAGTCGACATGCTTGCACGAGAGTTTGCTCGATGCGACGGCCAGGATGGTCGACCAAGGGTGCGGATCGAGCCCGACCCGACATTGTCGCCGCAACGCTGCGTGCTGTGGAGCGAGTACGGCAATGTTGACCTTGGACTTGACGCCCAGATGCGCGCGCTGCGCCTTGGTTTCGGGACGCTCTGTGAGAAAGGCGAGCTATGAGAAAGCCCGTCCCAGAACATAACGCTGACGCCGACACTCGAGCTCTCGTTCCAGCAATCTCGTCTTTGAGGGCTGCGGCCAAGCGAATTGACACGCGTGCGGTGCGCGGTCGGATCACGCGGGCTATCGGCACACTGGTTCATGCCGTCTTGCCAGACACTCGTATTGGGGAACTTTGCCTCCTAGAGGACCCGCGAACCGGGCTGTCGCTCGAGGCCGAGGTGATCGGCCTGTCGGGTGATGGTGTATTGCTGACACCGATCGGGGACTTGGTGGGCCTATCCAGCCGCGCAGAGGTCGTGGCCACTGGCCGAATGCGTGAGGTGCCCGTCGGCGGCGATTTGCTCGGTCGCGTGATCGACAGTCGTTGCCGCCCATTGGACGGCAAAGGCGAAATCAAGACCGTCGAAACTCGGCCCCTGCATGGCAGAGCCCCCAATCCGATGACGAGGCGCATGATTGAGCGGCCATTCCCGCTTGGGGTCCGTGTCCTCGATGGTCTGCTGACGTGCGGCGAGGGCCAGCGGATCGGGATTTATGGCGAGCCAGGTGGTGGCAAGTCGACGCTGTTGTCACAGATCGTAAAGGGTGCCGCCGCTGACGTCGTCATAGTGGCGCTCATAGGCGAACGTGGACGGGAAGTTCGTGAATTCATCGAAAGGAATCTTGGTGAAGAGGGCCTTCTCCGTACGGTCGTCGTGGTTGAAACATCCGACCGCTCGGCGGTAGAGCGTGCGCAATGCGCTCCAATGGCGACTGCGCTCGCGGAATATTTCCGCGATCAAGGCCTACGCGTTGCTCTCATGCTGGATTCGCTGACGCGCTTCTGCCGCGCTATGCGCGAAATAGGCCTTGCTGCGGGTGAGCCGCCGACGCGACGGGGCTTTCCTCCTTCCGTTTTTGGCATGCTGCCAGGCCTGCTCGAGCGCGCCGGCATGGGTGAGCGGGGCTCAATCACGGCCTTCTATACGGTGCTTGTAGAGGGTGATGGCACGGGTGATCCAATCGCCGAGGAATCGCGTGGTATTCTCGATGGCCATGTCATCCTCTCACGCGCTATTGCGGCGCGATCGCATTTCCCCGCTATTGATGTGCTGCAGAGTCGCAGCCGCGTCATGGATGCAGTCGTTTCGGGGACACATCGCAAGGCAGCATCCATTTTCCGCGAGCTCCTGTCGCGCTATGCCGAGACCGAGTTCTTGATCAATGTTGGCGAATACAAGCCAGGTGGAGATCCCCTGACTGACCGGGCTGTCGCGTCAATCGACGAACTGAGGGAGTTTCTGCGCCAGAGCGAAGATGACGCGTCAGATTTCGAGGAGACGGTCGCATGGATGTCGCGTCTGACCGCGTAAACTGGATTCAGTCTTCGAGGTTACGGCTTCTGAAGGAAATGCAAGAGCGTCGTGCCCTTGGCGAGCTGTCCAAGAAGGAAGCCCAGCGCGATGTGGCCGCCTCAGCCGTACAAAATGCCTCTAGGGAGCTTGCAATGATACAGCAACATTGTTCAAGAAAAGAAGCAGCGCTCTATCAGCATCTGATGTCACTCGACAACTTGTCTAGCGCAGCGCTCGACCGTCACCGCCTTCACACTGAACAACTTGCCGCTGAGATCAATTCCAGACGGCAGATGCTTGATGATACCCAAATCGCTCAAGAGGAGGCTGAGATGGCGGCGTCCAGGACGAGGGAGCTATGGGTCATATGTTCGGCGGCAAGGGACAAATGGCAACAAATCGAGGACGACGTGCGGCGCGCCGTCGAGACTCATTCGGAGGCCGCAGCCGAGATCGAGGCCGACGATGAGATACTGCTGAAATATGCGAGGGGGTCGCTTGCCTAAATGCCGCGCAACCGGATCCGACGGTCGCAAGAGGTCGTCCGAATGACACGACCGTGCAGTCTTTGATAGGCGCTGCGGTCACACCCGCCATGTTCGAACCAGTTCTGAAACTGTCCCACACGGTTGTCTCGTGGCTCAATGATACAGCAGCGCCGCGCACGCCGTTTCAAAGCCGGATCAACGAGGTGCCGCTATCGGTGCGAACGGCAGGGCTTGTCTGGCAGCAGGAACCTGCTGCCATTCCGATGCTTGACTGCGTCTGGAGAGTGGGAGCCGAAACGGTCATCTTGTCACTGTCGCGCCCGCTCGTAGAGGAGTTCATCACGACAGTGCAGAACGGCTTGGCCTTCCCTTCCGAGCCAACTGCTTCGCTAATTCTCGAACTCGCTCTGGAGCCGCTTGTCACTCGACTGGAGGAGACGACGCGTCTGAACGTGCAACTCGTGCGGGTATGCGAAGCCACGATGCTGGCTCCTCATCTTGAACTCGACATCATTTTCGGCGCGGTCAAGGGCAAGGGCCGTCTATTCCTGTTCACGCCACTTGACGGCTTAGTACCGCCTGCGTTTCGCGCGCTAGGCGAACTGCTTGCCCAGTTGCCGCGGCAGCTGGGCGGGCTGCCTCCAGAGCTCCCGCTCATTGTTGCAGGAGAGGTCGGCACGCTTCGCCTTCCTGCGGCGCTTCTTCGAAGCGCATGTGTCGGTGATGCATTGTTGCCCGATATTGCGCCGTTCGGCCGCGGCCAGATCACCCTAGCTGTCGGCCAGTTGTGCGCCGAGGCGGATCTTGACGGCGATGAATTAATCTTGCGGGGGCCTTTCCGCCCGCGACCGTGTCCTTTGGAGAGTGCGCATATGACACAACCCGGATCGCAACTGGAGCTTACTAAGGATCTCGACGATGTCGAGATCGTGCTTGTCTTTGAATGCGGCCGCTGGCCTATTTCTCTTGGGGAATTAAGAAGTGCCGGCGAAGGGCATATTTTTGAACTTGGATGGCCGATCGACGGCCCGGTCGACATAGTGGCCAATGGTCAGCGTATCGGGCGTGGCGACATTGTCCGCATCGGAGAAGAGCTGGGCATCAGGCTCCGTGGCGGGTTTGCATGCAATGAGTGAAGCTCAGCCGACAATCCTGGCGCTTCTTGCGGTTACCGCCGGACTCGGTCTGCTGGTTTTAGCAGTTGCCACGACAACGGCCTTTGTAAAGGTATCAATTGTTCTTTTCCTCGTCCGCAATGCGCTCGGGACCCAGACCATACCACCCAATGTGGTGCTGTACGCCGCGGCGATGATCCTCACTATGTTCGTTAGTGCGCCCGTTGCTGAGCAGACCTATGACCGCATGTCGGATCCCAAGCTCCACTATCAGACATTCGACGACTGGGTAAGCGCCGCTAAAGCCGGAAGTGAGCCCTTGCGCGAGCATCTCAAGAAATTCACAAATGAAGAGCAGCGGCGATTTTTCCTATCTTCGACAGAAAAGGTCTGGCCAGAGGAAATGCACGCTGCAGCCACGCCTGATGACTTTGCAATACTTGTACCATCTTTCTTGCTATCAGAATTGAAGCGCGGATTTGAGATAGGATTTCTACTTTATCTGCCTTTTATTGTTATAGATCTGATAGTGACAACTATCTTGATGGCAATGGGTATGTCGATGGTCTCACCAACTGTTATATCTGTCCCGTTCAAGATCTTCTTGTTTGTTGCCATTGATGGTTGGTCAAAATTGATGCATGGGCTTGTGCTGAGTTATACGTTACCGGGAGGCTGATCATCACTGAATCCAGCATCATTACTCTTATGAGCCAATCACTGGTGGTTTTCATGATCTGGATTCTACCGCCGCTCATTGCATCAGTGGTTGTCGGCCTCGTCATCGGCATCCTCCAGGCGGCGACGCAGATCCAGGATGAAAGCTTGCCGCTCACCGTGAAGCTTCTGGTCGTTGTCGCGGTGATTGGGCTGTTTGCTCCTGTGCTAAGCGCCCCGCTCATAGAGCTAGCCGATCAGATCTTCACCGAGTTTCCCGCAATGACACTTAGCTACTAGTCCGCCCCATGGACGCGCCATCGGCCGATATTCAAATTCTGATCCAGACGGCTCTCGAACTCGTCGTTGCGGCAGGTCTTGGGGCAGCCCGCGCGATGGGCATCATGCTGATCTTTCCCGTATTCACACGCTCGCAGATCAGTGGGCTGATCCGGGGCTGTTTGGCTGTTGGCTTCGCACTACCATGCCTGGCACACGTCAGCGGCGGATTGCCGGCGCTGGATCCTGATACGCGCCTGATCCAGCTAACCCTGCTCGGATTCAAGGAAGTTTTTGTCGGTGTACTCCTTGGCACTTTTCTTGGCATTCCGCTTTGGGGCCTTCAGGCTGCCGGGGAGCTTATCGACAACCAACGCGGCATCAGCAGCCCGACCGCTTCGGCCGATCCCGCGACGAACAGTCAGGCTTCCGCGATGGGCGTTTTTCTGGGGATCACTGCGATTGCCATATTCGTCGGATCAGGAGGCCTGGAAACTTTGATCAGTGTCCTGTACCGCAGCTACTTGATCTGGCCGGTGTATCAGTTTCACCCGACACTGAGTGGGCCAGGAGCAATGGAGTTGTTGGGGCTTCTCGACAGCATAATGCGCACGGCATTATTGGTATCGGGGCCTGTCGTGTTCTTCCTGATACTGATTGATATATCGATGATGCTGCTGCGTCGCTTTGCCCCGCAATTTAAGGCGAGCCAACTGTCTCCGGCAATCAAGAACATTGTCTTTCCAGTTCTCATGGTCACCTACGCTGCCTATCTGGTGGAGAGCATGAAACTGGAGGTCACACGTGCCAACGGCGTGCTGGAGTGGTTCGACAAATTGCTGCCATGAGCGACACAAGTGAAGAGAAGACACACGCCGCCAGCCCGAAGAAGTTAAGTGAAGCGCGCAAAAAAGGACAGCTGCCACGTAGCTCCGATTTCGTCCGCGCGGTCGGGACTTGCGCTGGGCTCGGCTACCTTTGGCTAAGAGGCAGCGTGATCGAGGACAAATGCCGGGAAGCGCTCCTATTAGCCACCAAGTTGCAGAGCCTACCTTTCGATACCGCGGTGCCGCAGGCATTGGTTGTGCTCGTCCAACTCACAGTCGCGGCTGTTGGCCCGCTGCTTGGAACCCTTGTCGCCGCGGTGATTTTGGCCAGCCTGCTAGCCAATGGTGGATTTGTCTTCTCTCTGGAGCCGATGAAGCTCAGCTTTAAGAAAATTGACCCCTTTGAAGGGCTGAAGCGCTTGGGGTCTGCTCGTTCCATGGTCGAAGTCTGCAAGACCATGTTCAAGGTATTGGTTCTCAGCGCAACCTTTTCCATTGTCCTTCTCGGGATGTGGAAGACAATGGTCCCTCTGCCGATCTGCGGCATGGGCTGTGTTGGCCTCATCTTTATGGAGACAAAATTGCTGATGGGAATTGGCGCCGGCGCACTGCTGGTCGGCGGACTGATCGATCTTCTGCTCCAGCGCGCGTTGTATCTGCGCGAAATGCGCATGACCAATACCGAAGTGACGCGCGAGTCGAAGGATCAGCAAGGAGCGCCAGAGTTGAAAGGTGAACAGCGTCGCATCCGCGAGGAGGCGGCCGACGAGCCTGCGCTTGGCGTGCATCGCGCCACGCTGGTCTTAACAGGAAGGGCGGTCCTGATCGGTCTGCGTTACGTTCGCGGTGAAACCGGGGTGCCGTTCTTAGTTTGCCGTGCCGAAGGTGAGCGCGTTTCACATGTGTTGAGCGAGGCGCGGGCACTACGCCTGACGATCGTCCATGACCATGTCTTAGCGCGTCAGCTGATAGGCACTACAAAACTCGGCCACGCGGTTCCTATGCAATATTTCCAGCCTGTCGCGAAAGCATTCTTTGCCGCAGGCTTGGCCTAGTCATTGGAAGTCCACGACTGCCCAGTTCAAAACTGACCTGGCTCCATGCTAGTGGCAAATGTCGGCTGGCCATCCGTGCCCCAGTGTCTCTGTCAGGCCAACCGCGCAACCGCGGGCCTGGGGCAATCACTCCCCTCGGATCTGCCACCCAGCAACTACGGCAAGTCCTCCGGGCATGACCTTGCAGCCTCTGCTGGCCGGTGCGTGGCGCAGTCCGAGGTTTTGAGGCCGGCAGTGCGGATTTGATTGGTGCAGCCGTTGGAATGCCCTCGTCAGCTAGTCGTCAACTAAGCGCCCTATGTTGAACAGCCGTGCTAACTTGAGCTCGGTTGCGAAACATAGGAGTACGAATCGTCATGTATGGTCGAATTGGTGGCTCATCCGATAGTTACCGCGCGCATAATGCCGGCGAGCAATCGGATGCAGGAAGCGAAGGGTTCGCGGACACATTTGCCCGAATGCACTTATCCGGATCGGAAGGTAGCGGCGCCTCATCATCGGCGGCTCCCCAAGCATACTCCCTCAATTCCCGACCTCCTGTGGTGGAGATCAACAGGACTTCCTTCAGGAGACAGGTGAGGCAATTTCATGGTGATGAAATCACGCACATCGCCGACAATCCTCAAGAGTATTCGGAGTTCGTATCGTCACGAGCCAGGCGCACCGCGGACGTTGCTCAGCAATATGGCATCCGTCGAGATACGGAGCACGCGCGATATTTCAGTTACCAATTGGGAGACCGGAGTGCCGGACTGCTGAGAATGGAAGGCGGATTCAGCATGAACGAGTTCGAATCGGAAAGTTGGCGGGAACAATTTCCTGGTCGAACTGAGGTCACTTCCATAGTGGATCTTCAAGTCGCCCATCCGCTCGTCGAAAATGCGGGCGATATTCTGCTGGAGCATCAACTTCGGATAGACGGCGACCGACCGTTGCTGAATTGGCGTGCGGCTAATCCGGAAGCACAAGCGCGCGCGCAGACGATGGGGTTTGTTGAAGTGGATCATGGCGACCTGGTGCTTGACCCTACGCAGCATCCCGACAAATGGACGAAGAACAGTGCCGGTGAGTGGCAGCGTGCAGGCAAACCTCCACTCTATCTCCACAAAACCGAGGATAGCGACAGCAGCGATAGCGGGTCCGACGACGATTTCATGTGATTTGTCGACCCGCCGCCGAGCCTTGCAACTGGTGACGGTTGCAAGGCTGTTGGCAGTGAATGCTAATTGTCCGGCGACAGCCCCGCCTTAGCGCCAGCGCCGCCGAGCAATCCAGCCCATCTCCCAGACAATAAACTGCGGATGCGCATCGTGGGTGCTTGCGAGCGGATTGTATTCGGGCCGGAACTCCGCCTCTTGGAACCGAGCTCTCCCGAATCCAATTTTCTCCACCACACCGTTGGGTCGTTGCGATGCGCCGATCCCGATCGGATCGGCTATGCCTGCTCCGCGCTCGCAGGAAGACCTTCCGCCTCGATCTTGGCGGCGCGATCTCGGCGATAAGTTGGATGGGAGGCAAGATACGCCGCCACGTCAACAGCCGGTAACGCGACATCGCAAATCGGCCCTGACGGTAGCCGATCGACTCCAATCGCCGGACCGCAACTCGCGCAGCGGCATTCGCGGTTTGGCCAGGAGAAATGCTCGCTGACTCACAGCGTGGCCGGCCGCATTCTGAGTGCCCTGTCATGCAGCCTGCGCCGACGGGAGCTCGGCACGCGAATGGCGTGGTTGGCGGCCAAGCCCTGAGGTCAACAAGGACTTACAGAAAGCGGGGGTGAGTTTGCCGCGATGAATTATGACCTTCTCGCGACCGGACCTAGCATCGGCTTCCTCTCGCTCTCGATTGTAGCCGCGCTGTTCGTTGGATTTAACGTGGCAAGCGGTGAATTCGGAATCAGCCAGCCCTTCCAAGTTTCTGGCCATGACGGGGCGACTCGTGTGGATGTGCACCCACATCGGGCTCGGCATCGCACCATTGACCAGCATCTTGGGCTGCAGCTTCATCTCAAACAGCTTTCCTGGCTCGCCACGCAGCGCGACCGGTGCCTCCGGCGGCATCAATTCGTCGGCATTGCACAAATGTTCCAGGTATTTTTGCGCCGGAAATGCGTAGGTCTTCATGCAATCAGTCGTAATGCCGGCTTTTCCTTCATTCAATGCGTTGGCCTGTCCCAGCACCATGTTCAGCAACCCTTTGAGCTGGTCTGTGCGTTCGTGCACTTTGGGTAGCTGGGTGGAGGTGAGTAGCAGGCGTACATTACGCCCCTGCAACCCGGCGAGACAGGTTTGCATCTCAATGGCCTGGGCTCGCAGGTACTGGGCCACATCGTCCACGACCTTACCGGCCTCCTCAGGCTTCATCTGGCGCACTTGGGAGACGACGCTTTGCTGACCGGCCAGATCGAACTGCAAAAGTTCGTCCAATCGTTTGAGCCGCTCCGTCAATACCTCCATTGACAACGCGGCGCCCCCGATTGTCGAGCCTGCCCCCGACGAACTCGCAGCCACCTCTTGCGCTCTCACCTGTGTACTCGCAACTTGATCCGAGCGCGCGAGAACCTTGGCTGCTGGCACTGTGCCGGCGTTCGCAGCGACTGGTGTTGATGGCTGCCCGGCGGCAGAAGTCCCGGCGCGAGCTGCCGACTTATGCTTTGACTTCCCTTTCCTTCGCGCTGTAGTGCCTTCTGACACTGCAGCCGTACCAGCAGTGCCAGCCGGTATCGCAGCGCCTGCCCTGGCCGGCATCGCAGCGCCCGCCTGGGCCTGTGGCGCCATGATGGCTGACGGCGGAGACTGCAGGTTCAACAAGTGCATGGCATCGTGCGCAGTGATCCATGCATCGTCCACGATCCGTTCGAACAGTTTCAATGGGAGGCCGGCATCTGGGTAGGTATGGCTTAGCTTGGTATGCACCTCGTGCAACGCCAATCCAAAATCCGAAAGCCGCTCCATGATTTTTTCTACAACCGCGCAATCATGAGCGTTGAGTGTTTTGCCATCATCCATTATGCCCTTCGCCAAAGAGAGGGCGCGAAGAGCTTCTTGAGCGGCGCTTGCCATCAGCTGCACCACTCCATTTCGACCGACGAGGAGTTCCTTCAAATCTGGCTCGAACCTGCTCGCCCGCAGTTCAATCTTGGCCCGCGCAAGACCGATCCGCTCACGGACCAGCCAGATCCTGACACTCAGTACCGAGCCGGCACGCAGCCGCAGTGCGCACCGCTCGGCTTCCCGCATCACGGGCGTTCCACTGGATAGGCTAGCGGTGGCAGCGCAGGCGGATCGCTGCCGTTCGGAGCGCCATGCCTTTTTTTCCCACCACTTAATTGCCGCCGTATGGTGGTTCTCCACATTTAAAATCAACAGCTCCTGCCGGTCCGCCTGGGAGTAGGAGTAGAGTTTATCGACCATACCTGCCGCTTTCTTGGTCTTTTTGTCCAATTTCGTGATCGTCGACAGGCCAAGTTTGTCTACTTCATTCGCGGCGTCGCACACGATCTGGCAACATCTACGCACCTTGTCGTCTGGCATAATTGTCTGCGCCTCAGCCGCAGGCAGGCTAGCGCGGTACTCCAGAATTGCTGAGGCTGCATCGACGACCCGACTGATCAGCTCCACCGCCTCCTCGGGGACGTCGGTTTTCCTGGCCGCAGCCTCGCAATCAGTCAGTTGTTGAACAAGACTGTTCATTCTGAGCTGTGTCGGACTGATATCTTCATTTGACGATGAGCTGGTGCCTTCCACCTGCGCGGTTGATAGTTGGCTACCGACCGGCGCCATGGCTTCGCCCTCAGACATGGAGGGAGAACCGCGCCGCCTTGCGGCTGCGCCACGTGGCGCTACGGTTCCGCGTGGTGGCGCAGCGGCTCCACGTCGCGGTGTGTTCAGGATTTGATCTTCGCCAATCGAGGCGCCTGGCAGACTTTCGCGGGCATCGCCTGGACCGCGCGCAACTGGAAGGGAGGAGGGCCTCCTATCGGCGTCCCCAGAGCGCATCTGCTCCACAACGGAATCGAATGACTGTCCACCTTCTCCCGCAGCAAGACTTGATTGCGAAAGGGAACTGCTCGCCCGCCCCGCGCGGCTGGCTCCAGTTTCAGCCTGCGATTTCCGTGGTCGGCCAATGCCCTTCATATTGCGTCTCCGTAGTAGGCGAGAATGTGCTGCTATTGTGCTGGCGGCTGACGAGACCAGCGGCATCTTTCGGTTAACGTCACGGTCAGCCAGACCCGCGACGGCGTAATGTTCCCGCCAAAGTGCTTCTCAGTAGCAGGCCAAGATTGGCCCGAGCTCACAGGACTTTCGCAACGTTGCCATCGATGTCCTGAGATTATCAGCGCTTCAGTCCGCCGATTTCCAGGAACAGCGAATGAAATCAGACCAACTCGGCTAGCTCCCCTTCCTAGACACGTGCCTGACGATTTTATTGATGCGTCACTCCTCTCGTTCGCCACCGACAAAGTCACACATTTGCTTCAGAGAAGCGTGTGCGTTGCGTATCACGCGGACCATTTCGATCTATAGTTACAAAAAGTGTCGAGACGGGACCTTTGGATCCGAAGGTCAGGCACGGCCGGCCTAGATAGACCGCTTGGCTGACGATTAGCTGACGATGGGAGTTCTCACGAACAGGGCAAGAAAATCCGACCGCTTCAAGCTTTCGATATGGTGAGAAGAGGATCCGCACCGGCCTCCCAAAGCCGGCAGACCATCCCATGTTCGTACGGTCGCCGACCTTCTCGAAGCCAATGAGCTCACCGCGCCGGGCCGTGATGTGCAGGCGAGAGAATGGTGATGCAAAGACCGAGTTCCTGCTCGTTGCGTGCGCCCGTGGAGCCAGCAAGAATACGGTCATTGCGGTCATGCAGCACGTGGACCGTGTCTCCTGTTCGACACCACAGCATCGAGGATGCAAACGAGCTGCTGCGGCTGCCATTCGGTCGCGGCATGCGTGGACGGCGGGATTGGCCGAACAGCCGAGATCGTGGTCGACTGTTCGATGCGAGAGCAACATCCTGCAGAGCATACGTTTTTGCGCTGGCCGGTTTTTGTCAAAAGCCGTCAGGTTCTCGAAAGCTCCCGCCCTTAGCTTGATCGAGGCTAACCTTTAACACGTCGCCGCCAATGGCAAATGCCGGAGTACCTGATGATAGCAGCAATTGGGAGTGGAGTTGGCAACCTCGGGACTTCCTTGATCCGAAAGGGCCATGGGGATTCGAAATCCGAGCATTCTGGTGATGGCAAGCCGGCTGATGGCAATGATGGCAAGCCAGCTGGTGGGAATGATGGCAAGGCAGCTGGCGGGAACGATCGGGCGGATAACCGGACCGTTTCAAATGATCAACTTCAAGACAACTCACAGTCTGCAGCACAAAGTGAAGCCTTCCAAAGTATCCTGCGATCGTTCGCGTTCCAATTCGCGAACGATGCGATGGCTGAGGCCGATGAAGCTTTGGATGACACAGAAGATGCCTGACGCGGGAAATCCGGCGTGAGGTCATACAGGCCGTTATTGACGGCACAACTCCAACAGAAAAAGGAATGATCATGGCTGCAGTTGATAATAATAAAAAATCAGGCAATACCAATACCAGTAGCGCCGGCAATACCGATAAAACTAACAGTGGCACTCCCGGCAATACAAGCGGAGCTGATGCTACTGCTTTTCAGGCGCAAGTGCAGGAACTAACCAATGTTAGCTTGGAGGCGACGAAAAGGAGTGTCCAGTTGCGCACTCTAACGACCAATCTCCAGACCATCAAGAAGGCCGCCGACGAACGCGTTTCGTAATGTCGGAAGCGGGTTTTAGACTGCCCCCTAGCGCGTCTCCTTATTGACGCGACGTAGTCCCGAAATGAGCCGCATGGCAATTGCCATGCGGCTTCTATCCTGTTTGAGAGATGCTCTGTGGATGACGCCGTTTCCCTCCGTTTCGAAGTGCGTTCGGGGCACTATTGCGGTCTGACCGGCAAGACGGATCTTCAAAAGTGTTTAATCGGCAGCGGCTTCGATGCCGATTTGGTCTTTGTCGAGCAGGGACTGGCACCGCATCACCTTCGTGTAACTCTTCTTGGCAAGTCGATCGAACTGGAGGCGCTTGCACCCGGACTCAGTATCGAGGGCAACCGGAATATCGCCGCAGGCCAGTCCGTTGTTGTGCCCCTTCCTGTCGTCCTGCTCGTAGGCGAGATGTCCATTGCTTTGTCCGTGCAGGATGCAGAGCCGCCTGGTTCGACCGGCATACCGCGCCTACCGATCGGTGTGCTCGCCATGGTCATAATCAGCTCACTCGGGATCGGCGCGCTTTCAGGCACGATCTCCTATCTTGGCAATGCAAGTGGATCGAGCCCCAATTCACTTCGGGCTGAAGTCGCGTCCAGAACGATCAGTCACCGCGCTGACAATGAACTTACGGAGGCAGCGGCCCAAGAGCTGCAGGAGGAAGTCGATCGAGCGGGTCTTCTCGACGTCAAGATTGGGTCGGCAAAGGGTGTTGTGACCGCCGAAGGCACCGTCACGTCTGAATCGGTCATCAGCTGGCAGAAGCTTCAGCAATCGTTCGATCGTCGCACCAAGGGTACTCTAACACTGGTGAACGGAGTGCTCATCAAAGAGGAGAAGGCGCCATCCGCAATCGCGGTCGAAGCTGTGTGGCATGGGGTCCAACCATATATTGTCATCGACAGCGAGAAGTATTTTGTCGGCGCCATTTTGGCTGATGGATGGGTGGTCGAACGTATTGAGGACAGCCGTGTGCTGCTGAGCAGGAATGGCCGCATTGCTGCTCTCCAATATTGAAAGCTCGCAGGCCCCATCAAGCAGCACTCTATGGCCAGCCAAACATCCTGTCGCGCTCGGTGCTGACAAGCTGGCTGCGTTGGAAACATTTGCTGCCCAGCCATTTCGCGCCTGCTTGTGGCTCTCATGCAGGGTCACGCGCTGGCCAAGGCTGAGGCGCCTTCGGAGTTCGAAAGCCACGTTTCATGGCGTAACAGCAGAGTAAGTCTCAACCGATTGCAAAGGTGTCTCGATGGCCAACGTCCTGCGTGACTTCATCAAGCGTGCGCCGGCCAGCCCGGATTTAATGGTTGCGTTGATGCTGCTTCTGGCTGTCGCGATGATGGTCATGCCTATCCCGGTCGTGGTGGTCGACGCCCTGATAGGATTCAATATGGGGTTGGCCATACTGCTGATGATGGTTGCCCTGTATGTCAGTACTCCACTTGATTTTTCCTCTTTGCCCGGCGTTATTTTGATTTCCACTGTATTCCGTCTCGCGCTCACGGTCGCAACGACGCGACTGATCCTGGCCGAGGGGGAGGCCGGCAGCATTATTCATACTTTTGGCGATTTCGTCATTTCAGGCAATATCGTGGTGGGTTTCGTCATATTTCTGGTCGTCACCATGGTGCAATTCATGGTCCTCGCGAAGGGTGCCGAACGGGTGGCAGAAGTGGCGGCGCGTTTCACGCTGGATGCTCTGCCGGGCAAGCAAATGGCGGTCGACGCAGAGCTACGCAACGGCCACATCGATGCCAACGAATCCCGCCGGCGGCGCGCCGAATTGGAGAAGGAAAGCCAACTCTATGGCGCGATGGACGGCGCGATGAAATTTGTGAAGGGCGATTCCATCGCCGGGCTGGTGGTTATCTGCATCAACATGCTGGGTGGAATTTCGATCGGCCTGCTCTCCAAGGGCATGTCCTTCGGCGAGGTACTGCATCACTACACTCTGCTGACGATAGGCGATGCATTGATATCGCAGATTCCGGCCCTTCTGCTCTCCATTACTGCGGCGACCATCGTCACCCGTGTGACTGGGACGGCGAGGATCAACCTCGGTACAGAAATGGTCAGTCAGCTCACGGCCAGCACTCGAGCCTTGCGACTGGCGGCCGGCGTCCTGGTTGTAATGGGGTTCGTTCCTGGGTTTCCCCTCCCCGTCTTTCTGATGCTGGCCGCAGTGTTCGCTGCGGTAAGCATTGTCAAGGCTGATGTGCTGGGCGCCGGCACTGCCGATGCGAAAGGTGGAACTGCAGCGGAGCCTAAGCAAGCCGCGCCTGCGAAGGAATTCCCGATCGCATTTTTTCTAGCGCCAGATCTTATGCAGGCGGTCGATCAAGCCGAATTGCAAAAACATATTGGGCGCGTTTCGCTCCTGGTCACAGCCGATCTGGGCATTATCGTTCCTCGCATCCCTGTCTTGGTTGACGAGCAGCTGCCTGAATCGCAATTCCGAATTGATGTCGAGGGCGTGCCAGTCGAACAGGACGCCTTAGATCCAAACCAGATGGCGCTCCGAGCCGATGTAGCGCACGTCGACTCGAGCGGTGTCCCCCTTAGACGTGAGCCGAAAACGGACACACTCCCGGTTGAACATACCCCTGCAAAGGCCCTTACGGGCGCCGGCACGGAGCATAGGGCTCCCGGCGAACTCCTCGCCTTGCGCGTCCATGCAGCGTTGACCCGCTACGCACCGCGATTGGTGGGCATCCAAGAGACCCGACATTTCCTGGGCCGAATGGAGCAGGAATATTCTGAGCTTGTGAAAGAGGTGCTACGCACGACGCCGATTCCTCGGATTGCCGATGTTCTGCGCCGCCTCCTGGAGGAAGGTATCCCAATCCGCCACACCCGTCTCGTGTTGGAGGCATTGGCCGAATGGAGCGAGCGTGAGCAGAACGTTGCCCTGCTGACGGAATATGTCCGTTCTGGTTTGAAGCGACAGATCTGCCACCGCCATGCCAACACGGAGGGCATCGTGTCCGCCCTGGTCGTCGAGCGCGAGAGCGAGGATGTGATGCGTGGCGCGGTTCGAGATTCGGATGCAGGCCCCTATCTCGCACTGGAGGATCGGCAAAGCGAAGCGATGCTATCACAGATACGTCAGGTCCTTTCGAACGCAGAACCGGGTCAAACCCGCCCTATTCTGTTGACGTCGATGGATGTCCGACGTTTCGTCCGCGGCTTTCTGACGCGAAACGGGGTTGATCTCGCCGTGCTGTCTTATCAAGACCTCGCCTCCGACTTTACAATTCGCCCCGCAGGATCCGTCACACTCCCGCACGGATCGAACAGCGGATTGTTAGAGTAGTCCCACCTTTCCTAACTGAACGCCACGCGCCTCCCCGATAACTGAGAGATAACATGAATAGTAATACAGTTTCTCCATCGCCTATGTTTCTGCGCCGGAACTCACTTCTTTTTGCCGTACTCGCCATTCTGCCTTTGGGCGGTTGCGCCAGCTGGCAAAAGCCGGCTCTTTCCGTGCAGGAGACATCTTCCCCCGAGTTGCTCAGCGCCGATCAAATCGATCCGGCTATGCGCGAACGCATTTTGCGCGAAGTTGGTCAGGATGTTCAAGAGCGGGCTTTGCGGGATGAGGTGAAGCAGCACCCGGACAATGTTGATGCGGCGATACGACTTACAAATGCCTTGGTGGGCCAGAAGCGCCCGCACGAAGCGGTTGAGGTGCTCGACAGCGTCTTGGTTGCAGCCCCAGGAAACGTACGTGCATTGAATGCGAAGGGCGTGATTTTGGACATTGAGGGGCGGCATGACGCGGCACAGGCCCTGTATCGGCGAGCTCTCGAAAACGAGCCAGGCAATCAGATGGTGCAGCATAACTTCAATCTGTCGCTTGCCTTTAACGGCAAGTCCAAACAACCAAGGTTAGCACGATCGCAATAGGTGGGCACAGTGCATGCGCAGCCTGTTCCCCGGCTCGAACACGCGCTCGGCTCCCATCATAGATGGCCCCCTGAAGAGAGCCATATCTATGCAAAACAGTTGCTCCAGATCTG
Organism: Mesorhizobium sp. M2A.F.Ca.ET.046.03.2.1; assembly: GCF_003952425.1. Lineage (NCBI taxonomy): Bacteria > Pseudomonadati > Pseudomonadota > Alphaproteobacteria > Hyphomicrobiales > Phyllobacteriaceae > Mesorhizobium > Mesorhizobium sp. M2A.F.Ca.ET.046.03.2.1. The sequence goes on along the minus strand of NZ_CP034449.1, from coordinate 3,705,513 downwards.
GCCGGCAGAGATCGGCAGGAGAGCCGGATGACATCACGCGGCCACCCGCAAGGCCACCCGCCTCGCTTCGTTGCCAGAGCGCCCTCTCCCTCGCCGGTCACCGTCTCGCAATGCGGCGACCTGGCTTAAGGCGGTCGACCGAGCGCCCGATGCAGTAGCCATGAATACGTAACGCAGCGATGGACCCGCCGGATCGTGTCGCGCTTGTGCTGGCCGTCCCTGCCATTACAGCACGGTGATTGTAGCTGGATCCTATTCTAGAGGCATCGATGGTGTGGATGCCTTCGATCCAAACAATCGATTTGTTGAATTCGTCCGCCTGAGGAAATTAGCTGCGGCGATCCGACTTCCGACGCCTGCAGGCGCAAAACCAACAGCGTGAGCGCTGCGGGTCCGGAGGCAGGCTGCAAAGTGCAATCACCAGCGCTGATAAGCGGCAAGTGAAGAATGTATCGCTCGGGCGACTCCTGTGTTGTGCACGGTTGCCCCGCGAGGTGAACTGTAGCAGCTTGGCAGCTCAGCGTTCACGAAAGGAGAAAAGATTTGGGGCCAAGCAAAGACCGGCTTTTTTGATTGTCTTGCTGTATCGCTATGGTGGGGCGGGCGCGACCGCTCCCATAATTCAATACGCTGCCTTTAGCGATGGACGATGACGGGATGCGTCGCCGAGACTTCAATGGTGGAGGAGCAGCGCACCCGTCGATCCATTTGCTTTCAGCGGCAACCGCCACTATGAAGCGACACTTCGCCCAACTGTGTTTCAAGCTGCCCGGAGAAGTTTATGACAGAAGAACCCCACAAGACCGACATCCTCATCGAGCTCACTGCCGATGTTGTATCAGCCTACGTCTCCAACAACCCCGTCCCGGCGGGGGAGCTTCCTGCCCTGATCGCCCAAGTGCACGGGGCTCTAAACGGCACGGCTGGACTCATACCGGCAGAAGAGCCTGTGCCTGTAAAAAAACCTGCTGTCCCGATCAAAAAGTCGATCGAACCGGACTACATCATTAGCCTTGAAGACGGCAAGAAATTCAAATCGCTAAAGCGCCATCTGGCGACGCACTATGGTCTGACCCCAGACGAATATCGCGCCAAATGGGGTCTGCCGTCGGATTATCCCATGGTGGCGCCGAATTACGCCGCTGCGCGCTCCGCCTTGGCCAAGACCATGGGACTCGGCCGCAAACCGAAAGAGCCGGAAGCCCCAGCCACGGCGCCGGCGAAACGGACCCGCAAGAAGGTCGCAGCCTAAATCCGTATCAACAGTCGTTCGGACGCGCAGCAGCCGTTGGCCCAATCTGCGCGGAATCAAAGGGCGGGGATGAGCCCCGCCTTTCCCGTCCAAGAGCCTCATTTCCAGAGTAATTCATGATGGCTCCAGCAATCCCTGCCGCGGCATTAACTTGCATGCTCCGGCCCGGGTTTCGAGCCGTCAATGCGTTCCGGCGATGACGAACCTTGCCAAGGCTTTCCCGGACCGTTAGCCAGCCTTGCTGAGGCTGCCTGCAGAGGACTTTCCCGTGCGGCGATCCTGTTCCACCTCGTAGTTGATCTTCTGGCCCTCATTAAGGGTCGACAGGCCCGCTCGTTCAACAGCGGAAATGTGGACAAAGACATCCTGACCGCCGTTGTCAGGCTGAATAAAACCAAAACCCTTCGTGCTGTTGAACCACTTCACCGTTCCAGTCGCCATATCCATTCCTTTGTAATAAGTCGCAACTTAGGCAGGCCATTCACGCCAGCCTGATTTGTACACGAGACTTTAGGCGCATCAAAATCGGAAAATTGCAAGGCCCACTCGATCGCCTGATCTCCAGCAGCAACTGCAACATATGCGAGGCGCGTGCCAGACGAGGCGTATGCCAGACGTTTCGTCGTGCGCTGTCGCTCGAACGTTGACAGAAACAATGACACACCTTGCAAACTCGGCACATCTTGTGGACGTGCTCGGGTCGCTTCTCGACTGCGATACCCGCTCCTGACCGGGTATCGTCGGCCAAAATGAGGGTTTTTGTCATGTGCCGCCAGACCGAAAGATCAGGCGCGCAGCGACCTGCACATTCAAACCGGAACCCGCGAACCTCGATTAGCTTCTGCCTGCTCCGAAGGGCGGTAGCCTGCTCTGAGGCGGGCCACTGTCGGGTTGAAAACCAACTGTCGGGTTCGGAACCCCAGATTGTCGGCAAGGTACGCGCCGCCCACTGGTTGGCCAAAGGGCACTGGCTCCTGATCCTGCCGCCATGCTCGCCCGATCTCAACCCGATCAAGACAGGTCTGCTCAAAACTCAAGGCGCGGCTGCGGAAGAAGGCGGCCAAAACTTTCGACGCTCTCTGCGGAACTCTCGGCGATATCTGCCAGCTGCTGGAGCCAAATCAAAAACCATTAATTGCGACAGGTGATTTTATGACATTCATTGCGAAGAGGCCAGAATGAACAGCGGAAGAGAGTAGCAGCTCTCTGGTCGCGGCGAGGTGGATCGTCGACACGATCGGCACCTGGCCCGTGCGGGGATCGCACCGCAGCCAGCACCAGAGCCAGACCTTGACCGCTTGCCTTGCTCAGGCGCCACAACAACGAGTGGCTGGAAGCAGATCCACGTGAACTCAGCGATATCGATCAGACGATGCTTACCCTCATGAAAGCCGATCCCGACGCTGTCCAGCGCCGCGAAATCCTGACCAGCATATGGCGCATCGGATGCCACCGCCTGCACACTCACCATCGACATGCCGGAACTCGGAACCAAAGGCCGCAAGCCTCGCCGGCCTCGGCAAAATGGAGCGGCCGCGCCTGGGCGGCCGGGCCAATGTTCGCCAGGCCCTCTACATGCCCGGCCCTTCGCCCTGCGCTTCAACCCCGACCTCAAGGCAAAATACCAGGCGCTAAAGGCGGCAGGCAAACCCGCAAAGGTCATCATCTTGTTGCGAAAGCTCCTCATCCTAGCAAACGCTCTCCTCAAGGCGCAGCGAAAATGGCCCCTAAAACCCTTGACCGAAACGGATACCTTAGCCTTTCAGGTGAGGCGGGCCGAGATAGACCAACCGCGGGTTTAACTTCGCGAGTTTAAGCTGATTATGCCGATGCAACTCTAGCGCCTGCGCGACCGTTTTAGCTTCCATCAACAAGGCGGCAGGGTGGGAGGAAGTACCCTCCCCTGCCGCGAACAAGCTTTGGACAAAGCCCCACCTTGTCCGTAATGTGATCGGGAGGCCGGGGCGCGGCGGTGCTCAGCGGATGTGACGCGCGAGATCTGCGACCCTACCCATCAGCACTTCCATCGGTCCTCGCTGGAAGACGCGCAGCCAAAGCACCGCAAAAGTGCTGATAACCACAACGAAGCCAAAGAGCGTGGACAGGCTCTCGTCTTTGAAAATGTTTATCTTCATAAGATAGGCTATTCCCGCAATGTGCAGCACATAGGCCGTCAAAGACATCGAGCCGACTGCGATTATTGGCCAGACCAGCTTTCGCAGACGCGGGAGCGCATCCACAGCGAGCATGCAAGCCGCCAAGATGATCATTGCGCAACCGGTGCTGCCCACGATCGAAAGCGTCGTTTCGCTATGAGGTGCGGCTATCCATGACGACTTGACTATAAATGACGACTTGGAAGGCTCAAAAGCGCCGTCAACGTCAGACCACCACAAGGAGGTTTCAGTCAAAGCGCGGGAACTCAGCGCGAGCAAGGATCCCCCATGGCCCAACACGGCCAGCGCGACCCCCGCCAGACCAAGGCGCCAATGCGCTGCTAGCGTATTAAGATTAAGGCGCGCGATGGCCATGCCAGCGATGAGGAAAGGAACCCAGGTCACCGCGGGATAGTAGCCGTTGACCATGAGGTTGAAGACCGGGTCGAGGAGGTTGGGGGCAACCGACAGAAGGGAGGAACGGACTTGCGGGAGAACTAATGCCGTAGCGGCAGCGATCAAGCCCAGCTGATATGCGCTGAGCCGATGGAGCGGCAATACCAACAAGAAGCAAATTCCGTAGTATTCTAGGATGACTTCGACCTGGGTACCGAGGCAGCCCAGGATTGAGCCAAGCGCGAGCAAAACAAGGGCACGAATTGCGACTCTGGCGATGGCCTGTCTACCGGCTATCCCCGACTTCGGCGCCTTGCGACCTGTAATCAGGAGGATTGAAAAACCGGCCAATACGGCAAACAGGGCCGACGGCCGCCCATGGGTTAGTTCCATCAGAAACCCGACTAGTCCTCCTTCGCCGGGGTCGGGACCGAGATGGGCGGCATACATCCCGAAGACAGCCAGGCCCCGAGCGAGGTCGATGCCGACCAGCCGATCTACTACCGACCCATTCCTAGCGTCGGCAACCGGTGCCTTCATTACCATGGTAGATTCCCTTGCTGGGTGTGTGGATCGCGGGAGCCGCGATAGGAGAGCCGGTCGGCTGCTGCCGTCGCCTCGTGAAAGGGTTCAAAACATCGCGCCATCTGGCGCATCGAGCCGGCGACAGAGCTGTTCAGCCATTAGCCTGGGGTAAGAACAACAGATCGGCTCACAAAGCCTGTGTCACGGACCTGAAAAGTGGTGTCGCGGAACCGTCGTTTTTTGCATGATGGCTAAGCCGAGAGATCCACTGCACCGACGAGAGACTCAGCGACGTTAGATATCCGATCAGTACGCCGCGGCTCCGCCGGTGACGATCACCCCGGGTGTCAAGGCCAGGGCGTAAACCTGCCATAATCTGTGGTAGTGCGCCCGCGACCAATCCGTTCGACAAAGCTCGGCGCATGGTCGAGCCAATCATATTCTTCCATGTGGCTGTTGCCTGAAAAACCGAAGACGCCGTTCGCTGGTCCAGCTGTTCCAGACCTCGGCCTGCGTCGGTCATTAGAACCGGCGCGCCTGTTTCCCAAATCAATTTGCTGATGCAGCCGCCGGGGGTCACATTGAGCAAAAGTGCCGAGGTCAGGACGGGTTTCATAGGGGCTCTTCGTTTGGCTTTGTTAACGACCCCTTTCTTGCAAGTTGTAGCTGACAGCAGCCTGAAAGCTCCCCAAATAATTCGCTGCCGCCGGTTCAGCCTATTGTCAGCTTCGACCAATAAGATGGGAGCCTTGCCCTCATACCGGAGCTCGGCAGCATGATGCGAATACTGCTCACTGAAGACGATAAGGACCTTGGAAGTGCTATGCACGATCATTTGGTGGCTGGTGGCCACGCGGTCGACTGGGCCAAGAACCTGTCCGAAGCGCGCGATTATGCAGCTGTGGTCGGCTACGACCTTATTTTGCTCGACGTTCACCTGCCGGACGGCAATGGGATCGACTATCTGCGGGAGCTGATCAAGGAACTTGAATCGGCACCGGTCATCATTCTGACAGCCTGCGATCGGATTTCGCATCGCATCGAGGGCTTCAACGCTGGAGCCGACGACTATTTGGTCAAGCCGTTCGATCTGGGGGAACTCTCAGCGCGTATCCATGCAGTGGCACGTCGCCATGGGCATTTTCCGGAGCCGCAATTTTCGGTTGGGACGCTTTCCATACAGGCAGCCGAGCGACGCCTCTTCCGCGACGGGCAGGAGGTCTACCTGACTTGACGCGGATGGGCGGTGCTCGACTACCGTCTGCCCCAGCCCTGCACGGTCGTTTCAAAAGGGAAGATCGTGGACGCGCTTTTCGGCAGACGGCGCTGATTCATACTCTAAAAGAAAATTCGGCTTCCAGTTGCCTTGGCCATGACTGCCCTTCCCGAAAGATGGGTGACAGTTCATTCCGGATAGATGGGTTACACTTTCGGCCCTTTGCAAGGAGAGCAAGGTGCCTTGGAAGGAGTGTAACGTCATGGAAGAGCGGCTGAAGTTCGTCGCCCGGCTGCTGGACGGCGAGAAGATGGCGGTGCTTTGCCGGGAGTTCGATATCTCGCGCAAGACCGGCTACAAGATCCTCACGCGCTACAACGACAGCGGCCTGGAGGGGCTGACGGACCGATCGCGGCGGCCCTATCGCCACGCCAATCAGCTTCCGTTTCAAATCGAGAAGCTGATTGTGCGCCTCAAGCAAGACAAGCCGACATGGGGTGCGCCGAAGATACGCGAGCGGCTGGCCCGGCTGTATCCGGATGTGCACCGGCCCGCGATCTCGACCGTGCATGCCGTGCTCGACCGCCGGCATGGTCGAGCGCCGCAAGCGCAGGCGCAACAGGGCGACGGGGACACCACTTTCAAACGGCTGTCGCCCTAACGATCTTTGGTGTGCCGACTACAAGGGCGAGTTCGGCAGAGAACACGGCCGGGACAGGGGATCACAAACACTTGACCGTTCCAGACCCTGGCAGTGGCGCATCGATTGACCGTTGGCTCTGTTCGTGGGCACCGAAAATAGGGCCTTCTTGGTCCTCGGCAGAGAATATGGCCCGGACGGGGGATAACAAACACTTGACCGTTCCAGACTCTGGCAGTGGCGCATCGATTGACCGTCGACTCTGTTCGCGAGCGCCGAAAATACGGACGACCCCTATGGTCAAAGTGCACTTCTGACCTGCTAGGCACTGTTCGATAACTGGAGGCACCCGCTACGGTGCCCTCGTATTTAAGACACCTGTCAGTTTCAAGCCTGGACATTGACGCGTGGCGCGGCTGCCATTCGTTGACCGCCACGTCGAATTGCCCGCCAACCAGTGTACAGCCGCCGGTGGTCACATTGAGCAAAAGTGCCGAGATCAGGAGGGGTTTCATAAGGCCTCTTCGTTTGGCTTTGTTAACGACCCCTTTCTTGCAATTGTAGCTGACAGCAGCCTGAAAGCCCCCAGATATTCGCTGGCGCCGGTTCAGCCTACTGTCAGCTTCGATCAATAAGGCAGGAGCCTTGCCCTCATACCGGAGCTCGGCAGCCTGATGCGAATACTGCTCATTGAAGACGACGACGACCTTAGAAGTGCTGTGCACGATCATTTGGTGGCTGGTGGCCACGCGGTCGACTGGGCCGAGGGCCTGTCCGGAGCGCGCGGTCATGCAGCTGTGGCCGGCTACGACGTTATTTTGCTCGACGTTCACCTGCCGGACGGCAATGGCATCGACTATCTGCGGGAGCTGATCAAGGGGCTTGATACAACGCCGGTCATCATTCTGACAGCCCGCGATCGGATTTCGCACCGCATCGAGGGGCTCAACGCTGGCGCCGACGACTATTTGGTCAAGCCGTTCGATCTGGGGGAACTCTCGGCACGCATCCGTGCAGTGGCACGTCGCCAAGGGCATTTTCCGGAGCCGCAATTTTCGGTTGGGACGCTTTCCATACAGGCAGCCGAGCGACGCCTCTTCCGCGACGGGCAGGAGGTCCACCTGTCTGGACGCGAATGGGCGGTGCTCGACTGCCTTCTACGCCGGCCCGGTTCGGTCGTTTCAAAGGGGAGGATCGAGCACGCGCTTTATTCATTCAATTCGGAGTTCGAGAGCAACACAGTGGAGGTTTATGTCAGCCGGCTCCGCAAGAAGATCGGCGGGGATAGAATAGCAACCGTGCGTGGCTCCGGATACAGGCTCGTGGTCACATGACGAACTCGAACAGCATGACGAGAAAGCTGATATCGTGGTTAGGCGGGGCAACGCTCCTGGTTTGGATCGCCGCCCCAACCATTGCTGCGTTCATTTTTTGCAATAATGTAAACGAAAGTTCGGATGACTTGCTCCAGGCGAGCGCAGAGTACAGAGAACCAGAGCTGATCAAGGTCTTGAATGGAAAACACGTTGATCAATACAATAACCACTTGCCAACTTATAAAAAGTACTGGACCTATCGTGAGCAGGTTATTAATAAGTACGGGGTAGTGCTTATTTCCGAACCGGAAGAGGGTCAGCAGCCCTTCCCTGATGCTCCCCTGAGTAACGGCTTTTGGGGAAACGCTGATTACCGCGTCTACACAGAGGAGATCCAAGACGGCGTGTATCATCAGTTGGCCGAACCGCTTGATGGCCGCCGTACCACAATCGCGAAGGGCGCACTTTTTGTCTTCCTTCCGACACTCGTGCTCCTGCCCTTTAGCTTAGCTGTTTGGTGGATCGTGATCCGGCGCTCGCTGCGGCCAATCGAGGTACTGCGACAGCAGATCGGATCGCGCGACGGCGGCAATCTGTCACCAATGGACTTGGGCGATTTCCCGGCAGAGTTGGCTCCAATCGCGGCATCCGTCAATCGGCTTCTCGATCGTCTGCGGGCGGCTCTCGAGGCCGAACGCGAGTTCGCCGCAAACAGTGCGCATGAACTGCGCACGCCGATCGCAGGTTCAATCGCTCAGATGCAGAGATTAGTGGCCGAGCTTCCCAATGGGTCGGCCAAAATGCGTGCGCGCGGCATCGAGCAAGCGCTGTCGAGCCTTGGCCGCCTTGTCGAAAAAGTGCTTCAGCTCGCTCAAGCCGAATCGGGGGTTGGCATGGCGGATCACGCGATCGATCTTGTCCGATCGGTTCGGCTGGAAATCGACGACCTGAGGAAAAAGCCGCAATATGCCGGACGCCTGCATCTTAACGTCGACGGCTGCACCACTTTGATGCGCAAAGTGGATGTCGATGCGTTTGGGATCCTCCTTCGTAACCTGATCGAGAATGCGCTGATACATGGACTGCCCACTGTTCCGACAACAGTTTCCGTCCAAACTGATGGAACCATCGCTATTGCAAACGCCGGACCGGTGGTGCCCCTCCCCGACCTCGAAGGGCTTACAAAGCGATTTAGTCGTGGTGCTACTCCTGCTGCGGGCTCAGGCCTTGGTCTACATATCGCTAACATGGTTATCCAGCGGATCGGTGGCAGTCTAGAGCTTGCGTCGCCCGCCCGCGGTCGCAATGATGGTTTCGAGGCGATCATACGAATTCCTCAATGACACCGGTGAATTCGACGACAGTTGGACACAGGGCGGATTGCTGGCAAGGCTGCTGACAGGGCGAACTGTACGGCAGTATGTATACGGCGTAGAAATCGTACTTCACACAACGCATTTCGGCCGCGGCAATCAATGCCGCTATCATCGTCTGAGCAGTTCGATCGAAGCGACACGACATGATCGGCAAAATCGAAGGCTCCGCCTCACCGCTCGCTCGATTTCGCCCGGGGAGAAAAAAGGCCATCCGAGAAAGTGCAAGCCGCCGCGCAAAGGCGACGTGTCCAATTGTCTGGGTGCCCCTGTGCGCCGGCCCGATCGGGTTGGCGGGGTCCAGTAAGGACCCGGACCAACCATTCCATTTAGACGACCGGCAGGTTTTAATCGGCGTCCGGATCGCCGTCCCAAAATGCCCCAAGTATACGGCTAGAAAGGCTGCCAACGATCGAGCTTTGGTCGGAGGCGTGCTTGTCAGCGTCTTGGGTGCTTGACCGGCCTTTGCAATGGCCATCGCCATCGCAAGTATCGTGCGTGGCCAGTGAGACCGCAATTTCATCAGCCTGGAGCCGACCGTATCGGTGCTTTTTTATGATTTAGGGATTTTTCGTTTTCCTCTTGGATCATCACGGGTTTGGAGAGGATCTGGTGTTAAGTGCCATTCGGAGCGCCGGCGAACCGCCCGAAATTAATGTGGTCGAGTGATGAAGCCTCCCGAATGCGTTAAACGAGACCCTTTATGGCGGCCCTGGCTGACAACAGTCTGAAAGCTGCAAGCGGCATGCGAAAATGGGGCGATCCTGAATGACGACAGATGCTATCAACATGAAAGAGGCTCGCCCTGAAAGCTGAGCACGCTTTATGCTCAGGCTGCTGACAAGGCCAAAGCAGCGTAAGTGCGTAGTGAAATCCAAGGTCCACATGGGTCGTCGCGCGTCCCATGCGCCTGGGAAGGCGCCGGCCCGGCCAAGCTTTCCCAGCTCGTCCGCATGATGCTTCGCTGAGCGTCAATGGACGTTGGCGCGAGACCAAGGCGTCGTGCGTTGCAATCCGGACGGTCCAGGGTATCAGGAGTTTCACGGCCTCGGCCCGCTTGGCTGGCCACAGTTGAAGCTCCAACGTACCGGCTGGCACCGGGAAATTGGGCTCTGCGCTGCCTCAACGCTGATGGCACGGTCAATGCTTGCCTACCGATGGGGCCGCCCATGCCGTGATGCTGTCGGTCGACGTTCGCAAACCAGACCCTCGCGAGACCCAGCGAAGGGGCTCGCCGGTACGACGAGGGACCTTACCTCTTTATGCGCGGCATCATTAGCCTTACACGTCGTCCCTCGCGCTCGGGTCTTTGTGGGGCGGATGAAGTCCTGATCGCGGTGGCACTGCTGCATGTTTGCGTAAGACCCATCCAGTCACGATCGCGCTGTCCTTCGATGTCGCGGTGCTGATAGGCGGGCAGATCGGTGTGCGCGGCGCCCGCCAAAGGATCGTCGTCACGCCGGAGGAGGCGAGCGTCATAGCCGGCGCGCCGGCGAAAGGCGCTTTCTGTCGGATGCCCGACAATGTCGGATATCGCAAGTATCAAGGTTGGATCAAACCTTGCGAATCGGGGCTTTCTTACTTGGCACGGGGCATGCTCAGGTATCCGCAAACACCCAATGGATAACGAGCAGACTTCCCATGGCCTCACCATGCCGAAAGTTTCCCGGACGCATCCAAAGATGAGGCTCGCGTCAGGCCCAGCAACACGCTGACGGCTCATGTGGCTCGGCGTCGCGTGCCGATCCACTTTCTCCCAATAGGCGTTCGGGAGACATAGATCCTTCAAAATGAGGAACAGATCACTTTGCCAGGAACGCAGCCCATAACCCCACTCTCCCTACCAGAACTACCAAGCAAGCCCCGCACTCATGGGCTTCGCAGGACGTCCGTTGCGTCCGAGTTGGTCGGCGCGGGGCCGGCTCCGATCCCCGTCGCATGGGAGGACGGCAAGGCGAGGGATTTCGTGCTCGACAACGGCATGGAGGTGGTCGTCATTCCCAACCACCGGGCGCCGATCGTCACCCACATGGTGTGGTACAAGATCGGCAGCGCCGACGAGCCGCCGGGCAAATCCGGCATCGCCCATTTCTTCGAGCATCTGATGTTCAAGGCGACGACCAACCATGCGGGCGGCGAATTCGACCGCGCAGTGTTCGAGATCGGCGGCTCCAACAACGCCTTCACCTCCTCCGACTACACCGCCTTCTATCAGACAGTGGCGCCGTCGGCGCTCGAGCTGATGATGAGCTTCGAGGCCGACCGAATGCGAAACCTCATCCTGACCGACGATGTCGTCAAGACCGAGCGCGATGTGGTCATCGAGGAGCGCCGCTCAAGCACCGACACCAACCCGCAGGACGTTCTCCATGAGGAGATCGACGCGACGCTGTGGCAGAACCACCCCTATCGCATCCCGATCATCGGCTGGATGCAGGAGATCGAGCAGCTGAACCGCGTCGACGCCACCGTCTTCTATGAAAAGTACTACTGGCCCAACAACTCCGTGCTGATCGTGGCCGGCGATGTCGAACCGGACACGGTGCGGGCGCTGGCCGAAAAGACCTATGGCAAGGTGGCGCGCGGACCTGACCTGCCGCCGCGCATCCGGCCGGTTGAGCCCGAGCAGAACACCAGGCGCACCGTCACGCTCTCAGACGCCCGCGTCAGCGTGCCCAGTTTTTCGACGCAGTGGGTGGTGCCGTCCTACCACACCGCCAAGCCGGGCGAGGCCGAAGCGCTCGACCTGCTGGCCGAAATTCTCGGCGGCGGTAACCGCGGCCGGCTCTACCAGGCGCTCGCTGTCCAGCAAGGTATCGCTTCCAGCGCCCGCGTCTATTTCCAGGGCACTGTGCTCGACGACACCAAGTTCGCCATCTATGGCGCACCGCGCGGCGATGCCAAGCTGGCTGATCTCGAAGCGGCGGCCGCTGCCGAAGTTGCCCGCATTGCCGAGGATGGTGTCAGCAACGAGGAACTAGGCAAGGCCAAGGACCACTATTTGCTCAATATGATCTTTGCGGAAGACAACCTGGACTGGCTCGCCAGCATCTACGGCTCGACGCTGGCCACCGGCGGTACCGTGAAGGATGTCGAGGAACGGCCGAATCGCATCCGCAAGGTTACCCCCGAGCAAATCAAAGCAGTTGCCGCCCGCTATCTCGCGTTCGACCGTTCGACCACGGGCTATCTCTTGCCCAAGACGGAGAATCAAGAGATGACGCTCGGCGCTCGGCCCCATGCTGCGATGAACATCCAGGAGGTGAAGTCCGAAAAGGGCATCATCGCCTGGCTGGTGGAGGACCACACAGTGGAAATCGTCAACATCGGCTTTGCCTTCAAGGGCGGCACCAAGCAGGACCCGGTCGGGAAGGAGGGGATGGCCAAACTGATGGCCGGCCTGTTCATCGAAGGCGCTGGCCATTACGACAGCGGTGCCTTCCAGGTGAAGCTCGACCATGCCGGCGCCGAAATGAGTTTGGACGCGCAAAGCGACGACATCTACGGATCGATGTGCATGCTTTCCAAAAAGCAGGACGCGGCGTTCGGCCTGCTTCGGCTCGCGCTGAACGCGCCGCGCTTCGAGCAGGGGCCGATCGATCGCGTCCGCGCCGAGATTGTCTCCCGCATCGTCGGCAGCGAGCGAGACCCTAACGCCATCGCTCAGCGCAAATGGCTGCGCGCGATCTATGGCGCGCATCCTTGTTCAAGGCCGGGAGAAGGCACAAAAGAGAGCCTCCCCGGCATCACGCCGTCCGACCTCCGCGCCTTCCACCAGGCCATTTTCGCTCGCGACGGGCTCCATATTGCCGTGGTGGGTGACATTGACGCGAACACGTTGAGGGAAAGGCTTGACCAGCTGTTTGGTGATTTGCCTGAGCAACAAACCCTCGTCCCCGTCTACGATGTCGCGCCGAAACTCGGTCAACTGGTGGAGGAGAACTACGACCTGCCGCAGACTTCGCTGACGTTGGCCTGGCCTGGCGTGAAGCCTAGCGCGCCGGATTTCTACGCGGCCGTGCTGCTGAACGACATCCTTGGCGGCTCATACTTGACTTCCCGCCTTTACGAGGAGGTACGTCAAAAACGCGGCCTTGCCTATCACGTCAGCTCTGAACTAACCCTTGACTCGCTTCTGGTTACGACAGAGACACGCTCGGACTGCGCTGCCCAAACACTGAGCATCGTGCGAGATGTGGTAAAGCAGATGGCGCAGCAAGGACCGACCGGGGCCGAGCTCAAGGCGGCGAAGAAGCACCTGATCGGCGCCTATGCCATCGACCAACTGGGCTCGACCCGCTCGATTGCAGACCGGCTCCTGGATTTGCAGATTCACAAGGCCGACGTCGACTACAACCAGCGTCGCGCCCGCAGCATCGGTCGGGTGACGCTCAAACAGGTCAAGGCGGCGGCCAAAAAGCTGCTTTCGGCCGAGCCCGCCATTTTGGTGGTCGGCCCGCCGCTGGGCGGCAAGGATGAGTAAAGAAACTCATCACACCTTCCTTCTTCATCGGGGCTTCTCGTGGGAAGAGCGTTGGAGGCCCGTGGGCCAAGCAGATCATGCAGACGCGCGGAGTCGTTTTCGCCGACCTTGCGCGGCATTGGCGGTCCGGCGGCCTCTCGCCGAAATGGCGCTCCTCAGCATGTATGCCGCCTTTTTGCAGAATTCAGTCGCACGCCACCAGCAGGCATGGTGGATGAAGCAAACATCCGACTGCTTAATCCATCAATTGATGAACCGCGGGCACTCAAACTAACGAAACTGCTGTCTTTTCATCGGGCTAGCGTGGTCTACCAGCTGCTTTGCCGAGGCCCTACGACGAACCCACTGGTGCAGAATACACACTGACGGCCCGTCGACCTGGATGTTCGCTGCGTTGAGGAGGAATCCGGTATTGCCCCTGTGCCTGCCGATGATCCGTCGCCTGAAATCCCCGCACCTGTTTGGAGCCATCGACCGCCTGCCGGCACTCGGCAGACCAGTTGGCAATAAGACGTTCGAGGTCGTCAATCCGTCGACCGGCGAAGTTTTGGCAGAGCTTCCCGATATGGGCGTGGAGGAGACACGTGCTGCGGTAGACAAGGCCTATGTTGCGCAGTCGGGATGGGCCGCGTTGACGGCCCGAGAACGTAGCGACGTTCTTTGGCGATGGCATCAGCTGATCATCGACCATGCAGGCGATCTCGCCGCGATTCTGACTGCGGAAATGGGCAAGCCGCTTGCCGAAGCCATTTCAGAGGTATCGCATGCGGCGGCGTATCTGCAATGGTATGCCGAAGAGGCCAATCGCGTCTATGGGGAGACGATCTCGGCACCCTCGACAGACCGCCGAATGCTAGTGATCAAGCAGCCCATCGGCGTTGTTGGCACGATCACGCCATGGAATTTCCCGGCCTCCATGGTGGCGCGCAAAATCTCGCCGGCCTTGGCTGCGGGCTGCACAATCGTGCTCAAGCCCGCTGAACAGACGCCGCTTGTGGCTGGCGCAATGTTCGCCCTCGCCCATCAGGCCGGCTTTCCCGATGGCGTGGTCAACCTGATCTATGCGTCCGAAGGTGATCGCGTGGGCCGTGAACTCTGCACCAATTCCAAGATTCGAAAGATCAGCTTCACCGGTTCGACGGAGGTCGGACGGCTGCTGATGCGTCAGTGCTCTGACCAGATCAAGAAGGTCAGCCTTGAACTCGGCGGCAATGCACCTTTCATCATCTTCGATGATGCCGACATTGACGGTGCTGTTGACGGTGCGGTCCAGGCGAAGTTCCGCAATGCCGGCCAGACCTGCGTTTCCGCGAACCGCATTTACGTCCAATCGAGCGTTCACGATGAGTTCGTCAAGAAATTCGTGGAAAGAATCCGGCACTTGTCGGTTGGCGACGGATTCGATGCCGGAGTGGACATCGGACCGCTCATCGACAAGCATGCTCTGGCCAAGATCGAGTCTCACATCGCAGATGCCATTGCGAAAGGCGGCACAATACGATGCGGGGGCCAGCGTATCGGCAAGAATGGCACGTTTTTCGAACCCACGGTCCTCACCGAGATTTCCAGCGTCATGGCAGTCGCGCAAGAGGAGACATTCGGGCCGCTCGCGCCGATCATTCGCTTCAACGATGCGGATCAGGTCGTGCGCGAGGCCAATGACACGATCTACGGCCTCGCCGCATACTTCTATGCCTCAAACCTGAAGCGGGTCTGGCGTGTGGCAGAGGCTCTGGAATATGGCATGGTTGGCATCAACACGGGACGCATGTCCTCGGAGGCGGCACCGTTTGGCGGGATCAAACAATCCGGCATCGGGCGGGAGGGTTCCCGTCATGGCCTCGAGGACTATCTGGAAATGAAATATCTTTGCATGGGCGGGATTTGAAACCTGCTGCACTGTCTCTCCGCCCCACCGGGGGGCGGCCTGCGGTCAATGCCGCCACCTAATTGGAAGTTCCAAACGCCGTTGACCTGAAACACGGATGCCCGGCAGGAGACTGAGCTCGCTGCCGGGCCGGACATGCCTTGGGAGGGCATAAATCAGCGCTCCTAGGGCCGATGGGCCACTCAGTTCGTGCGCCTTTTGCCGATTGCGTTGCATGTGCCGTGCCAAGCCAAAAAGCATTGATAAACCGCCGATGGATCAGCTTTTGCCCTGTTGCGCATTCTACATTGTGGGATATGCGACAATGCCCAAGCGGTTGAATCGTCGTGTTGCAGAACCCCAGACGGGTCATGACTGCTATTCTTAGGACAGTGCGCAGCAAGCCGCTACTCGCTGCACTCCAGGCACACCATTTCCATAATCAAGCGGTGGGTGCTATGTCTGACCGAGCTGTCGACCAGGGAACGGTGTGAGGCCTCAAATCCCTCCATATTGTTGCACCCGCCGGTCCAACAGGACTGCAGGTCCGGACTCAAAGGATCTTGGCTGCTATGGCGACATTGCGGTGCACGCCGCTTTCCGACCAATGATGTGCGTCCAGGTCGAGGCCGGCCCTAATGAACCACCGCCTTGGCACCCTCGCCCATCTCATTTTCGGCATCGACAAGCTAGACCAGAGCGCACTTGCAAGGCGCCATGCAGTCCTGTCGGCGGGCGAACTGTTGGTGACGGGTACAGCTGCGAGCGAACGTTCATCCACCGACGCACAGCGCGGACTGTCGCTTTTCAAATTAGGAAATCTCTGTAGCCACCATTCATGAGCGCGCGGCCACGCGAGACGGCCCGACGGATGCGGTCGCGCAGATGATCGCGAGGATCCGCCCAGTCGGCATGGACGCGCCGTTGACCGATGAGAACTTCGGCGAGCTCGCGATGAGGTGCTCCGGCGAGCGAACCGTCGAGCGCACGAAGAACGAAGGACAAACGAACGCCGCGCTTTTCCGGCGCAAACAAGCGGGGGGGCAACTGTTGCCCTAGACTGAGAGCATTGAGGCACTCCAGTCCCCTCAGTCGATGCTTTAAAAGCACCGCGGGCCAGATGGCTTGCGTATGCAGGCAAACAGGGTGGAGGATATTCGCGCCCGAGACGGCGAGCTGCAGCGCGTGGTCCGCATTGCGAAGAAGAACATGCTGGCTCTTGTCGGGCGCCAGCAGGACGATTGCACGACAGGGCAATGCCGAGAGTTCGAACGGCGGTGTCGGCGACGAGGCAGGCAACCGTTCCGCAATGACCGGCAGCACATGGACGCACCAGAGCGGACACCAGAATACGACCGAAGCGCGGCCACAAGACTCCGCGAAACAGAACACCCCAGCGTGACAGGTCGCCGGCCGACGCGACCATATCGAGAAAGGATTGGAGAGACCAAGTCTTGCAATGCTGGCGCGCAGCGGTCAGATCGCGCTGGAACGCTGGATTGCGGCGTAAGAACTCCCAAGCCCACTCCCGCAGCGTCAGGCCAGCGGTGTAGTCGTATGATCTTTCATCCCGCCAATCGGCCTGATCCGCGCCAGTCAGGAGATTCATGACTGACATCCCCTGCCCGCGCCTGCGTGCGTCGAAACATTATGCCACTTCGCAAAGCATCGGCGTAGGCAGCAGACGTCGAAGACCCCGTTTCGTTGAAGCGTCAGCCATCGCCACTGTCGGCGACAGAAGATGTGCCCAAATTGCCACCAGACCGTCGAACTGGCACAGCGACGGCCAGCGCGACCTGGAATTGATCCCGTAACAGTCATCGGCTCCTGCGTCGCGATCCAGACGTCCCTTGAAGGCGCAGTAGCGCGGCAGTGGATCGCACGCTGCTTGTCGGCAAGTTGTCGTAGCGGCGGCGCCATAGGCACGGTCATCGGAGGGTCTCCTGCGGCAAGCTTTCGCCATTGGAGGCCAATCTCCCCGCTAGGGCAGCCTGTGCAGTTGCACAGGTGAAGCGGATCAATCAGGGGGAGCCATGGCGGAAACTGGATGATGGCGGCTTGAGGAGAGCGGCGTATCGAGGCGGGTGATGAAGCCTGCCAGTACCTCTCAAGGAGAGTGATACGCCATGAACGAGACTATCAACACATTGTTCGCCTTCGTCAGCCCGACGAAATCGATGATACCCTGACGGATGTACTTCGCAGCGGCGCGCGCAAATTGCTTGCGCATGCGATCGAGATGGAGGCCGAGGCGTATGCCAAGGCGGTCGACTGCCTGACGAAAGATCATATTGCGTCGCTGGCGCTCTACGATTTCCCCGCCCAACACTGGGATCATCTGCGAACGTCCAATCCCATCGAAAGCGTCTTTGCAACCGTTCGCTATCGCACGGTGCGTACCAAGGGCTCGCTATCCTCGAAAACCGCCCAGCTGATGGTCTTCAAGCTGTTGGCCGCGGCCAGGAAGTGGCGACGATTGAAAGGACAAAATCAGTTGCCGAAACTCATCGCAGGTGCCAGGTTCCTGGACGGAATCCAGGTCATCGAAACGAAGCCGCAGAGCGCCGCTTGATCAGCCTCGTCACCCAAATTCCAGCATAGCTCCATCGGAACTGCCAGCCTTCCTTGCCGATCAGGCGCATATCAGCGCTGACGATACCGAGGACGGCGATGGCGGTCACCTCCAGGCCGCCGAGTAACGACCCTCAAAACACCGCACTGGTCGAGGCCAGCCTGAACCGGTATCTTGTGCCTGCCCTCGGGAGTCGCTCTATCCACCATGTGATCGACACCGACATTGCTAACGTCACCAAGAAGATCGTCGCCGGGGGTCACCCGCAAGCGGCTAACACGGCCTTCTGGTGTATGCGGGCATTTTTCAACTGGTGTCGCAAACCGCCGCAACGGCTCATCCGCGGTTTCCCCGCGAGGGATTGGAAAATCCGGATCCGGCCCCGATCGTCAAGCGCAAGCGAGTGGTGAACGATGCCGAACTGGCGGCTATATGAACGGGCTGTGAGCCCGAACCGGGCGATATCGGCTATTCGTTCGGCTCCATCGTCAAGCTGCTCATTCTGACCGGACAGAGGCGTACGGAAGTTGCCGCGATGCGTTGGTCCTCAACCTTGAAGCCGGAACATGGAACTATCGGGTGACCGCACGAAGAACGAAGAGCCTACGCTTATTCCGCTGCCCACACTGGCGGTGTCGGTCCCCCAGACGGTACCGAAGACCAATGACACGTTTTTTTCCCTGCGAGGGGCAACGAAAGAAGCCACTTCTCAGGCTACGCGAAGGGCAAGAAGGCTCTAGACGGCAAGGTCAATACTGACGGGGTGGCTTTGGAGAACTGGACCCTTCACGATCTGCGCAGGACGCTCGCGACAAATCTCGGCAGGCGGCAGGTATTGCCACACGTCATCGAGCACATACTGAATCACAAGGCGGCGTCCTTGACAGACATTGGCGAAATCTACAATCTCTATAGCAAAGTCAAGGAGAAGCGCGAGGTGTTGCAGATGTGGTCAAATCACATCGAATGGCTGATCAAGCAGGCTGCGGATGACGCTCTGGCGGCGTAGCTGCTGGCATGGGCGGAAGATGCGGCGCAACAATCGTCAGAGCCTCATCGAATTGGAGATCATGCTTGACCAGCAAATGCGCGGCCAATGCTTCGATGGCCGACCAGTGATCGAGTACTAGCCGGGCCGTGCAATCTTCGATCCGCCCCCAATCGGGGCGGCGCGGCATCAGGAACCGCAACTCACCATAGATTCGCTTGGCATCCGCGTAGTCGCAGCTCCCCTCATTCCCATCGGACGCATTCATCGCCATATCGCGCGGGTCCAGATAGCCTTCGAATGCGGAGTCTGCAAAAGGACCTGCCAGACACGCAACTATCTCCCGGATCGCATCATCGCGTTCCAAACATCGATCCATATCGTCCTCGAAAATCGGCTTTCGCTTCGAGGTGAATCCTTGCGCTGAATAAAAACCCGCGCCTTCGACAACACCACCGCACTCTCCGTCACCGGCGTCGGGGTAAATACTAACACTTGAGAAAGCAGGGAGTTCACGGTCGTCGTCGAACGTCTGACGGTGCAAAACGATGGCGGCCACCGCGTGCCCGGCTTCGTGATGCGCCACAAGCGGCAGATATTGGGAGGCTACATTCATGCGGTGCGGCTCTCAGGTCTAGTTTGCTTTTGCGCATAGGACCGCAATTGTCGTGCCAACTGGGAAAATCGTTTCGGGCAATGCGATCGCTCCGATAGCGTTGCGTCTCCTGTCTGACATTGTTGGGAAGTCGACACGCGCCCGTCGCAATGCGGTCGACCTTCCGCGCGAGTTGGGTGACCCGTGAAGGCGGCCGACCAGGACGATGTTGCGCTGATCGGCGACGAAGGCGCGGCCGGGCGAGATCGCGCATCAGGGGGTGACCGGCGTGTCGGCGAAGTCGAAGTCGTCGATGTCCTTGGCCAGCGGCAACTTGGCGACAGCGAACTGGTATTTGATGGAGCGGGCCTGCTTCTCCGATATCTCGGCCTGCAAGAGATCACCGACAATCCTGGGCGGCTCGTGCCGTCGCTTGATGGCGACGCGCCCATGATCTCGTCATAGGCTCTGCGCATTCCGTAGAGCTTCAGCGCTCCCATCAGTTCCAGTACCTCGGTGCGTTCCATGGCTGTTTGTCCTCCTGAGACTGTCATAGCGGGTGCAGTCGGCGACACTCGTGAGCTAGCTTCAGCGCTTGGGGAATGGAAAGGATCGTGCCCGGCGCCGGATCGCGGCTGCGGGCCAGGATGTTGAGGATCACCGGCGCCGACGATGCACCGTGCTCGATGGCTTCCTGACAGGCGGCCTCGACCGCGCTCAATCCGTCGGTCAGCACCCAGGTGAGGATCAACACCATCTGCCGGTCGACGTCATCAACCGCCTTGAGCTGCGCCGCACCTTCTCCATTGCCGACCGCACGACCCAGCTAAGGAACGGCGCGCGCCGTGTGCCAGGGATCGTAGACGACCTCGTTGCGGCCAAAGGAGCGAACGTGTTCTCCCACGACCACGCCATCCTCTGGCGGATGCGATCCGATCGACATAAGCATGGATCTCGACGGGCCGACCGACGGCACTCGACAGCACCGAGTATTTGTTGTTGTCGAAGCGCACCGTGCAGGTCTTCGACACCGACGGGGGAATGCAGTGGAAGCCGTCGAAGCGACCGGCAGCCGCTCCCGCTGCGGCTTGGCCGCATTCGCCGACAGCAGCCGGTCCCGCGTCTCACGCCGAGCTCCCATGCGGGGATAGGGCTGGTGCTTGCGCTCGTAGCGGAACTCCGTCTGCTCAGAACGCAGGACCTTGCGCACCACCTTGCGCGAGATCTTCAGCTCACGGCAGATCGCCTTGATCGACTTCCCCTGGACCAGCGACAGCCGACGTATCTTTGCAATCGTCTCTAAAACCAACATCCAAAACACAAATGCCTCCGATCAAGCCGGAGGCATCTTGATGACCCCATCGTTAAAGGGTCCCGTTTGGACGAAAATCACCCTTTAAACAGGGTCCCCATTCCACGAAAAATCAATGCACTACCTTCCAAAGCTGCGAGAGATCGCCACCGACCGCTTTGAAGGGGCTTTCGGCGGTCTCGTCAGCGAGGTTGTGGCATGAAGAAACATCAATCCACAGCATTGGGCCGAAGCATGCCACGGGCTCATGCCGCGGGAGAGCGGGAAGATATTCTTGAAAGAAGCGGTCTCCGACATCAATACCGACAGGATGGGCAGCTTTCTCACATCACTTGAGGTCGAGCGTGGCAGTTGCGACCCGCAATGCAAGGCTGGCGGCGATGGATGCCTTTGCGCGGTTCCTGATTTCGGAGCACCCCGAATATTAGGATACGCTGCAACTGGTGGTGACACTTCCCTTCAAGAGGGCGCGTGGGTGGCACCTGTCGAATATCTCGATGAGCCCGGAAATCAAGAGCGTCCTGGCGCGTATCGTCCGCCGCACGCCTTCTGGACAGCGGGATTACGCTCTGTTTTCGCTGATGTTCAATACGGATGCACGAGTTCAGGGATCCTGAATCTTCGATTGTGACCTTCGTCTGGTATCGCCCTGTCCCGCCGAGCAAAGCAACGACCGCCCCACACTGCTCACCCGGTTCGGTGTTCCATACTTGCTGCGCACACATGGCTGCGGGCGAAGGAACCACCATGGCGGAAAAAAGCATCCATCATCGCCCTTTGCGGGACACGACGGCCATCCACCTCGTCAAGGCGGGTGTTGACATCGCCACCATCAGTCGATGGCCAGGCCACTCGGGCTGAACTAACGATGCGCTACGCCCAGGCCGGTATCGATATGAAGCGGCAAGCGCTCGAACAAGGCTTCCCCGACGTGATGTCATCGGCAAAAGATCAGACGATCATCGCTTTGATGGCTGGATGTTTGGCTGGCTGCACCGCTTGTAGACGCTCAGTTATGTGGAGTTGTATCGCGGGAAGTCGCGCGTCTTGGGCTTTTGCGGTGTCAGCTCCACATCTCTCCGCAGTGCACGTTGTCACTGTTGAAGAGCCGTTTGTTCAATCTTCGTCCTGGCACGGCAAGGGTTGTCGATATTGTGGGCGTCTTGCGCTTGCCGAGCTTGTCCGAAATCCAGCGCCGGATCAGGCGTGAACACTGTTGCGTAGTTCGTCAGCCAGAGCGCGGAGAACGTCGGCGCTTCCTTCCAGCGCCGTAAAAGCGTAGGGATTGAGGAACTGTCGGCCCCAGAACAGATTGCGATCTGTGCCGGATAGCGTAGCTTCCTCGCTGACACGCGGCCAATTCTCCGCAATGCATCGGAGCTGGCCTTCAACAATCGCAAGAGCTTCCGGCGCGCTGAGCAGGAAGTGATGCGCCGCTTCAAGGCAGGACGCTATCCGGCTCATGCGGTTATTGCCGCTGATGAGCATGGCCTGGCTGGCCTCCTGGCCACTGCGGGCCTGCGGACAAATATCGTACGCAGGCGTGAGGGTGAGCTTAGCGCCGTCCCAGAATGCCGCATGGTTGCGGGCATGATCGTCGGTGTTGCCGCAAAGTATGTTGAAGACAATGCGGCTGAACAACTCGCGCAGAGTTTCCGACGGCGCGGTGAATCGGTGGCGAATGATCTCCGCCAAATCCTGGTAGCTGGCGTAACGCGCCATCATCTCATCGAGCGCGAGCATCGTCAGCGCTGAGACCATGGATTTGCGTTGCCAGCCGCCCGTGACCTTGATCCGGTCGAATCGCTCGACGAGCAACACGTCGTTGCCTGCGGCGCGAACGAGCGAGACGGATGCCGCTCTGATGCCGCACAAGGCGGCAAGCCGCATGGCTATGAATTCTCCTTTGACGACGCTGTAAAGGTCGGCAGACGAGGAAAATTTCGCGACATGCTTGACGGCGTCACCCTCGATCAGCGCCTTTGGCCTTGCGCCGCCGATCGAGCTGCCGTGATGCAGCGCCTGATCTAATTCGGGGGTGAGCGGAATACCTTTCTCTACCCGCTCCGCCGATTGGACAAGCTCTTCGAGAGTGGCATTGGCCAGTGCGCGCGGCTCGTAATGCATTGGCGAAAACTGAAAATCGAGCGCGCCGATGCGGTCCGAGCCTGATTCCAGCAAGAACGTCAGTTCTGAAATATCGAGCCGCGCGATTTCATCGCCCTTCACACCGAATTTGCGGTTTAGGATAACCCGTCGTCCCCAGGCATCAGGGGCAGCATCGCGGATGCATCCCGGCATGGTTAGGCCAGGAAGCAAAGGCAATTCGCCTGCCTTCAGGGGCAGTTCCGGGAGATAAAGCGGGATCGCGCTTCCCAGTTCACGAAAGCTCCTGCCATAGTTGAAGCTGACGAGTCCGTCATGGGCATATAGCCGCCCGGCGACAACCGGCGCGGTCTCGCCCGGCAGCCAGACCCAGACATAGGCTTCGTCGTACTTGGGGACCTTAGAACTCATCGACGATCTGCTTGCCGGCCTTGTAGACGTGCTTCGGCAGCAGCGCGATGCGATCGTCCATGCGGCCTGTGAGGGCTGTGATGCCATTGCCGTCGGCATCGAACAGCTTCACACCGACAATGGCAGCAGCTTCGAACATCAGTCCGATTTCGACTTTGGGATCGCCCTTCTCGATGCGCTGCAGGGTGCTGCGTGAAACACCGATTCTCTCGGCTAACTCCTGTGCGGTTAACCGGTGCTGCATCCGGCCAAGCCGGATGGTCTTACCGAAAAGGCCAAGCGCTTCCATCGCGTAGCGCGAATAGGTGCGTTTATACGTTGCCTTCATTCGGGTCTCTGTGACCTATGCATGATCCATATCGCCTTCTTTCGAACTTTATATAGGTAATGTCACAGAGCGACTGCCAAAGTCAAGACTCCGTATCGCAAGCGTTACCCATCCGAACGAGGAAGGCGGATATTGCCGACGGCTCCTGCACAACCGGCCAGCTCTGCGCGTCTCGGGCGAGGCGGAGATCTGGCGCTGGATCGCGGACAGCCTTGAGACGCCTCGCATGAGTCATTCATGGGCGGTCCCTGGTGCGGGGCCGCGGCGCTCGACTGCTGGCCGACATTCTCGGCGGCGGGACCCGCATCCGGCTACACCAGCACTTTTCGACCGCATACGCGCCCAGCTTCTCTCCGAAATCATTGCCAATGAGCGCGAACCTCATGCGATCGCCGAGCTGGCCTGGCGGCGCGGAATCTACGCACGCATCCGTATTCGAGACCGCCCAAGGGAGGCTGACTAGCGTAACGCCCTCCGATCTAAGCGCCTTCCACAAAGCCGCTTTCGCACGCGACGGGCTGCATGTGGCGGTCGTAGGCGACATAGATGCCAAGCCCTGAGAGTAAGGCTCTACCAGCTGTTCGGCGATTTGCCTCAGAAACTGGCGCTTGCCGGCGCGAACCAGTGGTATCGCGAGGGCGAGCACGCCGAGCGCTTTTCCTCCGCCCTCCACTGACCACAGACCCGCACGCAACGAAGCCGCGCTCGATCTTATCGTGGCGTGGCTAGGTGCAATGTTTGCTCTCGCCATCAGGCCGGCTTTCCCGATGGCGTGGTCAACCTGATCTATGCGTCCGAAGGTGATCGCGTGGGCCGTGAACTCTGCACCAATTCCAAAGATCAGCTTTACCGGTTCGAACGAGGTCGGACGGCTGCTGATGCGTCAGTGCTCTGACCAGATCAAGAAGGTCAGCCTTGAAACCGGCGGCAATGCACCTTTCATCATCTTCGATGATGCCGACATTGACGGTGCTGTTGACGGTGCGGTCCAGGCGAAGTTCCGCAATGCCGGCCAGACCTGCGTTTCCGCGAACCGCATTTACGTCCAATCGAGCGTTCACGATGAGTCCGCCGAGAAATTGTGGAGAAGGTCCGGCACTTATCAGTGGTCCGACGTCTACTCCCGGAGCGAAGCCGTCGCCAACCCAAGATCGAGTCCCACATCGCAGATGATAATTCGATGCGGGGCCGAACGATAAATATGCATGCTTTGGCCACCCCGAGGCAGGGCTCATTGAGATGATCCGACCGCCTTGGAACAAAGATGGGGTAGAGCAGATGAAGCGTTGGCAGCGTGTCTCCATTCGACGCGAGCGCTTAGGATGGGATCCCGATCATTCGCATCACGCGCAGCCGCAAGGGCGATGCCATGGCTACTTTGGAATCGTTGAAGTGGTTTGAGCCGGACAGTCACAAATACACCCGTTACGCCGCGGCTCAGGAAACGGGGCGGCGTCCGGCGGTGGAGGTGCTCGCTGACTTAAAAAGGGTGCGGGCAGTCGTTGCGCTTGAGAGCGACGACATTTGGGATCCGGCACGGGGTGACCTGCTGCCAATCGGCAGTTAACAGGGTCCGACAAAAGTGTGCACAACATGCTGCTGAAGTGGCCTCCGGAAGCGCTACCGGAAGTTACGCGTCTTGAACTTGATAGGGTCGATATGGTCATACTGCATCGACGATGTCGCGCCCCTTCGGCATGCCGCGCGGATCGATGCCCGATCCGCCGTGATGAGCCTCGTCCCTCGGCCGTGCGGCAACGGAAACGGCGTCTTGCGGTTTCCCACGCTGGCCAGCCCGGCCGACAGATCGGTCAGCTCGTGGGCGACGAGGTGCACCACCTCCTCTTCCGTCGGATGCGTCCGCGGACGCCGAGCATGGCCGAAGCAAGAAGCACGCGCCGGAATTTCTCGAGAGATCTTGACCCAGACGACGACGTTTGCCGCACCCGTCTCATCCTCCAGAGGAACATGAAGCCTTTGGCCGAGCCCGGCCGCTGCCGGACCAGCACCAGGCCGGCGGCCTCGAGCCAGCTTCTGCCTCGCGCCTGCATAGCATCCTGACAGGTCACGGTGCGGCGCCGGTTAGGCGGCACGCCGATTTTGGCAACGCTAGCCTGTGAACTGAAGAATGAAGGTCGGACTTGCGGCACATCGATTAGGTTCAAATGATAAGTTGCTGCCCGGCGAGGTCGTTTCAGCGCATCTCGACTGGTGGGTCGGCAAGACAATGCGGAACGGAAATGATCGCAGGCGTAAAGGACGGCTTTCGGGGCCGGAAGCTTCAGGCCTGGAACCGGACCCCAGTTTGGCGCAAGCATCGTGGCCTCCGCCCGGTCAGGCATTCACCGGCTCGCGAAATGCCAATTGATTCTGCTTAACCGGGCATACCTAAACGGCCACTTGCGTTCCGATCTCGACCACACGTCCGGTCGGGATCTGGAAATACTCCGTCGCGTCGGCGGCCGTGCGCGCCAAGCCGATGAACAGCTTGTCCTGCCACACCGGCATGCCGGAGTTGGGTGACGCCTTGAGCGAGCGACGCGACAGGAAGAAGGACGTCGTCATGATGTCGAACTTCCAACCCTGCTTGCGGCAGATCGCCAGCGCACGCGGGATGTTAGGCTGTTCCATGTAGCCGAAGGTCAGTGTCACCCGCATGAACAGCTCATTGATCGTTTCCATCTTGATCCGCTCGCTGTCGGGCACCACGGGCTGCTGCGCCGTCACCACAGAGAGGATGACGTTCTGTTCGTGCAGCGCCTTGTAGTGCTTCAGGCTGTGCATCAACGCGGTCGGCGCACTGGCGGGATCGCTGGTCAGGAACACGGCCGTACCGGACACCAGCTGCGGTTTCTTCTTCAACAGATTGCCCGCAAGGAAATCGAGCGGAATCTGGTTCCTGCGCGTCTTGTCAAATAGATACCTGCTGCCTCTTATCCAAGTCCACATGGTCATCACGATCACTGCGGCAATGGCAAGCGAGGCCCAGCCGCCTTCGAATACCTTGACGATGTTAGCTGCAAAGAAGCCGGTATCGATGAAGACGAACACCGCCATTAAGGCTATCGCGACGCCGAGCGGCCATTTCCAGATGCGCGTCATCACAACAAAAAGCAGTATGTTCGTCACCAGCATATTGCCGGTCACCGAAATACCGTAGGCCGAGGCCAGCCGGCTGGATTCGCCGAAGCCGACCACCAGCAGCATCACCACCAGCGCCAGCATCAGGTTGATGCGCGGCAGATAGATCTGGCCCGACTGTTTTTCCGACGTGTGCTGGATGACGAAACGCGGCAGCATGTTGAGCTGTACCGCTTGCCTGGTCAGCGAAAAGGCGCCGGAGATCACCGCCTGGCAGGCGATCACGGTCGCCGCCGTGGCAAGCACGACCATCGGAATAAGCGTCCAGCCCTGGTTCATCTCGAAGAACGGATGACCGACAACGCCGCCATTTGCCAGCACGAAGGCGCCTTGCCCGACATAATTGAGCAACAGACAAGGGAACACGATCGCCAGCCAGGCGAGCACGATCGGCTTGCGGCCGAAATGGCCGAGGTCGGCGTAGAGCGCCTCGGCTCCGGTGACGGCGAGGAAGACTGCACCAACCGTAACGAAGGCGACGTCAGGCGAGTTGACCAGGAACGACACGATGTAATGCGGGCTGATTGCCAGCAGGATTTCCGGGTCGTCCATGATGTGGTTGAGCCCGGAAAGGCCGATGGCCAGGAACCACAGCGCGGTAACGGGTCCGAACACCAATCCTACGCCGCCGGTGCCAAACCGCTGTACCGCAAACACGATCGCCAGGATGGCCAGTGTCAGCGGCACCACATAGGGCTGGAACGTCGGCGTGACGACATTCATACCTTCGACCGCCG
Source organism: Mesorhizobium sp. M2A.F.Ca.ET.046.03.2.1 (assembly GCF_003952425.1). NCBI lineage: Bacteria > Pseudomonadati > Pseudomonadota > Alphaproteobacteria > Hyphomicrobiales > Phyllobacteriaceae > Mesorhizobium > Mesorhizobium sp. M2A.F.Ca.ET.046.03.2.1. The sequence continues at coordinate 3,678,099 of NZ_CP034449.1, read as the reverse complement.
ACAGTACCGAGATTGCCGGCGTAATGACGGCGTCGCCAAAAAAAAGCGCCGCGCCGACGATGCCGATGCCGATGCCGATGCCGAGGATCACCGCAGAGCAGGTCGGGAAACTGTTGCGCGCCAGCGCCATAAGCGACAGCACTCCGCCCTCGCCTCGATTGTCGGCGCGGAGCACGAACATGATGTATTTGATCGTCACGGTGATCGTCAGGGACCAGATGATCAGCGAGAGTACGCCGAGGATGTCGCCACGGCTGGCGACGTTGCCACCCGCTGATGCATGCAACGCCTCGCGAAATGCATAGATCGGGCTGGTGCCTATATCGCCATAAACGACACCTAGTGCGCCCGACATCAGCGCCTTGGTGCTGTGCTGCTCGACCTCAGAATGGCTCGATTGTTCGACAGGTTCTGCCTCGTTACCAGCATTGGTAAGGGCCATGGACGACACTCCGATAAGCGCGCGGTGCTCTACGCTTGCTGCACTGCAATATCAAGTTCCGTCACGTAATGTCTGCCGTCTCGCCTGTCGTTGCTCGCCTTGGTAGACTCGCCAGCCCGCAGCCCTACCGAGCAGCAATAGCGCCCCGGCAGAACCCTCAATCGCCCAGATCAATGAATGGTTATCGCCCACAGTGCCCCCCCGCGATGCGGCCGATGGCGACCAGGGTGTCGTGGGCGCACAAGGATGGCGCTTTCCTGATGACGCCGTGCTCCAGGTGTGATCGCACCGTTGCTGCGCAAGCCATTTACTTGCTCGTCCCAGCGAGGACCGTGGCCAACTGGAACGCAGGGCCACGCCGCTCACCGGCCGCACTTTGCGGCGCAGATAACGATTCGATCTCCGCGGCGAGATTCTGGTTGAAGAAGCCACCAAGCTTGTCGAAGGACACACGGTCGTAATATCGACATGCCAGTATCCGCAACCCAGAAAAGCTCCTTGGGCTCCGCTGCGCGCGCCACGAACAACCCGATCTTCTCTGCGAAGAGGACGCCGTAATCCTTCAGGTTGAAGCCAAACCGGGGGGCGGCCGTGACGTATGGGCGAAGGGCTAGGAGGCGGGTTCGGTGAGGAACGGCATTGATGTCCACGCCGTCTCCTGGAAAGACAGAGGAATGCGGTGTCACCGACTGGCGCCGGAGGTTGATCCGGTGATTAGGAGGAGCACTCGTTGTCGGATTCTCGACGATGTCGGACATCTGACACAACGCTGCCAGAGCGATCACGTTGTTCCGAAACGATTTTCCCAGTTGGCACGACAATTGCGGTCCTATGCGCAAAAGCACTGCGATGCCGCACCGACTGGAAGAACTCATCAATGATCACGCTTTTCGAACATGTGGGCGCCGCTACCAACACTAAGCGTTCCCGATCAAACGGAAGCCTCTATCCCTTCTTTCTGAAGGCTGTCCGGACATGAACGCATTTGATGTCCGTCCAACGCTGGATGCTCCCGACGACGATCTCTATCTTTGGCTTGAAGATGTGGAAGGCGAGCGGGCACTTGCCTGGGCCGCCGGCCAGTCGGCAAAGACCCTGAAGCACTTCAGTGGAACGCAGTTCGAGCGCGACCGCGCGACTCTGAAGGCAGGCCTGTTCCCTAAGCGGCGTCGCATCTCCCCCGGCCGAGTCGCATGGCTTGAATCCGATATCAGGGCTTGGATGGAAACTAGATCTGAGAGCCGCACCGCATGAATGTAGCCTCCCAATATCTTCTCCCGTCTGTGGCGCATCACGAAGCCGGGCACGCGGTGGCCGCCATCGTTTTGCACCGTCAGATGTTCGACGACGACCGTGAACTCCCTGCTTTCTCAAGTGTTAGTATTTACCCCGACGCCGGTGACGGAGAGTGCGGTGGTTTTGTCGAAGGCACGGTTTTCTATTCAGCGCAAGGATTCACCTCGGAGCTAAAGCCGATTTTCGAGAACGATATGGATCGACATTTCCAACGCGATGAAGCGATCCAAGAGATAGTTGCGTGTCTGGCAGGTCCTTTTGCAGAATCCGCATTCGAAGGCTATCTGGACCCGCGCGATATGGCGATGAATGCGTCCGATGGGAATGAGGGGAGCAGCGACTACGCGGATGCCAAGCGAATCTATGGTGAGTTGCGGTTCCTGATGCCGCGCCGCCCCCGTTGGAGGCGGATCGAAGATCGCACGGCCCGGCTAGTACTCGATCACTGGTCAGCCATCGAAGCATTGGCCGCGCATTTGCTGGTCAAGCATGATCTCCAATTCGATGAGGCTCTGACGATTGTTGCGCCGCATCTTCCGCCCATGCCAGCAGCTACGCCGCCAGAGCGTCATCCGCAGCCTGCTTGATCAGCCATTCGATGTGATTTGACCACATCTGCAACACCTCGCGCTTCTCCTTGACGTTGCTATAGAGATCGTAGATTTCGCCAATGTCTCCGGTGCGGGCTCACAGCCCGTCCATATAGCCGCCAGTCTGCTGCCTTCGAGTGGCCCATGTTGGCCGCGGCCAGGAAGTGGCGACGATTGAAAGGACAAAATCAGTTGCCGAAACTCATCGCAGGTGACGGTCTGGTGGCAATTTGGGCACATCTTGTGTCTCGTCGCCAGTAAACACGGATGCCCGGCAGGAGCTGAGCTCGCTGCCGGCGGAAATCGTAGAGCGCCAGCGACGCATTCTGATCTTTCGTCAGGCAGTCGACCGCCTTGGCATACGCCTCGGCCTCCATCTCGATCGACCTGAACCGGTATCTTGTGCGCCATCCGGACGATCTGGGAAAGCTTGGCCGGGCCGGCGCCTTCCCAGGCGCACGGGAAGCGCGACGACCCATGTGGACCTTGGATTTCACTCCGCACTTACGCTGCTTTGGCCTTGTCAGCAGCCTGAGCATAAAGCGTGCTCAGCTTTCAGGCCGAGCACTCATCCATTGTTGACAGCACCTGTCGTCATTCAGGATCGCCCCATTCTCGCAGGCCGCTTGCAGCTTTCAGGCTGTTGTCAGCCAGGGCCGCCATAAAGGGTCTCGTTAAACAATTCAGGAGGCCGTTCCAATGAACAATCAGTTTGCGAGACTTTTTCGAGGACCAGGTATGCAGGCTTGTTTCAGGACAAAGAACTTTCTGGCGGCAACCACCGCGATGACGACGGTATTCCTGCCGGCTGTGTCTCTCGGGGTGGGTCTGGTAGCATTTCCAACTGGAGAAGCGTTGGCCGACGACCCGATTTCGATCCCGCTGGAGTATGTCGGGGAAGGCCATGACCGCCTGGGCATCTGGGCCAAGATCAACAATGGCAACGCGCAGCGATACGTATTCGACACGGGCTCGGACCAGCTCAACACGCAGATCGGGTCAGAGGTGACCGGGGTCCGCCCGATTGCCGACACGCCTTACGTATATACGTACGGGGACGGAACGTATGGTAATAAGCTTCAGAACGTGGAAATTGATAAATTTACATATGTCGATCCAGATCAAAAGATAACAATCGACGGGCCGTCTGTAAGCGATAAGAAATACCGGGCTGCTCGCATTCTCGATTTTGTCTATACCCATGCGTATTGCAAGGACAACAATCTTAAGTGCACGCCGGGATCCGTGACGGATGGACTTAAAGATATGTATGGTCAGGATCTCCAAGAACCTTATCACGCCGATAAGGAGCAGCGGGCGAAAATGACCGCTGGCAAGATGGCAGACGAAGGCGGCGATTTCGCAGGTACATTCGGGGCCGGCGATTTTCTTGGCAAGACAAGTGTCTGGGGCATGATGGGCAGTGTCACCAGGTCTGGCTACGTGGTCTCCGCCAATGTGAATCCGGATTCCGAGAGCGACCAAACGCCTGGCTGTTCCCCCTGCACGATTGTCAACCTCAATCCAAGCCTCCGGGCCCAATATACTAATGCCATGCCATGGGGAGAACCCGAGGAAAAAGATCAGGATTCTTATCAGAATTTTCCTGGCTCTGGCGCCAATGCCTCGACCGAATACGAAGGCAGCTACAATCTGCAGTACACGGTTAAGGATGGAGCCCCACCAATCACCGACCCCAACAAGACCGCGGTATTGCTCGACACCGGCACACCGGGCGGTGGCAGTCTGGAGATCAGTGATGCGATGCTGAAGCAATTTCAGGATGCGGGCGTCAAACTTAAAAATGTTCGGAGAAATGAGCAACGCGAGATCGTAAGCGCATCGGGCAACATCCCGAGCGTTACAATCGCAGGAACGGATGGCGATCCGGTAAGGCTGGACAATATCGACTTCACCTACACCAGCGGCACGACGGAACAACCCAATGACCAGACCAGTTTTGTTGCCGGTCTTGACTTCTTCAAAAACAGATCGGTCATTTTCGATCTGGAGAAGAAGTATACCGCTTATACGTCACATTTCGTCACTGCCAGCAACTTCTCTACCGATTCATCCGCACCCGAAGGGACCGGTCTGAGCAGGATCACGACGAGCATGGGGAATGAGGGCGGGTTCGGCATAGCGGGTGTCGTCTCCGGCTCCGGATCGCTGACGCTTGATACAAAGACGGTGGTCCGGATGACGAATGTCAACACCTACACCGGCGAGACGAATATTGCTCAGGATGCCTATCTCTCGCTTGCGGGGCTCGGCAACATCCAACGGTCAGCGAAAGTCGTTGCAGACGGCACGTTCGATATCTCCGAACATGGAAATGGCAGCGACTATTGGGGAATCTCCGACGCCTACAACGATGCCCGTATTCGTAGCCTGAGTGGCAGCGGAACGGTCGAACTGGGCAAGCGTACCCTGGTGCTAACGGATTCGAACGACACGTTCGCCGGCAGCATCAACGACCTCGACGTTGATAACAATAATATGGGCGGCAAACTATTCGTTGCCGGTGGCGTGCAAACGCTGAGCGGAAAGAACAATTTTTCCGGCATGACGACGGTCGGTTCCGGCGCGGGATTGCTGCTTGCCGATACAGGTGTGCTTTCCCATGATGCGACCACGTCCGGCTTTCTCGGGAATGACGGGCAGATCGGGGGCACGGCTATCGCAAACAGCGGCGGTGTCGTCGCAGGCGGCGGCACCTACGGTGCGGTCACCATTTCCGAGGGCGGCACGGTCGCTCCTGGCAGTGCGACCGATCCGAGCAGGATCGTCACCACACTGACTGTCACGGGCGATTTCGCGCAGCAGTCCGGATCGATCTATCAGGTCGACCTCGCAAGGTCGTCCGATCTCATCGATGTTGGCGGAGCAGCGGCGATCGACAGCGGCGCGCAGATCGAGCTGCTGCGGCAGGGAACGCTATCGGTCGATGCCCGATATACTCTGCTCTCCGCAGCAGGCGGCGTAAGCGGCACCTATGGCGGGCTGACGGGGGCTCTGGCGACAGACGCGACGCCCTTCGTCGATTTCCAGCTCGTCTACGATGCCAACAATGTCTATCTCGATATCAGCCGCACATCGACGGCGTTTGCCGATGTAGCCAGCACCTTCAATCAACGCTCGGTCGCCGCAGCGGCTCAGGCGCTTGGAAGCGGTAATCCGATCCAGGACAACATCCTGTTCCTGACGGCGCCGGAAGCCCGCAACGCTTTCGATATGCTATCAGGCGAGGTTCATGCTTCCATTCATAGCGGCCTCATCGAGGACAGTCATTCTGTACGCGATGCCGCGAGCGAACGGATCCGTGCGGCGTTCGACGGCGTCGGTGCCTCCAGCGTTCCGGTGATGACTTATGGGCTGGGTGGTCTGGAACTGGCCCCGGCAACGAGTGAGAATTTCGCCGTATGGGGCCGTGGCTTCGGCGCCTGGGGTCATCTCGACAGCGACGGCAATGCCGCCGGTCTCGATCACTCGACAGGCGGCTTTCTGGCTGGCGGTGACGCGGCTGTCGGCGAAAGCTGGCGGCTCGGCCTCATCAGCGGCTACAGCCATACCTCCTTGGAGGCGGACGATCGCGCGTCGTCGGGCTCGAGCGAGAATTACCATCTCGGTCTTTTTGCCGGCACGCAGAACGGCAATCTCGGTTTTCGTTCCGGCCTTGCCTATACCTGGCACAGCATCGAGACCGGCAGGTCCGTGGTCTTTCCAGGCTTCGCCGACAGCCTTTCGGCCGATTACGACGCCGGCACGTTCCAGGCCTTTGGCGAGCTCGGCTACCGTATCAATACGGCTTCGGCTTCCTTCGAGCCCTACGCTAATCTCGCTTATGTGAATTTTGACGCCGATGGCTTCACCGAGAATGGCGGCGCAGCCGCCTTGTCGAGCGGGGATCGCTCGAGCGACACGGCGTTTACCACGCTAGGTCTGCGTGCGTCGACGGTACTGACCCTCGGCACCGTGACTGCTACCGCGCGCGGCGGTCTTGGCTGGCGCCACGCCTTCGGCGACGTCAGGCCGGATACCGCTCTTGCCTTTGCTGGCGGTTCCTCCTTCGCCATCAAGGGCGTGCCGATCGCAAAGAACGCAGCTCTGCTCGAAGCTGGGCTTGACGTAAACATCACCGAGAACGCGACGTTCGGCATCGCCTATCAGGGACAGATCGCCTCGGATGCCCAGACACACGGGTTCAGCGCCAAGCTCGGCGTCCGTTTCTAAATCACCCGCAAAAGAGATTGGTTATGAAGTCAGTGAGTGCATTTTCTTTTACCGTCGTTCTCGGCTCAGCGACGGTGATGTCTGTGTCCGCCGCGCGAACGGACGATGCCTGCTACAACAAGGCACAAAGCCTATGATGACGCAATGTTCAATCGACGACCTGAAGCCAGTCGATGGCGAGCTTGACAAGCTCTACAAGGAGATGGAGACCCGGCTCAAAGAGTCCCGGCGCATGTCCAGGAACTGGTCGAGACCGCGAGGGGCTACAACGCCACCTCGGAGAACACGCGCGACGCCTACCCCAAGGATTGGCGGCATTTTTCCTCCTGGTGCCGGCGCGCTGGCTTCGATCCCCTGCCTCCGGGCTCGAAGGTGATCAGGCTCAATATCAGCGCCTGTGCCTCGGGCACCGCCGCCGGCGATCCGAAGCGTGGCGCCCCTGCCCTTTAGTTTGCGACCATCGAGCGGCGGCTTTCCGGCCTCGCCTGGAACTTTACCCAGCGCGGCCGGCCGTTGGACCGCGCGGAGCGGCATATCTATAAGGTTCTTGCCGGCATTCGCCGCAAGCACGCAAAGCCACCGCGGCAGAAAGAGGCGGTCCTGGCGACGATCTGCTGGCGATGATCGCCACGCTCGGCCACGACCTCAGGGCCTGCGCGACCGCGCTATTTTGCTCCTGGGCTGTGGCGGCGGCCTGCGGCGCTCCGAGATCGTCGGTCTCGACGTCATGCGCGACGACAACAGCGATGGCGCCAGCTGGATCGAGATTTTTGACGGCAAGGGCTGCTGGTCACCCTGCGCGGCAAGACCGGCTGGCGCGAGGTCGAGGTCGGCCGCGGCTCCAGCGACCACACCTACCCCGTAGTCGCGCTCGAGAGCTGGATCCGCTTTGGCCGCATCGCACGTGGACCCCTGTTCCGCCGCATCTTGTCGATCAGGTCGATATAATACGAAAAAGCCGCCGCCATTCGGGACGGGCGTCGGCTATCATGTCCAGCCATTATGCGGCGAGCGGATAGCTTTCGCCGGACCAGGCAGAGAACTTGGCGGCAAAAGCCTTCATCTCGTCGACCGCGAATGTGGTGCGCGGTTGCGAACTCGACTTGCTGGGCGAGAGGGACCTCGCCGAGAAAGGCGCTGACATGAGCGGGATGCTGCTTGGCCAAATCGAGATCCGCAAAGCAATCGGCCAGCGCCGCGTCGTCCAGCTGTACGCTGCAGGGCGCGTTCACGTCGTCAAGACGGATGCCAAATGCTTGCTCATAATGGCCGCAAGGTAATCGTTTCGGGTCGGAGACACAAGTTGCCGCCTCCTTCGCCGTAGAGTGGCCCGATACAATCACGATCGATATTGCCACCTCTTATCGATAGTGATCGCATAGTTCCCTGATTCGACTCTCAACCGCTCATATCAAGCGATTACTTCCATGTATCTGCTGCGCTAGCCCGTCCTGGCCTTGGAGTGTCGCTCCTCACCTCCTCCACCACTCACCAGCCCGATGGGAGTATCGCCCGCCAGCAGCTTCTCCTTGCTGAGCAGCGCGGCAACCTCAATCGCCTCGAAATCGGGCAAATCCCGCAGTGTGTCGAGGCCGAAGTGCAACAGGAAGGTCTTGGTCGTGACGTAGGTGTAAGGCGTGCCAAATTCAGCGGGCAGGCAGACGTTGACCCACAACAATCAAGGGGACGGTGCAGGCCAAGATTGCGGCAGGGCTTGGGCCCCCCACCCTTCTCCTCAGAACTCCGCTGCTTCCAGCTGGCGGCTGAAACTCACAGGCGCAGCCAGCTTGGTCTCTAACAGCATCGATCGCATCATGGTGTCTGCCATGAATCCGTGTGCGTGAAGCGCCCCAGAGCGAAGATGTTGGGCGTCAACCAGGTTCACTCCAATGAGCTTCACTTCTCGAGTTCTGCACAGTGTCCACGACTGGCGCCGGAGGTTGATCCGGTGATTAGGAGGAGCACTCGTTGTCGGATTCTCGACGATGTCGGACATGTGACACAACGCTTCCAGAGCGATCGCATTGTTCCGAAACGATTTTCCCAGTTGGCACGAAGGTTGCGGCCCTATGCGCAAAAGCACTGCGATGCCGCACCGACTGGAAGAACTCATCAATGATCACGCTTTTCGAACATGTGGGCGCCGCTACCGACACTGAGCGTTCCCGAGCCGACGGAAGCCTCTATCCCTTCTTTCTGAAGGCTGTCCGGACATGAACGCATTTGATGTCCGTCCAACGCTTGATGCTCCCGACGACGATCCCTATGTCTGGCTTGAAGATGTAGAGGGCGAGCGGGCACTTGCCTGGGCCGCCGGCCAATCGGCAAGGACTCTGAAGCACTTCGGTGGAACGCAGTTCGAGCGCGACCGCGCGGCTCTGACAGCCATTTTCGACAATCGCGACAATCTTCCCCTGATCGCGCGCCGTAGTCAGTACCTCTACAATTACTGGCGAGATGACGGTAATCCACGCGGACTGTGGCGCCGGACCACCCTTGCCGCCTACATGAAGGCGGATCCCCAATGGGAGCTACTGCTCGATCTGGATGCTCTCGCGGCTAGCGACGGAGAGGACTGGATCTGGGACGGCGCGTCCATCGAGCCGGAGAGACGGGAAAGAGCCGTTCTGCGCCTGTCGCGCGGCGGCAGCGACGCGGTCGTGCATCGCGAATTCGACCTGATTTCTCTGAGCTTTGTCGCCGACGGCTTCAACCTCCCCGAGGCCAAAGGCTACGTTAATTGGCTGGACCCTGACACGCTTCTGCTTTCCAGTGCGCTTGGTAATGGCATGGCCACCCGCTCCGGCTATGCGCGCACAGTTCGACTGTGGAAGCGTGACGCGGATCCCCTCACCACGCCGGCAATCTTCGAGGCCGGGTTCGAAAGCTTCCAAGTGTCTGGTCATTCGGACCGCACCGGCCGCAGCGAGCGCCTTTGGTTCATCGAGCAGCCGGCCTTCTTCGAGAAGATCAGCTGGATCGGCGATAGGAGCGGGCCGAGGAGGCAGATCGATCTTCCTCGCGACGCGTCGTGGCGGGTCTTCGGCGACTGGCTGGCGGTAAGGCCGCGCAAGCCCTGGACGGTGGGAGGCACCACCCATCCCGCCGACGCGCTGATCGTCATCTCGCTTTCCACTTTCCTCGCCGGCGGACGCCTTTTTGAGACCCTGTTTCAACCAGGGGAAAGGCGCTCCATGCAGTCATTCTTCTGGAATGACGGGAAGCTCATTATCTCTTACCTCGTCAATCTCGCACCGCGTTTCGAGATGTTCACTCCCGGCCACCAGGAATGGACGCGCCGAGTCCTGAACACCCTGCCCGCCGAAGGTACTGTCGACGTCTGGTCATTCGATGCGGCAGTTCACGAGACCAATGGAGAGGTCCTGATCTGTGCTCAGGATCCGATCACGCCGCCGCAGCTCTTGCTGTTCGATCTGAATGCCGCGCCGTCTCTCAGCGCTTCAGCAATCCTGAAGCGCAGCCCGGAGAATTTCGATGCATCCGGACTGGTGGTCACGCGCCACGAGGCAGTCTCTATCGATCATGAGCTGATCCCCTATACGCAGGTTGGTCCGGCGAACGGGAACGGAGATGCTCCGATTCACCTTTCCGCTTATGGCGGGTTCGGCGTATCATTCCTGCCCTACTACAACTCCCCGCTGGGCAAGCTGTGGCTCGAGCGCGGCGGCACGTGTGTCGAGGCGAACATCCGCGGCGGCGGCGAGTTCGGCACCCGCTGGCACGAAGCCGGGCGCAGGGAGGGCAAGCGTCTCGCCCACGACGATTTCGCCGCCGTTGCCTCCGACCTCGTGCGAAGGGGCATCACCCTGCCGAGGCGGATTGCCGCCGAGGGTGGCTCAAATGGCGGCCTGCTGATCGCAAACATGCTGACCCGCTATCCTGAGCATTTCGGGGCTCTGTTCTGCACAGCACCGCTTATCGACATGCGTCGCTACACCAAGCTCTTGGCGGGCGCGAGCTGGATCGACGAATATGGCGATCCGGACAAGGTTCACGATTGGGCTTTCCTGAAGGAAATCTCCGCCTATCACGCCGCAGCGCCGGGACAGCCCTATCCGCCTATCCTGATCGCCACCACGAAACGCGACGACCGCGTCCATCCGGGCCATGCGCGCAAGATGGCCGCAAAACTGCAGGCTCTTGGCTATCCCGCTTACTTCTACGAGGCCAGCGCAGGCGGGCACGGCTGCGGCGAGGACAATCGGGAGCAAGCCGCATTCATCAGTCTAGGCACCAATTTTCTCCGCAGCGCAATCGGCTTCAACGATCACCCTCCGGAGACGGCGGAACGCGTTGCAACGCAAGAGGGGCATTTGAGGTCCATCAACAATTCATTCGAGCAGGAGACGAAATAGTGCAGTGCATCCTTTCTGAACATCAAGGAGTGAATCTCATGGCGAGAACGCGAATGGGCGTAGCGCGGGCAACAGCAGCGGCGGTGGCCCTGATCATGGTGGGACAGCAGGCCGTCGCCGCGGAGCCTGCGCAAGCAGAGACCGTCCTGGCGGAGACGGGAGCCTCGGTCACCGAAGCGCCAATCCCTTGGCAGGTCCGCCTGCGGGCGTTGGGCGTCGTTACGAAAGATCTGGGCTACGTTGATACGCTTCCCGGCTCCGGTCTTTCGTATTCGGACACGGTGACGCCGGAACTCGATATCTCGTATTTCTTCACCGACAACATCGCCGCCGAACTCATACTCGGTACCACTTATGCCAACATCGCGGGCCAAGGGACGATCGGAGGGTTGGGCAACATCGGCAAAGTTTGGCTGCTGCCGCCGACACTCACGTTGCAGTACCATTTTACCGATCTCGGCGCGTTCAAGCCTTATGTCGGCGCCGGCGTGAACTACACGATCTTCTACAACCAGGACACTGGCAGCGCTGATGCTCTCAAGGTGAAGAACACGTTCGGCACGGCGCTGCAGGTCGGATTCGACTACATGGTGGACCAGCACTGGGGCCTCAACTTCGACGTGAAGAAGCTTTTCCTGAAGCCGGACTTCGACGTCACGGTGACCGGCGCGAAGCTGACGGGGAAGGCGGAGCTCGATCCCTGGCTGATAGGCGCAGGTGTCACCTACCGCTTTTGAATATCAGAGTGAAGTCTGCTTCCCGACTGCCGGTTTAAATGAAGGGCGCCTCGCGCGCCCTTTTTTACGGTCGACACTGCAGCGCAAGACCTCATGAAGCTATTGTCGGGCGGGGTTCTCTTCCGGCGGACCAAGAAGATGCACTGGCCAACCGGCCTTGCGCCTGAGGTGGAGTGCTTAGAAGCGCTTTGGATCGGGACGGGCTTTGGTATTGTGGGTGGAATGCTTCAGCCAGACCATTTGCCAGCATCGTCTCCCGGACGTCATGTGTGAGCTTCTTTGTCAGCGCAAGGCGAACACGGATCTCCTAGCAGGCCGTTGAAGAAGTGTCCCGTTTGGCCTTGAGGATTGCCTCGTCGCCGTTGTGATAGAAGGTGATGTCGATGGAGCCGTCGTCGAGCAGTTCAGCATGGCCGTCGCCTGTGACCTCGTCCATTTCGTCGAATCCGACCCATGTGAAGAAGACCGTCGACGGGCCGTAGCCGAGTTCGAGGGTTAGATGAGCCAAACGCCAGTGGGGCGTCCTGGGGACGACGCGCGCGAGATTCTGGTCGTGGTGGCCAGCCCAATACGATGTGAGAAGTTGCTGCCGGTGCGGGTACCGGAGGTCGCCGATAGTGACAGCCGATGTTCGACAGCGGCAAGGACATGCTCAGCCGTCAACGCGCCGAGGGCTTGGCCGGGAATGGTGGTGATGGAACCAATCCAGAAAGCGGCGGCTGCCCAGGAGAACGCCTTCGCGGGACTTTGACTCCAGTCCGCACACCCTGCTCAGATAGTCCGAAAAAGAGGTCAGAAGCGGAGCATCCGGATTATTATCTACACTGGGAACAGAAGCATGGAAGCGTTCTGGAGCCACTCGCCGCGCGTTTACCAGTGCCGACACTGCTCCAAGCTGACTATCTGCCATGACCACCTGCCGAACGTAGTCCGTTGATGCCACCGGTACCCTTCGCGGTCTGCTCCAGCGGGAAGATCGGGTCTGATCGACCCTGCTGACCTGTGCGGCGGCCTCTCTCGCTAGGGCGTCCCCCTTCCTGTCGTCCTCCTCCGCCGCTTTCGGCTGCTTTCGGCCCGCCGCCCTCGCCAAGGCGTCGTAGTCGGTAAGCGCGTCCTCCGTCTCCTTTAGGGGCTTCATCGCGTGACTAGAGTTTAGCGCGTGTTTGTAGGCGGCGGACCGAATGGTCGTCGAAATGCCACTCAGCGCCACCGCAAGATGCCCTAGGGCTTCCGCCTCATGATCTGACAGCGGCACGTCACGATTAGAGCCGATTGCCCTGCCTTCTTCCAGTTTCACAATGTTTGTAGTCATTTCCTGCTCCATCGCGTTGACTGAGATACGATGGAGACGGAAGTGGAGAACAAATTTTTACAAGCAACTAAGATGATATTCTCGTCAACGGGACAATAGTGGACGTTGAGGGCGGCGAACAGGGTGGTGGTGCCGTTGCGCTTGTAGTCGTGCCTCATCGTACCGAGCCGCCCCTTCTTCATCGGCAGGCCGGGTGGGTGCGGTCGAGCGCCGGATCTGGCTCTTTTCATCGACCGACAGAACGATGGCATGGGCCGGCGCATCGAGATAGAGGCCGACGACGGCGCGCAACTTGTCGACGAACTTCGGATCATTGGAGAGCTTGAACCTGGCGCCAGCGGTGGGGTGCGAGACCATGCGCCTTCCAGATGCGCCTGACGGCGCTGGCGCTGATTGCGGCGGCTTGCGCCATCATGTCGGCGGTCCAGTGGGTCCTCTCGCCCGGCGGATCGGCAAGCGTCAGTGCCACGACGCGCTCGCCGACATCGGGACCGAGCGGCGGAATGCGCCACTGTCGCGTCTTGTCGCGCAGCAGCCCGTCACAGCCTTCCGCGGCAAAGCGCTCCTGCCAGCGCCAGACGTCGGTCTTCGACTTGCCGATGCGGCGCATGACCTCGCCGGTGCCGACGCCGTCGGCGGGCAAAAGCACTATCTCGGCGCGCCAGACATGCTTTTGCGGGGCGTTGCGATCCCTGATCAGCGCCGTCAGACGGACGCGATCGGCCGACGAAACGGTGAACGATCTTCCTGTGCGCATGCGCCAGACTCGCACGCGCAGGCCAGAAAGGGAATCTCTGATTGGACTCCTATGTCAGGCGGGAACCACTAGACGCCGAGACCGCCGATGCAGACATGTTTGGTGTCGAGATAATCCACGATGCCCTGGAGGCCGCCTTCCTTGCCGAGGCCCGATTCCTTGACGCCGCGGAACGGCACCTCCGGCGTGGTGATCAGGCCTTCATTGACGCCGGTACTTCAGTCCTTCCATCACGCGGAAGGCGCGACCGAGATCGCCGGTGTAGAAGTAGGCCGCGAGGCCGAACTCGGTGTCGTTGGCGAGCGGCGTGCCCGACCTGAGACATGGGTGACGTTTTGTACCGGACACGGATGAAGTGCACCCCTCGGGTGAGCGTTTGCTCGATAATATCCACTGAAGTGAAGCAGTCGGTCTTAATGCTGGAACTCATGCCACCCGACCGACCCGGGAATTCGCAGCAGCGGCGCCGTCGAGTGCAGAACGAATGCCGTCAACCAAGGGGTCGATCTCGCTTTCGGTGATTATATAGGGCGGACAGATTCCAAGCACGTCTCCCATATTGCGGATCATGACGCCGTGCTCGCGGCACCGCCGCTCGACATCGCCGATCCTCAGCTCGGGCGCGAAGACGCGACGGGCGCACGATCCTCGACGATCTGAACCCCCGCGATGAAGCCGCGGCCGCGGGCTTCACCGACAAGCGGATGGTCGCCGAGCGCGTCCGCGAGGGCTCCATGCAAGTGATCGCCGAGACGACGCGCCTGGGTCACGAAATCGATCTCGCTGTAGATCCTGATCGCCTCGGCGGCGACGGCCGCTATCACCGGATGACCGGAGTAGGTGAAACCGTGACCGAACACGCCGACCTTGTGGGCCTCGTCAGCGGCGCATTGATAAATCTTGTCGAGATAATGACGCCGCCAATGGGCAGGTGACCGGATGAAAGCCCCCCGGCGATCGAGAGCATGTCCGGTTCCATCCCAAATGTCTGGCTACCAAACCAGTTCCCGGTGCCTCCGAAGCCGCAGACCACCTCGTCGGACAGCATGAGGATAATTTCTCACTTTCTTGCGAAGATCGGGGGTGTCCACGGTCATTCGTATTACGCGAGATCCGCGAGGCCAAAAACCATCATACCAGAGAGGCGAAACTGCTATCTAGGTGTTTAGATGCAAGAAATTAATCCTGCATTGTTCCCGCACCAGGAACACCCGAGAGGATACCAAGCAGTATTGAACCTTGTTGAAAATGCTCTCGGCGCGCTGGGCGTTATAATTTCTCGAAGGCGATCACAAGGACGTCGCGATAAGCGTACGGCATTTTCAGGTTTTCGGCCACAATCGACGATACATCGTGAAAGGTTTCGCGGTCGTTGCAGATCACAAAATCATTCGGGGAGTTCATTTCGACCTCGCCGAGGAACTCCTTTGAGGCGTCGGTGATCATGCTCATGCCGCCGGTGACGTTGACCCGCCCAATCATATAGCAAGCAATGAAGTCCACCCCGTCCTGGTGAAGGCCCTCGGGTGCCGGTTTGCCATTTACACCATCGCGCGCGACAATCCGGTAGGGATGGATCTTGATATTCCAACGATCATGTCGGGCGGCTTCACATAGAATTCTGCAGAAACCTGTCAGAATCTTTTCTAAGACGGGATGGTCTATAAAGGAGTTTTCAAGGGGCTCGAAGTGGCGCTTGAAGCCGCCATTCAGATGATTGACACTTTTTGATTGTTCGTAGGGGGCGTGGGGTAGGAGCCTAAAGATTCCGTCAGTCGCGTCATATTCAAAAGCGCTATAGCGCCGGTAACGATATGTTCCGCCGTCACGCATGTATTCATCGAGAAGAAGTCGATTCCAATGGTCAGCAAAGTTCTTCCAGGCTGCATCAATTTCGATGCCAAAGCAGGCTTCGGCGCGCTCGCCTTTTGAAAACCACCATCCATTTGTCACCAGACCGTCAGTGCATTGTTGACTGAGGTTGGCCGGCGCCTGGGGTGCGTTGTTTTCCACGGGTGTCTCCCTTTTGGTGACTTGGCGAGGACGGAACGCTTTGGACAACGCTATGTGGGTTGCGGCTTGGTATTCCCAAAGGTCGCGGTCCCTAATGTATCTCGGCGTCCTGGCTCGGATCGACCGAGGTAAAAAGCGTGTGTGATCGACTATGTAGCTGACGCTCCCGCTAACGCCCTCGAGGGCGGATGCAATGGCCCGTTCGCACATCTGGTGAATAGTACTGCCCCATGCACCTGAAACCGCCTCTTGGGACCAGGCTTGCTCAAGCCCTTGCTTCAAAACGATTGATGCCACGTCAAGAGAAGCGGTTTCGAGGTGACGCAGCGCGTCGAAGATAATGGCCGCGGCAGGGGCCTCGCGGACTTCGAGAACCTTTTGGCCGGTTGTGATGTGTTCAAGCCCGACAAAGCGGCCGTGCCCGAATTTGCCGACCGTGTTATTCAGGAACGGGATTGCGTCGACCAATGCAACATCACGGTCATCAATTGACACGAGACTTCCGTCTGCAAACCCGAGTTTGATCTCTACCGGCTGCTCTGCGGGAATGTGGCGCGTCCAAGCAAATGCCTCCTCGGGGATGGAAAAGTTCTCGGGATCTTCCAAAGGCCCCGACTCGAATTCCCGACACCAGAGGTTTTCGTCCGCGCTCCACGTGCGGTCCGCCACAAAAGTCGCTCCACACTTGGACAGGTCGGAGGTCTTCTGTTGTCGGGATATCACAGAGCATTCATACGGACTGCCGAAGTTGCCGGAAAATCCTGAGCGCTTAATGCTATTGTTAAGGCGCGGAAGACTGTTTTGAGAAAGGTTTGCTGTATGAAGAACCAGCCGTGAGTTGATTGACCTAGCATGATTAACAACCAAAGATGCGATTATGGGACGGCTCAACGAACTGCTCAACGGATAGATGCCAAGGTACTTGGCGTGGGCTCGAATGGCTGATTTCACGCCTTGTTCGACAAAGGCATCCCGCCCTTCGAGGCAGACAAAGCGCGCGCCGAACATGGCTGCCGTCCGTTCCAACAAAGGCTGATCGATGCGCGTTCCGACATCCGCTGCGACAGCTTCAATGTTCGCAAAGCCAAGGCTTTGCAGCTTGTAGAGAAGATAGGTGCTGTCGAGACCGCCGCTGAACATGGTTGCAACTGGTGCGGTTCGGTCCGGAAAAGCCTCCAGATCTTCAAAACTCGAAATGCCGCCGATGGCGGGTTTGGTGGAAGCCAAGATGGGGTTCATTTGGATGTCCTGCTCTCAAACCAGATGCCAGCAAACGTCGCAGCGAGGACGAGGCCTGCGCCTATCAAGCTCGGTACTGTCAAAGGCTCATTCAGAAGAAGGTGCGCTAGAACGAAACCAAAAAAAGGTTCTGTTCCCATCAAGAAGCCAACCCGTGTCGGTGTGGATTTTCTCACTGCGGCATTTTGAATGTAGAATGCAGCGAGGGTGCAGAAGAGTGCAAGGAAGGCAACAGCGCCCCAAAACTGAAGGGTGGCCCTCACAACAAGGCCTGAAATTCCGAACTGAGCGACGGCCAAAACGAAAGTAAGTGTTGCCACCGTCGATCCTTGGATGGCCGTCAGGGCTGCAGATGAAATCTGCCGGCCGGCCAGAAGGCGTTTGGTGGAAACGACCATAACCGCTCGCAGAATCGCGGCCCCCAAGACAAGCGCGTCACCCGGGCTGAACCTGCTGATCCCGCCAGTGAGAATGCCGACACCGATGCACGCTATGGCAGCACTTGCCAAAATGCCCGTAGGTGGAAGTCGCCGTGATAGCCCATAGTCGATGCTCGGCGTGAAAATCACACAAAGCGATATGATCAAGGCCGTGTTCATTGCGCTTGTCGATGCAACGCCGTAAGTTTCAGCAATAAAGATGCAAAAAAGTATTGTTCCCAATGCGAAGCCGCGGATGAAATCGCCCCAGGAGACCAATGCGATCTCATGTCTTGCAGCCACTGCCGTAATGATCGTAGTAATCAGGAAGCGATAAAGAACAAGTATCGAAACCGGCGCGTAGAACAGTGCGCCTTTCCCGACCGGATAGCTCGCCCCCCAAACGAATGCGACTCCCAGCAAGGCTAGATCCACCGAGAAAGATGGCGTCCGTGTTTTCCTGACAGGTATTGGAGAACTTTCGAAAACGTCCACCTTCAAAGTTTCCTTTGTGTTAGCCATCCACCCCTGCTGCGAGGGTCAAACAGATCAGGTCGTTCAGCCTCTTGGGCGATCCGTGCCGCGGCGTACTTGTTTTTGGTAACGCAAGTGCCGTGCCGATTCGGAAAACCATTGCTAGACAACAACCTGGTCGCCTTGATAGTTCGGCGGTTCATGTCCATTGTTGTCAGAATGCCGACAATGACTTCAACTGCAGGGATCCTACCGGCAGGGCCTCAAGGCGAACACGCGGCTCCAAGATGCCGACACGATGGCTGGTTCAGCCATGCTTCGACAGTTGCCTGTTTTTTCAGTTCCTTTGCTGTTCGTGCGCTAACCGCAACGCTCCATACTAGTCTCGCGTGGCTGTCCCCGTGGGGTGGGCGGCAGAAAGCGATTAGGCCCGCTGAAAGAGGCGAACCGCATCCGAAGGATCGTAACCAAGAGAAGGACCTGAAGCGAGAGCGAAGGTTGCGGGAGGCCGCGGCGGGCCTAAAAGGCAATGCCGACCGCCCCAGGAAAGGCTGACAAAAACCGCAGCGGCCGACTGTCCAATAGGGTGCGCCGGGCCAGGGCGAGCCAAATGGCAGGGGCTGCCGGGGGACCCTAAGAAAAGCCTGGGTTCACGAGCACCCGGCGCGCGCCATCAGGCGGCCAGCTACTTGGAGGGCGGGTGTATCATGCCTGTTTGTCGGGCCGAACCAGATCCATGTGGCTGACGCCGAGGGCCAATGCCAGTTCATAGATCGTGATAATTGTCGGATTTCTTCGGCCTTTCTCCAAGCCGCTGATGTACTGCTGACTGAACCCGGAAATCTCCGCAAGCTGCTCCTGCGTCAGGCGCTTCCTTTGCCTGATCCTCTGCACATTCCGTCCGACCAACTTGCGCATATCCATGCACGCAAGCCAGCGGATCAGGCGGCTTGAGTTTATCAACTATAATATGTAATCCACATTTAGCAGGCACAGGGCTTCGCGGGTCCATTGGCCGGAGATAGAATTAGCGATGTTGCAGCCCAGATCGAACACGCCGTTCGCCGACGAGGTCCCCTGGTCGGACCGCATTACAGCCTACGACAAGGACCACTTTACAACCTATATGAGGCTCCTGGACGCCTCGGCCGACAACGCCACTGAAGAGGAAATGGCCAAAGTGATCCTCGGCATTGATCCGGCACGCGAACCTGAGCGCGCACGCAACGTTCTTCGCAGTCATCTCGACCGTGCAAACTGGGTGGTGACGAGCGGCTACAAGGATTTGTTCGCCAGTTGACGAAATGGGCGGTGCGGTCGCTTCGCTTCAAGCAACGAAGTCGCGCAACCGCCATGCATCGACGTATCACCACAGCGCGGATGGCCCAGCGCTTCGCTGTCTCATCATTTTGTCCTCCGCTCGCCAATGGCTGCTTCCCAGGAATGGGTGCGGCGGCGAATCATGACAGGAACGGGTCCGCCGTCTGAGCCGCACCGCATCCGAAGGGCCGGATGGACAACCTACTGAAAGCTCACAGCTGGCTAAGGGTTGCGGGACGCCGCGGCGGGCCTAGAAGGATGCGGCGCCACCTGCTGAGAAAGGCACAAAACAGAGCGAATTGCGAGAGTCTAACGACGCGCTAGGAGGCGCAGCGGAATGGTCGAGACGCCAGAGCCAAGAAAAGCGGGGCTCGACCCACCGGCACACGGCACGCGCGGTGATGGGCGCGGGCGCCCACTACGTGCGCAGGCTCAACAGAATCTCACACGGATCAGCATCGAGGGCCGCAGTTACGTCGAGAAACTCAATGACATCGAGACGCCGTTCGCCACCCTCATATTTCGCCACGAAAGATTGCGGACGACCAAGCTTCTCAGCCACCTGCGCCTGCGTCAGCCCTTTGACATTGCGCAGTGAGATCAACTGGGCCAGAAACCGCTGGTGGCGGGGAGATCGAAGAGATTTGGGCATTTAGGTGAACCGGCAGGTAGAGACCGGCTCAGCGACTAATCCCCGTTTCGGATTATCCCATTTTGGGATATTCTGCCTTGGATCCAGCGATCAACATGCGAGGTTCGCGGCAGACATGAATCAATCAACGGGAACAGATAGGACTCAAAGCTCAACACTGCTCGACGAAGTCCCTTGGTCTGACCGTCTTACCGCCTACGACAGGGCGCACTTTACCATCTATATGAGGCTCCTGGACGCCTCAGCCGATGAGGCGCCCGAAGAGGAAATGGCCCAACTGATCCTCGGCATTGATCCGGCACTTGAACCGGAGCGCGCCAGGAAGGCGCTTCGTAGTCATCTCGACCGTGCGAACTGGATGGTGACGAGCGGCTACAAGGAATTGTTCGCCAGCTGACAAATTCGCAGTGCTCGGTCATAGAAGCGTTCCTGTGCCATTGGTCAGGCTGATCGGGGCCTGCACCACAGACGCGCCGGCAAAATGGACCCGGTGGCGAGCACAATTCAGTTCCCAGGAAATCGGGGTTTGGCAACTGTCCGAGCGTCTGACGTGATAGAAGGTTCCGCTCTGTCTGGATGGGTATTAGCCCGGAGCAGCACTCCATATCGTACCGGCGCTCGACGAAGGGTCCACCTCTTCGCTTTCAAGCCGCATAACCGATAGCCATCGCCCTAAGTCAAGGGTTAGAGATTACCGGCAGGCAGGTATGCAAGCGGGCCATCCTCGGAAACTATATAACCGCACGACTAGCTGTGAGCTTTCGGGAGGTTGTCCATTCGGACCGGACCGGGGAGACTGGAGTTACCAAGCTTCAGCACTCACCGGAGGGTCCGAATGAACATCCATAAGAATGCCCGTCTCACACCGCTGCGTCGAGAGGAGATGGCGCTGTCGGTGATAGAAGGCGCTTTCTCCAAAGCCCATGCGGCGCGTGTCTACGGCGTGTCGGCCAAGATCGTGGCGCGCTGGGTCGAGCGCTACAAGTCCGAAGGGCGGGCCGGCATGATCGACCGTTCCTCGCGGCCCGCCAATATGCCGCAGGCCACCGCTGCGTTGATCGCCGAGCGCATCATGGCGCTGCGGCGGCAACGTTGGACCGGCAAGCACATCGCCCATGAGGTCGGCGTCTCGCCCGCCACCGTTAGCCGGGTTCTCAAGCGTGCCGGACTGTCGCGGTTGCGGGATATCGAACCGGCCGAGCCGATCCGACGCTACGAGCGCGAGCATCCTGGCGAGATGATCCATATCGATATCAAGAAGCTCGGTCGTTTCGAGCGCATCGGTCATCGCATTACCGGCAAGCGCACCGGCAATGCCAGCTCGCGCGGCAGCAGTTGGGAGTTCGTCCATGTCTGCATCGACGACGCCTCCCGCATCGCCTTCTCGCAGATCCTGCCCGACGAGAAAAAAGAAAGCGCCATCGCCTTCCTCAAGGCGGCGGTGGCCTACTACGCCAGCCTCGGCGTCACGATAGCCCGCGTCATGACCGACAACGGCTCCTGCTACAGATCAAAGGCCTTCGCCAAGGCCTGCCGCGATCTCGGCCTCAAGCACGTCAGGACAAGACCCTATACACCCAAGACCAATGGCAAGGCCGAGCGCTTCATCCAGACAGCACTGCGCGAATGGGCTTATGCCATCGCTTATCCGACTTCAGATCACCGCGCCGCAGAGTTGCCGGTCTGGCTGCACAGATACAATTGGCACCGTCCCCACGGGAGCCTAAAGTCCAAAACACCTATCAGTCGCCTCGCTCTAACCGAGGACAACCTGTTGAGGCTCCACAACTAGCTCGTCAGCGACGACACACCCGCTCGAGCACCCATAGACTATGATCACCGGCGCGGACTGGAAGAATACGGCTGCATCGCCCGAGCCGGCGGAACAGAAGATCTCGGCATCCAGTCAACGCTCGATACAAAGCGCGCGATCGAATGGCCCGAGCACAAGGGGATCAAAAAGCTTCTCAGACAATTGAGGACCCTTCGGACCCCAAAAGGGCTATAGCCTGATTTTGGGTTCGCACGCCTAGCTTCTTCTTGGCATTGTCCAAATGAAAAGCGATCGTGCGTGGCTTGATACCCAAGATGCGGCCGGTCACCCAGGCTGAATTACCCCGCGCTGCCCACCTCAGGCACTCATATTCGCGGGATGTCAGCGAAACCCCATCCACTGTTCGATCGCTCGGCAATTTGCGGCGAACGCAACGATGAAAGCAGGCCGCCATCAGTTGAAGAGCTTGTTCGTACCGCTCAGCGACCCGAAGAAATACTGGACGAGGCTCATCGGCGGCAAAAGTAACCGCAGCGATGCGGCCGCGGAGATCGACAATTGGGATCGTCAAACCGCAGCAGATGCTGAATTGAGCCGCCTCATCGAATAGCTGCTGTTGAGCCGGCGACATTTTATCGCCTCCCAAATTCGATCCCCAGTGAAACGGGCAGCCGCCATTTCGAGCACGCAAGACCACAGGATCGAGTTTCTCATACTGATTTTCCAGATACTGTCTGGTCCAGCGGGGTGGATAGTTTGAAATTAACCTCGGTTTGCCGGAAGGCCGTGCTGGCAAGGAGAGGTAGGCAAAGAAGATTAGGTCAAGTCGTCCGGCCGCCTCAGCCATGGCATCCCGGAAATCTGCCTCATCGATACTCTGTGACAGTCTTTCAAGGAATGTCTCGAAAACAAGTGGCATGTGCCTCGTCATCGTCGCGCTCGATTCTTCCTCTTTCTGCACGCCTTCCGGCTGCGTCGTGTATGTCCCGACAAACGTGATTGAATTCGCGGGCGTCGCTGGGCTGACCGGGCTCCAGAATGCTGCCACACTTTCGATCTTCGTCGGTCATCCAATCATGCTGGGCTCACCCGATGGGCGTCTGGCAGACGCCTCATGATCTCAACAGCTCAATCAGAGAATCTCCATGCATTAAATCATGACCGCCCCTGCACCGACCAAATCAGGAGAAATCATCCTGCGCTGACCAAAAGCCATCATTGACCCCAGCTTTTGCAGGAATTTGGGTCGGCATTAGCATAACAATTCGGATAGCCGCTCATCCCCCACCCGGGGCGCCGTGATCCGCAAAGAAGTGTTGCGATGCTTTCTTTTCTTTGATAGGCAAATCGTCTCAACAATATTAAAATGCCTTCCTTGTGAACGGGTGCGTGTGAGTATCGTCTTCTATATACCTGACGTGATAAAATTCACCGCAATGATTATGGCCCGCTGCAATGATGTAAAGGGCACGTCTAAGCTCAATCTGCATCGGAACGTGCAGATGACCTTTACCAGACCCTCGATCCCGCACGGGCCATAATGATACTGATTACGTGGGTCAAAAAGGGCGCCCTGCCGGCGGGGAGGTACACCCGCAGGGCGCGCCGCACAGAGGTCCTGGTCGTTGGGCAACAGGACAGCGGCGGCAGAACTGATTCGGTTACAAATCGTGACTGAAATAGCCCGGAGCATGCTCAAGATCAGATATCTGGAATTCAACAGTTTTGGGTCTGCTCGGCGCAGTAGCGCGCAGGGACATGCCTGCCTCCGGACTCGCTCCTTCGCGATCGCAAAATCATACGGCACCCTCGGCCTTCAGCGCGCGATAGGTGGTATCGACCGACTTTACCGTCGCGTCGACAATGATGTCGATCTCTTTTCGGGTAATGATCAGGGGGGGGGCATAACCGAGGATGTCGCCATGCGGCATGGCCCGTCCGATGACGCCATTCTCAAACAGAGCAGCTGCAGTGCGCACCCCGACCTGAAGGTCGGGTTCGAATGGTATCCTTTGTTTTGGGTCCCGCATCATCTCCACGGCCGACAGGATACCCACTCCGCGAACTTCACCAACGATGGGATGTCCCGCCAGCTCGGCCTTCATCCGGTCTTGCCAATACGGTCCAACATCGCGGACATGCTCCAGAATATTTTTTTCTTTAAGCAGTCGAATATTGGCGAGCGCGGCTGCGGCACAAAGCGTGTGCCCCGAATATGTCCAGCCGTGGCCGAGTGCGCCGTGCTTCTCAGTTCCTTGTTCCAAAACCGACCAGACACGGTCGCCAATGATTGACCCGGAGATGGGGAGGTAGGCGGAACTCAAACCCTTTGCGATGGTCACGAAATCCGGACGCATGTTATACAGGTGGGAACCGAACTTCTCGCCGGTTCGCGCGAAGCCACAGACCACTTCATCCGCGATTAGAAGGATATCGTATTTGTCGAGCACCGCTTGAATGGACGTCCAGTACCCTTTGGGGGGCGGCACAATACCTCCTGTCCCAAGTACCGGCTCTCCGATAAAAGCTGCAACCGTTTCCGGTCCTTCGGCCAGGATCAAGGCTTCAAGCTCATCGGCACAGCGCCGGGAGAACGCTTCCTCGCTCTCCTCGACACGCGCCTGGCGGTAATAGTGCGGCGTGGTTGTATGGCGCACCAAATCCAGAGGCAGGTCGAAGAAATTGTGAAAGAAGGGAAGGCCAGTTAGGCTACCCGTGACCAATCCAGACCCGTGATAGCCGCGATTTCGCGAGATGATCTTTTTCTTTTCGGGCCGGCCAAGAATGTTATTATAGTACCAGACCAGCTTGATGTTGGTTTCGTTGGCATCGGAACCGGAGAGGCCGAAATAGACCCTTCGCATGTTCTGACCGAAATACTCGACCACGGCCTCTGCCAACAGGGCGACCGGCTCCGTACCTTGGCTGGCATAGACGTGTGCGAACGGCAATTCGTGTGCTTGCCTGGCAATGGCCTCGGCGATCTCCGTGCATCCATATCCCATGTTGACGCAGTAGAGTCCTCCGAAACCGTCGAGGCTCCTTCGGCCTTCGGTGTCCCAGATATAGACGCCTTCCGCACCGGCCATAATCCTATTTGGCGTTTCGCCTCGGCTGTGCTTGGCCAAATGCGTAGAAGGATGGAAGACGAAGCTTCTATCCTTCTCCCGGAGTTGCTCGGTTCCCAGATTGCTCAAGCGCATGTCCCTCTCCTCGCGATAAATTGGCGGAGGGCACTCGGCCAGCCACCTGTTTAGCAAATAGCATACCGGAAACGTCCCTTGAGTTTCTCGGGAATGCAGGTTATTCGCCGTGAAATTCGCGGGATCGGCCCGAATTGCCGTGAAAACTAAGGCGTCACGTTCGCCTTAGCCGAGGGTCGGGGGCGCGTCATGCAAACACGAACAGCTTACGACGCGCATGCGCCCAGCATAGTGCCCGATTAGCGGGCGATATTGACGGATGAATAGCGCTCGGGACGCTGTTCCCGCCGGCCGCGCGAGGCACGATAGAGCGCCGGCGGCCATGTTCCGCCGAACTGCCGGTCATCCCTTACATTCTGACGGTCCGGATCGGTCTTGCCGTTCCCAAGGGTGGTAATGCAGGTGATCAGGGGCAAAGCACATTCGCCTCGATCAGCAGGCAGCGGGTTCCGTGCCGCGGCACAGGCTCCAACCTGGTTGGCCAGCGCTGAGAGGCTGAGGTCGTGCCCTCGCGCATATTGATCGCTTTGGCGGTGCGGCGGCTGGTGCTCGGCAGACTTCTCGAAGGAGCATAGCCAGAAGGTTCGGCCCGGCAAAGACGCGCGGCGAGAGCTCCTTGCCATTGACATCTTGATTCGCAGCCGACCAGCGCCGCCAAGTTCTATCGTGAGCGTGTTGCCTTTCTTGCGATCGCAAATTCGTGGTTGCTGCGCAGGGCGAGCCGAGCTGCGGCTCGCAGGAGGGGGCGAGCCGACAGAATTGCGCGGCCTGAAAAGCTGCCTCCATCAATGCTGGCCGCTCGTGCAGTCTCGAAACGCTGGATCAAGCCTCAAACATCGAACAGCCGCTCCTTTTCCTCGCGAAACCAGCGCCCTCGCGCGACATGATCTTGTCTGACGATCCGACGCTTCGAGCGGGGCTCCTCTAATAGGTTGCACATGACCTGCAGCTTTCAGCCAAACTCAGCAAATCGGACGTCTCTTCTTATCATCGCTCGGCAAGCTCGGAACACGCTGGGGGACGTTGCTAAGGCTAGTCGCCGCCAGCGGATGGCGAGGATGTTTTGGCGGCTAAGTGCTTTTAGGTGGGCGATTATAAGCCGAGATCGCGATAGGTGCTTTCGCCATAGCTCCTGGCGCCATCGCCACGCTGAGCGTTTGAAAGCCGATGAAATTCGCTGGGCCAATTGGCTAGCGCGTGCTTGATGGCCTTCATCTTGAACGGCACGTGCACAACACATTTGTCCCTGATGATAGGCGGACAGCTCGCATCTTGTTGCCGCGAGCCGTTAAGGTTTGCTGCGATTATCGGCAGACCTAGATCAAGGGCCAATTCCATTTCCCAGCGCACGAAGCGAAAAAGGTTTTTCGTTTTCTCACCGATCAGGACAAGTACCTGGCTCGATCCATTCATTCTGTTGCGAAGATTGCGTTTAACATAATCTTCGTCCTGTGCTCGGCTCGTCATATTGTCCAGATCGTGAGCGTTCGCGAATTCAAAACTCACATTCTCGCTGGCATTCCACCCTTTCATAAAGCGGTATGCCCAAGCGTCTTCATCGCCGTCAAATATTACATAGGTCGGATCGCTGTATGCCATTGTTGTCTCTTAGTTGTTTTGACGAGCAACCCACTGGGTGTGCTCCCGTGAGAAAGCCAGTTCGGCTTCGTTCACCGCGGCGGAGAATGCCTCATCCGAGTTGGCGTCCGTAATAAGGTCGGCAGTCAAGCCGATCTCGTGAGCTGTCAACGTGTAAGCCGATGCCAATTCGTTAAATTTCTTGATCTGGGTCCACCCGATAAGCGAGGCGGCGATGACAATTAGCGGCTCGGTCGGCCAGCCAGGCATCGCGGGGTCAGCGATGCGTACTACGATGAACGAGAATCCCAGAGCGTATGCAAAAATACCAAGGCCCATCCAGACTTTCGCGGACCTCTTGTTCGAGCGCGCCTTCTTCTCGTACCACTTCCGCTGGTCGCAGATTCGTCTCTGCAGATATATGTCTTTTCTTTCTTTTAGCGGGGAGTCCCTTATCGACATCATCTGGTCGGTTGTTTGGGGGGATGCTGAATCGGTGCCGCTCAACGCGCTACCAAGGTGACGATTGCTATCAAGGATACCTTCCATGAGCTTTCGAAAATCAGCTCTGGCGTCAGCGGCGCGCGCGTCATCGAACGGCTGTGCTCGCATCGCGAAGCGCCAAGTCAATGTCTTCACCGACTCTGCAAGAGCTCGAGCCTGATACCAGACCTGCTCGGGCTTTGTGACCGACCGGAAAATGAGGACTCCCATTGAGCAAAGAAATACCGCAGCATAGACACCGAAATAGGCTTTTGATGGCGACAAGTCCAAAGAGAGCACCGACGCTAAAAAAGAAGAACGTACTCTGCCCGGATCAGGCGGAGAAACGTCGCCTGCTGCTCGTTGGATGCCACGTCGGCGCTATTATAGAGTCCAGGATATTTCATTTTTGAAGCACACCAGTCTATTTTGTGGCGGTAAATTCTTTAAGCCAGGATTTGGCAAACGTGAGGTTAGCAGTCGAGCTTACAGAGCCTATTCTTGAGCGAGGCGCGGTCCCTCTGTTCATAAACAGGAATGCAGGTCCTGTCCCATCAATGTAAGGGTATAGGCCCAAAAATTCTTGCCCGGAGAATGTTTCCGAAGAATTTTTTGCCACGGGCAGAACCGCTACCGCGGTCCGAAACCCATCGAAAAAGCCAAGCTCCCAAGGCATCCATCTGGATTCTGGAGAATTGTTTGAATGCACATAGATTAGCGTCTTTGACTGCCTCATACGGGTCCGCAGCAACTCGGCGGTGGCCGAGGAGACCTTTGTGCGGTCCAGTTGTGAATCTTCGACCCAATCTACGTAAGCAGTGAACCCAAGCTCCTCGAAAATTCGCTTCACACCGAGAATGATCTCTGCGTCCTTGAAAGAATGTGACAGAAAAACGTCGAATGAAGATCTGGCTGTAGCTGCGGCCGTCTCTTCCTTTAGAACGATCGATGCGGCTCTATGTCCTCGACTGGCATTCGCAACTCTTTTCAGCTCTGCCTCGGTCAGTAGCACTATTCAAATCCCCCATGATCTGTTCGCAATCTATGAACTTGACGCCCATTCGATTAAGCGACCCTTGTCTTGTGAAAACTGGCACCATGCTCTCCAGCCGGTAGCGCAACCTCCACCTTCTCAAAGACCACGTCGGCTGGCAGGAGTGACCGGCCTTGTCACCCACCTACGCGACCCCGGCACAGCCATGCTCCTCGCTTAGAAGGCTGCGAGACCAGCGATGTCAAACAGGACAGACGATCTCCTAATCTCGATCAGCAACGAACTTACGACGTAAAAACGCGATGGAGCGATCTCCGAATGTCCGCAGGCGTCGAGGGCCGGGTTGGTCGCCAGGGCCGAGCGGGCCAGCTTGCACTCCCGCTACCCGTCGGCTTGCCAAACCCTCGCTGTAGATTTCGCCCCCCCCACACGGATGCGCTGACCGCGACTAAGCTCAATCGCCACTGATCGCCAATCCAGGGCGAAAGTTCCCCCCTTGAAGTAGCGGTAGAGGCATTTTTTCGGCACTTCGCATCTTAGATATGGACGCCTCCTCAACCAGGCACGATCCGGTTTGGCTTCTCGCCGTAACCGTGCTGGCCAAGTGCGTCCGATGGCTGCTTCGATCCGTCTCCTGGAATGATCGGTTCCAGATTGCTCAAGCGCATCGTCCTTCCTCGCCATCAACTGGCGGATAGCGCTCGGCCACCTTTTTCCAGCAATTAGTATACCGCAAATGTCCCTTGAGTTTCGTCGGAATGGGCGCCTTTTGCCGACGAATCTACGGGATCCGTGCCAAACGCCGTTGAAACTTAAACTTTCGCTTTCACCGTTGCCTCAGGGCGGACAAAGGTATCGGTGAATTGGACTTCACTGGTTTCGTGACGACAAGGCTATAGTATTGATCAATCCCCAAGCCTGCCTGCAGCAGTCCCTCCATGAAATCCTGATAGGCGGCCATAGAACGAGATGCGACCCGCATCAAATAATCCACGCGCCCCCCAATTGCCCAGCAGTCCAGGATTTCCGGAATCTCTTGGATTGCAGTTTCGAAGACTCGTTGGTCCTCAAGACGATGGCGATCCAGCACGACTTCTACCATCACAAAGATCATGCCGCCGACGAGTGCAGGACTCAGTCGCGCATAAAATCCCTCAATAATTCCTGCGGCCTTGAGTGCTCGGAGCCGCTCCGAACAGGCCGACGCCGAAAGATGAACTCGTTTTGCAAGCTCACTTTTTGAAATCCGACCGTCTGCCTGAATCTCGGAGAGAATCCGGACGTCCCAACTGTCGAGTTGCACGGGATCGGGTTTCGACTTCATAACCTGTTGCTCTCAAGCAGCGATCGACAGCGCGCCGTGTGCCGATCAATTCTATTATCATTGAAACGACCGAATGTAGCAGTGGAAGGCATCCGTTCCAGGCCCGAGATGTGCTAGAATGGGTATGAAAATCAGCTAAGGAGAGCGATCCGCTGAGAAAAGCTGCAGAAGTAATTTGGCTATCGCCCCAGCGCCTAACGGGCAATGGTGCAGCTGGAGAGGAAGTCGGCGGCGGCAGAGACCTTCTGATAAATAAAATAGATAACCCATTTTCTTGAATCCCCGCTACCGTACTTGATAGACGCGCGACTGCATTCGAGCCTCGATCGCGTGGACGGCATACTCAATGCAGTATTCAGTGGCACATTCAGCTATTGGGGTGAATTGAAGGCCTTGCTCGTCCGGCTCGCCGAGGCGCAAGGCACCGCAAATGCCGCTCGTCGTACGGCGTGCCCAACAATTTGACGCTGGTGTCTGGCCGAAATCGCCTAACTGGGAAGATTCAAACGCCGATGTTGCGTGCGATGCTGTCGGCCGCCATACGCCTACGCCACTCGAGAGGCCCGGAATTGTGAATGGAGTTTCCCTCAACATCGACGGCCATGATAACAGGCATGTCCTGCACATCGAATTCATAGATGGCTTCCATGCCCAGGTCTTCAAAGGCAACGATCCGCGCCTTCTTAATCGATTTTGAAATCAGGTACGCAGCGCCACCCACTGCAGCAAGATAGGGCGTTTTGTGTCTTATAATCGACTCGATGGCCGCCGGTCCCCTTTCCGCTTTGCCGATCATCGCAAAAAGGCCGGTTTCGGCGAGCACCTTGTCCGTAAAATCGTCCAAGCGGCTGGAGGTTGTTGGACCGGCGGGTCCAACGACCTCATTCCTCACTGCCCGGACGGGACCGACATAGTAGATCACGCGTCCCGTCAGATCGACCGGAAGCGGCTTGCCGGCATCGATCAGCTCGACCATTCGTTTGTGGGCAGCGTCACGGCCCGTCAGCATCTTTCCAGACAGCAGGAGCGTTTCACCGCAGCGCCACGATGCCGTCTCTTCCTTCGTCAGCGTATCTAAATTGACCCGCCGGACGCCGGCTGGGTTCAATTCGTCGGCTCCGATGTCGGGCCATTCGCGCAAATCGGGCGGCTGGAGCCTGATGGGTCCAGAGCCGTCCAAAGTAAACTTCAGGTGCCGGTTGGCGGCGCATTGCGGGATGAGCGCCACAGGCTTGGACGCCGCATGAGTAGGATAGGTCGCAACCTTGACGTCAACGACTGTCGTCAGACCACCAAGCCCTTGGGCGCCGATGCCAAGCGCGTTGATCCGCTCATAAAGCTCAATCCGCAGTCCCTCTTCCGGGCTTGACGCCCCCCTTGCGATTAGTTCCGCCATATCGATGGGCTCGTTCATGGCTTCCTTGGCCAGCAGCATCGCCTTTTCAGCGCTACCACCGATACCAACAGAGATCAGCCCAGGCGGACACCATCCGCTGCCCAGGGTCGAAACGGTATTGACCACCCAGTCGGAAACGGAGGCGCTGGGATTAAGGGTGGTAAAACGTGCCTTGTTCTCGGACCCGCCGCCTTTTGCGGCGATAGTGATCTCAATCTGGTCACCTTGCACCAAGTTGACATGGACAACTGCCGGCGTGTTGTCGCGGGTGTTGACCCGTCTAGCGAGGGGATCCGCAACGATCGATGCCCGAAGGGGATTGTCCGGATCGAGATAGGCTTGACGTACGCCCTCATTCACAAGATCAGCGAAACTGGCTGTTGACTTAATGCGGGCATCCATGCCGACCTTTGCGAAGACAACCACAAGTCCGGTGTCCTGACAGATCGGGCGCCGCCCAAAGGCCGCCATGCGGGAGTTCAGCAGAATCTGACCTATGGCATTCTTCGCCGACGGGCTCTGTTCTCGCGTGTATGCGTGAGAAAGAGACCGGATATAATCTGGAGGATGATAGTACGAGATGTACTGAAGGGCGTCGGCGACGCTCCTTGTGATGTCGCGACCTGCGATGGTCCGTGTTCTGTTTCCCACCGGATTTTATCCAAACGAACCGAGGCCATTGACCATTTTCAAAATCTGGAAGCTTCGCACCCCCTGCTCGCCGCCTTCATATCCATAGCCGCTTTGCTTGACGCCCCCATAAGGCGCATCCGCGGAAACCCCTTTCAGGTAATTCACACTAACTGCGCCCGCAGAGAGACCATTGATAAGCTTCTGTTGCGTATCGGCCGCGCCAGTAAACAAGTAGGCGGCCAGACCGTACTCGGTGGCGTTGGCTTCCTCGATCGCCTCTTCGATCGTATCGAAAGGCGCCACGGTGAGAATCGGTCCGAACGGCTCTTCATGAAGCACTCTCGCTTGCTTCGGTACGCCCGTCAGGATGGTTGGCGGCCAGTAAAACCCCGGTCGGTCAAGGGGGATGCCACCGGTCTCGATGCGGGCGCCGCCTTCTACCGCATCCTTGGTCAGGCGCTGCATGGCCTCTATTCGCCGCGCGTTTGCCATTGGCCCCATTTGCGTTGCAGGGTCATCCGGTGGTCCGATCCTGATTCTTCGGACCGCCTCCGTCATCCGGAACAGGAGTTCCTCATAGCGGGACCGGGCGACAAGAATCCTGCTGGGCGCATTACAGCTCTGGCCCGCGCACTCGAATTTGTATTCCGAAATAGCCGGTATCGCCCTTGCCAGATCCGCATCTTCGCACACAATAACCGGGGAATGTCCACCGAGCTCAAGGATGCAACGCTGCAGATTATTCGCGGCCAGCGTGGCTAGCTGTTTTCCAACAGCCGTCGACCCCGTGAACGTCAAGACTTTCACAATTGGCGAACTGAGCAGATGCCGCGATATATGCACAGGAACACCGAACACCAGGTTGACCACGCCTTCTGGTATCCCTGCTTGACGCAAAGATTCCACGATATGGACAGCCACACTTGGCGTCTCCTCGGCCCCTTTGAGGATCACCGGGCAGCCTGCCGCCAGCGCGGGGGCGAGCTTGCGGGCGATAAGAACGGCCGGATAGTTCCATGGCGTAAATGCAGCGACGACACCGAGCGGCTCGGGGCTATCATCCTGTTCGAGCCCAACGGAATCGGGGCCGACAACTCATCGGCATGCCGGCCATTCCATTCCAGCGTTTCGACTGCGCGCGCGTATTCTCCTGTCGCTTCGGCAATCGTCTTTCCCTGTTCGGACGACAGGTCCCTGGCTGCGGCGCCAGCTTTCTCTGCCAGAATGCTGGCGGCAGAGACGAGGATCTCGCCACGCTCTTTGGCGGGTCGTGAGGACCACGCCTTGCGGCTGCGTTCTGCCGAGGCAAGAGCTTCATCCAAGTCTGAAACCGTAGCCGAGGCCACTGAGGCAAATACCTTCTCCGTCGCCGGGTTGATCACCGGCAAAGTGGCTCGGCTACCACCGGCTCGCCATTTGCCATTAATGAAGAGCTCGTAGCTCTTGGCGTCGGACATCACGGGCTCCACTTGACTGAATTCTTGCATACGAGCGCAGTTTCGATATCGAAACTGCTGAACTCGCTTGAGCCAGTTTCATCGCGATGGTCGCGGCGGGTCAAATATCGAATATTGCCGAAATCCATCTGGAATCCAGATCGGGCTGGTCCTTATGGCCGCAAAAGATCATGCCCAGCTTTACAGGTTAGTTTGTCAGGTCGCCTCAGGCGCCACCGCCGCCCAGTCCCGGATTTCAATCAATTTTCTGGCGACCTTCGGAATGAGCTTGCAGACCGCAGAAACGGCCGCAGAACGCTCATCTTTGGGATTTACAGCGAGCACCACGGACCGAGTAATCACCGGATCGACGATCTTGACAGTCCGGACCAGCCCTTGGGAGGCTTCTTTCTGAACCGCAGACGGGGCGAGAATAGAATGCGCTTTTCCCTCTACGACCATGTTGATGATCGTTGAGAGGGAGTCCACTTCAAACCTGACGTCCAGCGCGCAACCGTGTTGTGCGACGACATCAGCCACCGAACGCCTGACATTGTTGTTGCGCATGGGAACCGCCAGGGGGAATTCATGCAGGTCGACCAGCGATATCGCATCTTCAAACGGTGGCTCGCCGGACGGAACCACCAGACAAAGGTCTTCGCGCGCTAGCACCGTCATTCGCCCCACACTGTCTGCTGTGCGGTACAGAACCGCCAGATTGAAGCGTCCAGCCGCCATCCATTCCTCTAGCGGTCCCGTCATACCCTCGACCATCTTGAGGGACACCTTGGGCAGTTCGTGTCTCACCGCCTCAAGCAGCGGACCGCTCAGGACGCGAGCAGCTCCAGACGGAATCCCAATAGTCACCTCCCCGGCAGGGGAAGCGGCTGTGTTGGTCAATTCCACCTCGGTAAGTCGAATTTCTTTGAGAATTGCCCGCGCCCGCTCGAGCAGTTTGGCTCCTGACGCCGTCACGCTCACGCCGGTTCTGTCGCGTATCAGCAGCTGAGTGCCGAAGCCTTCCTCCAATTGGCGTACATGCAGACTCAGCGCACTCTGGGCGACATTCAGAAAGCCAGCGGCCTTCGTGAAACTGCCTGCTTCGACCACGCCGACGAAGTATCTTAACTGCCTGATTTCCACGGGTACTCTTCCGAGGGCGGACTGCAATTGACGCAATCTATCTTAAAATGTGATGGCACGACAGCAATAATTGTGCCGAGCTGCTGACGCTTGCTGTCGTCGTCCCAGTCTTGTTGATCAACCCGCTGAGGACTCAAACGGCCAACTCGGCGCCCGGATCCGTCGCGATGATTTCTCGGGCCCTTCGAATAACCGGTGGATCGACCATCTTTCCGTCCAATGCGAACGCGCCTCTGCCTTGCGCCGTCGCATCTTTTTCCGCCGCGAGGACACGACGGGCCCACTCGAGTTCCTGTGGGCTTGGTGAGAAAGCCTCATTGAATATGGCAACCTGATTTGGATGGATCGCCAAAGCCCCGGTAAAGCCAAGCCGCCGCGCATGGGCCGCGGCCTCACGAAGTCTATCATTGTCTGAGAACTCGCTGATACTTCCTATGAAACCAAGCGGTAGCAAGCCAGCGGCGCGAGCGGCAAACAGAACAGAAAGGTTCGGTGTCAAAAGAAGGTCGAGTTCCGGGGCACCGCCAACGGAGGCACTGAAGTCTTCAGGACCCAGCGCCATTGCAACCATCCTGGGATGGGCCGACGCAATGGCTGAGAGACTTTGTAATGCTGCCGGGGTCTCGATCAAGGCAAGGAACCGGATTCGACCCACCGCAAGATTTCTTTCTCGTTCAAGTTCCGATACCGCATTTGCGATCTCTATTACCCACGCTGCCGAATCCGTCTTCGGAAGGACAAGTGCATCAACACCCGCTACTACGGCTGCATCGAGATCGGCCGCCAAGGCACGCAAACCGCGATTCACGCGAACTAAAACATAAGCGCCCCTGCGGCCCACCTTTGCCACGGATGCAGAAAGCTGGCGCCGTGACTCACCTTTTTGATCCTGGGGAACGGAGTCCTCAAGGTCGAGTATGACGCCATCTGCCCCGCGCTCATGAGCCGCCTCCACAAAGCGCGGAACATGAGCGGGAACAAAGAGCAGAGATCTCCAGCGGGGAACAGACATCGGGCTTTCAACGGCCTGAACGGCGTCATTCATGAAGTCGCCTCTGCGGTCGATTCTAGCGTGGGCGCTGTCAGTGAGTTTGCTGGGCGGCCGTGGCACCCAGAGGGGCCAGGACTAGGCATGCACTCTGTGAATCGCGATCGCGCTTCCTTCCCGACAACAGGCACGCTCATGCTGACGCGGCTCTTGCGCGCAAACCTGCTCGAACCTCCTCGCGGACAGCCTCCGTATGCGCACCAAGGCCCGGAACTGGGCGCAGCGAGGGGCGCTCAGAGTTGAAGATCGCCGCCGGGGCGATCGTCTCTACTGTTCCTTCAGGTGTGCCAATCTCAACCCTGCGAACGTGTGGATGCTTTGAAATGTCCGCCACTTCGTTCAGTCGCCCATATGCCAAACCGGCCGCCTCAAGCTCCTGCATCGCTTCGTGGCAGGACAGCTCGGAAAACCGCAGCTCAATTATCTCATCAAGTTGAGGACGGTGGCCGAGGCGCTCCATGTTGTCGGCGAAACCAAGTGCACGCGTGAGCTCAGGCCGCTTCAGGAATTTCTCGCAGAAATTCACCCATTCCCGGTCATTCTGCACGGAAAAGATGACGTCCTTGCCATCGGCGCAGCGATAGGCGCCATAAGGCGCCAGCGAGGGGTGTTTCACGCCCGCGCGTACCGTGTGGTAGCTGCTGTAGTCGTGTTGCAGGACCGGCACGTTCATCCAATCGGCGACGGCATCGAACAGGGACACCTGAATGCTAGCCCCTTCGCCAGTGACCTCGCGATGATACAGCGCCTGAAGTATGGCGCTATGTGCCGTCATGCCTGCCGAGATGTCGCAAACCGACACACCCACACGGGCGGGTCCCTGTTGCGTCCCGGTGATCGCACACAGACCGGTTTCGGCTTGGACGATGAGATCATAGGCCTTGAGGTGAGAAAATGGCCCCCCCTCCCCAAATCCCGAAATGTCGCAGGTGATTAGCCGCGGAAAACGGCGACGCAGATCCGCAGATCCGAAGCCGAGTTTTTCGATGCTGCCTGGCTTCAGATTCTGGATAAAGACGTCAGCAGCAGCAACAAGCGTGTCCAGCACAGCACGGTCCGCCTCCAACCTCAAATCCAAGCATACTGACTCCTTACCCCGGTTGAGCCAAACGAAATAGGCGCTTTGCCCCCGCACCAACTTATCGTATTTCCGGGCAAAGTCTCCCTCAGGCCTCTCAACCTTGATCACCCGGGCGCCTGCATCGGCAAGACGAGACGATGCATACGGTGCAGCAACGGCCTGCTCCACAGCTACGACAGTGATCCCCTCAAGAGAGTTCTGCATGCAACACCGCGCTCTTCATCCAACATTTTCGTTTTGAGCCCGACGACGATTCAGCATCGCAAGCAACCGATTCTGTTCATTGCCCACGATCGAGAATGCCTCGTCGACTCCCATTCCAGGCTTCGCAAGCATCATGTCTGCCTGGGTCGCCATCGATATGTGGACGGAAGCCTGGGCAGAGAGATCTGTCTCGGTACAGCTTCCTCCAACGTACGCGCCTACCTTGTTCTCCTTACACAGGAGCACTGCACGTGCCGTGTCAGCCAATGAGCCGACATCAGGCGTCTTGATTTGAATGAGATGCGCGGCCTTCGCTTCGGCAAAGAGCCGAATATCCTCGAGCGTGTTGCACCTTTCGTCCACGACAATGCGAGCGGTGGAACCCCGGTTGTCCAAAATTGATACGATCTTGGCGTAGTTCTCAATTTGAGCTTGCGTCGAACCAAAATCCGCCGGGGACTCGACATTGAGGGTGAAACCCGGAACAGCGTCGGCGACCCTGCAGATAAAGTCGGCGATGAGTTGCGGCTCCAGGCTGATTTCCTGGCCGATCCAGCCATACACATCGAAATGCAGCACCGGATGATACCCCGGGCGGCCAATTTCGCGCGTCCGCGCCGCAACCCACTTCACGAACTCCATGAAGGCCTGGCCCTCGACGCCGAATTTCTGCCGTGAGTTGATCAGGCCGTGGGGAAGTATATCTACCGCTTTCAAGATCATTTTGTCGACGTTGATTTCGCGAGCATCGCCGCTTTGGCAGTAGATCGGAACCCTGCGAATTGGCAGCGGCAGGTTAAATTCACTGCAAACGACTTCCGCCATCGTGGTACTTTGAAGATGGGCCGAGGCGCGAAGGAGCGCCTGGCTAACGCCATACTCAATCGCGAGAGGTAACCGCTGGTGCTGGAGAGGCTCAAAAACCTTTGCACAGGCATCGAGATAACGAGATACGTCGACATTGAGAAGCCGGGGCACGACTATACGCGAGGTTAACTCCGAGATTTGAGCACTCTCAAACAAAGGATCTCGTCCTCCAGCACCAGAATATTGAACGCTCATCATGTCACCCCAAACCACGGCCCCGTCGGTGAGAGCAAGCCCGATGCTGAGCGAAGATGCCGGAACGCGGATGGACGTGAACCCAATCGCTGTCGCCTCGCCGCTATAGACGAAACCGTCCTGGGGCGCGCCGGCCCTGATGGCACCCTGATCGTCATAGAAAAAAGCGCCATTGCCAGGCGCAAGGAGGACGTCTTTGATCTGCATTTCACTTCGCTCGATTTTCGGACATCGTTGATGGCAGTTGGATTTGCTGCGCCGACTATGCACCACTTGATCTTGAGTTCGCCAACATAATGTCCCGGACGGTCCCATCGCGTTTTCAGATGGCCGGCGTCAGACACATGCACCCCGTATTCCGGCAAGCATTCGACGAACGTCGAATTATTGTATAGGTGGACATTGCAACGTCGTACTCACCTCATTTGGGTTAGCATTCGCGCATTAACCAGAATGCGTCTGAAATGCGCGTCAATCCAATCCCTTCATAGAAGCCGACAGAGTTGGGTGTAGAGATCAAAGCTATGGCCACAGCAGGCCCGAGTTGCC
Source organism: Mesorhizobium sp. M2A.F.Ca.ET.046.03.2.1 (assembly GCF_003952425.1). Classification (NCBI taxonomy): domain Bacteria; kingdom Pseudomonadati; phylum Pseudomonadota; class Alphaproteobacteria; order Hyphomicrobiales; family Phyllobacteriaceae; genus Mesorhizobium; species Mesorhizobium sp. M2A.F.Ca.ET.046.03.2.1. The sequence goes on along the minus strand of NZ_CP034449.1, from coordinate 3,640,331 downwards.
GGCGGGCTTCATACAGGAGGCCCTTGCCGATGCCGAGGCCTTGCGCCGACGCCGATACGGCAAGCTCGGAGACGTAGCAGATCCAGGAAAAGTCAGTAACGCATCGAAGTACTCCGACCAGCTTCCGCCCCGGCCGATGGAGCCGGGCCGTCAGCACCAAGTCGGCTTGGCGGAGCATCGCATGCAGCCGAAGCTCGCCATGGGTCGCCCCGAAGCCGGATTCGGCCAACACGCGGCAGAATTCGGCCGGGTCAAGGTTCGGCTCACTAACGTAAAGGATCTCAGATTGTTCGCTCATGCCAACCCCTTAACAAAAATTGATTGATCTAAGCTTACGCAATACCTTGTATTCGCAGCCGGTGCCGAGATTTTCGCCCTGACTGCGTGAAACCAGCAGTAGCTTGTGGCGGATTTTGGCACGAAGAGCTGCGCAGCAACTGCCCTATCCAGAACACAGCTTACTAGTCAGTTGAACGACTATGCTTTGTCATCTGCGTGCAAGTGCCCTGCCGAAGCGACTGCTTGCGTCTCAGTCCGCTTTAACCAGTGTCTAATCCGTGCTTCGACGGCGCCCCTTTTTAAACGGCAATCTCAGCTCGCGCGCCTACCTAGGATAGTAGGCTGCATCGCGGGGCGGCGAGGTTTATAAAAAACGGGACTGTTGGAGAGCAAAAGATGTTGCCGTTAGTTCGCCCCAGAAATGCTATATTTGAAATCAATCTTGGGGCTATTCAGGCGAACTTCCGGGCCATCACGGCCCTCGTTGGGTTAGGCGTAAGGGTCGCCGCTGTCGTCAAGAGCGACGCCTATGGACTTGGTGTTGTAGAGATTGCAAGGGCGCTTATTCATGTCGGCTGCGATCTGCTCTTCGTCGGCAATCTTGAGGAAGCGCTGCTTCTAAGATCGTCCCATGTAGACGAGGCAATCGCGGTTTTTTGCGATGATTTCGCGAAATTTGGTAGATTCTACCAATCCAATAACCTCATACCGGTTGTGAACAATTGCGCCGAATTGGAAGCCGTTATTGCAACAGGAACGAAGACATATTTTCTTAACGTGGAAACGGGATTTTCCCGCTTTGGGCTCGCCATTGCGGACGTGCGTCGCGCGTATTTTTCTGGTACGTTCGACATGTATCCCCCTTCGGTCGTACTCAGCCATCTAGCGTGCAGCGAAACCGTTGCGGACCCAACTAATGTGCTGCAACGGAACCGCTTCCGGGCGATCTACGATCTGATTAAGCCCACCTGCGGCAGTCTCGCAGCGTCCGCCGGTATCTGGCTAGGTAAATCCTATCATTTCGACATGGTACGGGTGGGCTCAGCCCTGTACGGGCTCAACGATGCTGGCATTCGACCAAATCCGCTGCAAGCGGTTGCAAGGCTCCGAGCGAAAATACTCGACGTGCGCAATGTCGCTAGGCGGGAGGCTGTTGGCTACGGTGCGACATTTCGTACGGGTCGAGCTACCCGCGTAGCGACCGTCGGGATCGGCTACACACATGGCCTTCCATGGGCCTGCGCGAACAAGATATCAGCTCGGTTCGCAGGTTATTCGGCCCCTCTAATCGGAACAATATGCATGGAGAACATGACAATTGATATAACAGATGTTCCAGAAGCGCTTTGTGGGCCAGGTAACTTTGTGGAATTACTGGGAAATGATTTTACCTTAGATGACCTTGCAGAAGCTGTGGGCCTCAGCCCACACGAAGTCTTAACCCGCCTAGGTGCTGGTTGCACAAGACGGTATCTGAATTCTTCCTTGTTACCTACGACCCCTAGGAATAAGGCGTTAGACTTTGATGGCAGCAGCGAGATGAATGATGGCAAGGCACGCCTTTGATTTCGTTATGGCGCTCCCATGGAGAACTTGGTCCATAGGGCATCCTTTGATTCGAAAGATAAGGATGCCCCATCAAAGCCCCGGATCAAACATGTAGCTAGGTCAGGACTCATTGATCCAGAAGATGAAGGCTGCAGCGAAGGCGATAGCCGACAGGAAGGTGTGAGCACATCGGTCGTATCTGGTGTGGATGCGTCGCCAGTCTTTGAGGCGTGCGAACATGTTCTCGATCCTGTGACGTTGCCGGTATCGGACAGGATCATAGCTGTGCTGAACACGATGCTTGGCATGGGGTGGGATGCATGGCCTGATACCGCGCTCGACGAGCGCCTGGCGGAAGGCCGCTGAACTGTAGGCCCGATCGGCCAGCAGGGCGTTGGCGGCGGGCAAATCCTCGATCACGGCCGCAGCAGTCTTGTGATCATTGGTCTGCCCTTCGCTCAGATGCAGCAGCCGCGGACGTCCCTTGGTGGTCAGTCCGCCTCGGCTGCGTCCGATACATCGGGATAGAGTTTTTTAAGGAGGCTGGCGGCAGTGCGGTGCGCTTTGAGATGGGTGGCATCGATCATCAGATTGTCCGTTTCGCCGCCCTGCGCGGCCAGTTCCGCTAGGATGCGGTTGAACACACCCAGCCGACTCCAGCGGATGAAGCGGTTGTAGATGGTCTTGTACGGACCGTAGTCGGAAGGGACATCTCGCCAGCGAAGGCCATTTCGGATCACGAACAGGATGCCGCTCAGCACCCGGCGGTCATCCACACGCGGAACACCATGCGACAAAGGAAAATAGGACTCGATCCGGCGCATCTGCTCCGGCGTCAACATCAGCAAATCACTCAAGGCAGCACCTCCTGCCACCCTGAATCACCAAACAGATATCAACTCAATAGATTATGGGTCCTGACCCTAGCTTTGATTCCGATTGTAACATAGAAATGCCTAATTGCCCGAGCATCGGACCTGGTCTAGAATCCAAGCCATACGAAGTGCTGCTTCTTCGGCTACACTAGGCCCATGTGAAGCGCCGCCGTGGCCACCGACCATACGCATGTGGAAAACAAGACCTGGGTCTCGACCGGCCGTAAAGGAACGTCGCTGGGCAACGTACCGAGCAGGCTGGTAGTAGAGCACCTGGCTGTCGTCGAGCGCGGCGTCGACGTAAGTTGGCGGGCGCGGGCGATCGGCACTGAGGTTGTAGTAAGGATCGTAGCTGCGCAGGTGCCGATATTCGTCGGCTATGTGGGGATCGCCGTACTCCGCTATTTCCGGCAGCGCGTACGGCATCGTGAAGTCCAGCTCGGTATCTATGATGTCGGCGAGCGGAACCTCGGCGAGTACGGCGCGGAACAAGTCGGGCCGCAAGTCGGCCGTGGCAAGCACGGTACCCCCGCCAGCGCTCGCTCCCTCAATGACGATGCCGTCGCCGGTGGCGACCCCCTGCCTAACAAGCGCCTCGACAGCGACGATCAGATCTGTGTGGGTGATACGTTTTCGATCGCGGGTAGCCGCCTCGTGCCACGGACGTCCAAGCTCCCCGCCTCCCCGTACGTGCACGATGCCGAAAGCAACTCCGCGATCGAGCAGGCTCAAACGTTTGGTCATGGATGAGGGCCAAGTGAAAAACGAGGGCCATCTCGGTTTTCCATAACAGCCGTAGACATTCAATAACACCGGCCCTGGGGTGGTTCGATCGCGCCGCGCGACGAGCGAAATTGGTATATCCACCCCGTCTTCCGCCTGCGCCATGACGACCGTCGCCACGTATTGAGCCGGGTCATATCCGGGAACGCGGGCCTGGTACAGGACTGCCGATCGGTCGTCGGCGAGATCATGCTCTACAAACGTGTCGGGCGTCACGAATGAGCTAACCGAGTAGACCAACTTCGAGCTTCGGAACGGATGCCGTGCGACCGAATAGCTACCCCCTGCAGACAAGCCGACCTTAAGAGTGCAGCTCGGCTCGTCGGGAACGATCGTGGCGGCGACCCCCCCGCTTCGGTTATGCGAGACGAGGCGAGGACGAAGGCCCTCTCGTTCCAGGACAACCAGGTGCTGGTCGAGCACGTGGACCTCCTCAAGCGTCACGCCCGCTCGATGCGGGATGACCTCCTCCCAGCACGATGGTGACGGGTCACCTATCGGCGCACACACGAGCCGCCAGTAGGGTCCAGCGTCGTTTACCCGAAACAAGAACCTGTCGCCCCAGTGCTCGGCAAAGACATGGTGGCCAAGATCACGCGCCACAATCCGGCGCCACCCAACGCCCGGCTGGTCGGCAGGAAGGCACCACACCTCCACCGCCCCGGCGTTGTCCATAACGTCCAAAAGCAGCCAGGCGCCGCTATCAGAGCGCCAAATCCGCAAGTTCAGTCGCTCGTCCGCCTCCTCGAACACTACCTCAGAGTGCGAATCGTTGACGTCCAGGCGTATAAGCTCATGGCGTTGCCGCCGCCGGTCCGCCCGCTCCCGCGTGAAAAAGAGCGTGTTGCCGTCCGCGGTCCAAGTAACCATCCCAGCCCGCCTCGAGCCCGTCCAGACGTCATGGCCGGTCTCTATGTCCCGCACCCTAAGCTCGAAGTTCTCGTCCCCGATGACATCGAAGCTGAACGCCACGTAACGCCCGTCGTCACTCGGCTCGAAGACACCGAGCGAATAGAAGATCTCGGCCCCCGGGATCGCGTTCGGGTCGAGAACAAGCTCGGCCGAGCCTCCGGTCACCGGCCGGCGCCACCACGCAGGATGAGACAGGCCCCGCCCGTGTCTTTCGAAGTACTCGAAAGGCCCAACCTGGAAGGTTGGTGGGGCGCCCTCGCAGGTGTGACGCCCTTCGATCTCGGCGATAAGTTCCGCCTTGAGCCCTTCCAGGTGGGCTGTCGCTTGCTGCGCGTAGCTGTTCTCGGCTTCAAGATACGCGCGGACGTCGGGATTCTCCCAGTCCCTGAGCCAGCCATACGAGTCTATCGTGACGTCGCCATGAAGGACCCGGATCCGTGCCTCGGAACGAGGAAGCGGTGGCTGCAGGTGCTTGTCTACCATCACAAGGCCCTCAGGAAAAAAGAGCAAGGAATTGGCGCGGCAGTCCGCGAGCAGACAGTTTGTGCATCAATGTTGCTCCTAGGCGATATAGTGTAAACCGTTTAACGAGCCACGGTGCGTTATTACCAACATCCGTTAATTCCGTTCTGGCAGAATAGCGCTTCGAGTGCCCTATTATTACTTACTGTCAGACGGAACCATGGTCGGCACTTTTCAGGTTGGGTGTCGACAATTCTGCTTTCGCACCTGACGTCGGCAGCCAGCATGCGGACATATGCTGCGGCCCGACTTCGATGGCCGGCGGCTCCTCCTCCTTGCACCGGTCGAAAGCAAGCGGGCAGCGAGGATGGAAACGACAGCCCTTCGGCACGCGTGCGGCGCTTGGAACCTCTCCTTGCAACGCCGGCAGCTCGAAGCGACTTGCGTCGCTGCGAATCTGCGGCGTGGCGTTGCGCAACGCGACCGTATAGGGATGCCGGGGGTTGAATGTGATGTCATCGGCGCTGCCGATCTCGACCAATCTCCCAAGATATAAGACTGCAATCCGGTCGGCGATCAGCCAGGCGAGCGGCAGGTCGTGGGTGATGAACAGTAGCGCCATGTTGTGCTTGGCGCGCAGGTCAACCAGGACCTGAAGAATTTGTGCGCGTATCGATACATCGAGCATCGACACGGGCTCGTCGGCAACGATGAGCTCCGGCTTCACGGCAAGCGCTCCGGCAATCACGACGCGCTGGCGCTGGCCGCCGGAGAGTTCGTGTGGGAAGCGGGCGAAGAAATCACCGGGAGGATTGAGCCCGGCCGCCGAAAGCGCTTCGCTGACCCTTTCTGTGAGTTGAGCATGGTTCTTGACCAGCCGCAGGGAGCGCAACGGCTCTGCCACACTGTCGAACACGGTGTGTCGCGGGTTGAGCGCCTGATAAGCATCCTGAAAGATCATTTGCACGCGTCGCCGGTAGGGACGCAGAGCCGAGAAGCCCTTTGCAGACGTCATATCGCGGCCCTCAAACAGCAACCTGCCTCCTGTGGGCTGGGCTAGCTTGGTGATGACGCGGCCCACTGTCGTCTTGCCGCTTCCGGATTCTCCAACCAGGGCGACGATTTCACCTCGTCCAATGTTGAGGTCGACTCCATCCGCCGCACGCACCGCCCCGGCAGATCGCCCCAGGACCCGGTCGAACAGTCCGCCCTGGATAGGAAAATGGACCTTCAGGCTCTCGAGACTCAGGATGTCGGAGGTGTCAGGCATGAACTGCAACCCTGCCTTCTTGCGAGGAACGGTGAAGGTGACAGGCGACGCGTCCCCACCCGAACTTTTCGAGGCTGGGAACTTCGGTCGTGCAGACCCCCGTTGCTGACGGGCAACGTGGATGGAAGGCGCAGCCTGACGGTCGATTCATTAAGTTGGGAGGATCACCGGGGATAGGGCGAATTATCCGTATGCCGCTCGCCGGGTTGGGGATCGATTCGATCAGCAGGCGAGTGTAGGGATGTTTGGGCTTAGCGAAGATCTCCGCGACGGTTCCATCCTCGACTATCCGGCCGGCGTACATGATCATCACGCGATCACACGACTCAGCGACGACAGACAGGTCGTGGGTGATTAAAATGAGCGCTAGGTTAAGCTGCGATCGCAACTTCCCCAACAGCTTGAGGATCTGAGCCTGTGTGATGACGTCGAGCGCCGTGGTCGGCTCGTCACCGATGATGATCGAGGGGCGACATGCGAGCGCCATGGCAATCATCACTCTTTGACGCATACCGCCCGACAACTCGTGGGGATAGGCAGTGCCGCGATCCGTCGGAATGCCGACGAGTTCTAGAACCTCCCGTGCCCGCGCGGTCGCCTCGGCACGCGACATGCCGAGCTTCAGGATGCATGGCTCGGCGATTTGCTTGATAATGCGGTGAACGGGATTGAGCGCATTCATCGCGCCCTGGAAAACGACGGACGTCTCGGTCCAGCGATGTGGCCGCATCGCCGCATCATTGTCGATCGACAGCAGGTTACCACGATAGCGCACTTGGCCGCCGCTGACCCGTGCATTGGGCGATAGTAGACCAGCGATCGCCATGGCGGTGGTAGTCTTGCCACTGCCCGATTCACCGACGAGGCCAACGGCCTCTCCAGCCTGGAGCGCGAAGCTCACGCGGTCGATCGCTCGCAATGAAACGCCCTTGAGCCGATACTCAACAGAAAGCCCGTCGACTTCCAAAAGCGATGCCTTGTCTTGGGAGAGGTTTGTCATGGGATCACCCTCTGCCGTGGATTGAACGTGTCGTCGAGGGCATTGCCGACCAGGACGAAGCTAAGGGAAACCGCGAGGGCGCACAGCCCGGGGGCGCCGAGGTACCACCAAGCTCCGGTACTGGCCGCACCGGCGCGCTGAGCGAGCGAAAGCAAAGTGCCCCATGAAGGCTGCAATGGGTCGCCAAGCCCGAGGAACGAGAGCGACGTCTCGACATAGATTGCGCCAGCGACGACCAGCGCACCATTCGCTGCGATTTGCGGAACGAGATTGGGGAGGATATGCCGCACCATGATGCTCAAATTGCTGCTGCCCACAACTCGTGCGCGATCAATGAATGTTCGCTCCTTAAGCGATAGTGTCTGACTGCGAACGATACGGGCGACAAACGCCCAGCTTGTTATGCCGATGACGACAAGGATCACGAAGAGGGAAGGACGGAAGCCGAGGATTTCTCTGCCCCGCCCCATTACTTCGAGCACCACGGGTGTGATGACCAGCGCAAGGACGAAGGACGGCATGACGAAAAAGAAATCCGTCAGCCGCATCAGCCAGACGTCAACTCTGCCACCGTAGTAGCCAGCAATGATACCAACCGTAGTGCCGACGACGAGGCTGATGACGGTCGCCAGCAGCGCGATCGTGAGCGATATCCGGGCACCATGGACGACCAGATTGAGCACGTCACGCCCCACCTCATCGGTCCCCAGCAGATGCTGGCTTGATGGTGGAACGAGGAAATCACCAGTTGCGGTGGCTACGGTCTCAAGTGGACCTACGAGGATATTGGGCACAGCAGAGAGGACAAGGAAAAACACCAGACACAACAGGCCGAGCTGAGCCCCGGCGTGACCAAGAAGATTGGATAGAAAGCTCTTGATCGCTCTCGCCCGGCTACGCGAGGAATATCGCACGATACTTTCACTCATTGCCGGATTCGCGGATCAAGAATGCCGTAGGCAAGATCGGCTAGGAGGTTCGCGACAACGATCGATACACCAAGCAACAGGAATATCCCTTGAAGAACTGGGTAGTCCCGCGCGTTGAGCGCTTCGACCGTGAGACCACCAATTCCCGGCCAGGCGAAGACGGCTTCGACGGTGATCGCACCAGCGACCACGTAGCCAAGATTGAGAGTAATCAAGGTCACGAGCGGCAGCATTGCGTTACGAAATGCATGGCGCATCAGCATCTGACCGTTGGTAAGTCCCTTGGCGCGTGCGGTCACCATGTAGTCCTCAGTAACGACGTCACTCATCGCTGCACGCGCGACCACAACGTATTGCCCGATCAGCCCAAGGGCTACCGCGGCGACCGGAAGTGCGAGATGTCGCAAGTAGTCTAGGATCTTATCAGTTGAACCTATGCTAGCGCCGGGTGAATAGATGCCATAACCCGGAAACCACCCCAATGCCGTGCTAAAAATGACTACTAGTACCATAGCAAGCCAGAAAGACGGCGTAGAATAGAGCGCTAGAGATGCTCCCATGGCGATACGGTCGACAGCTCCTCCTCTGCGCCAACCCGCATAGAGCCCAAGCATGACACCGCATAGCATGGCGATTAATTGGGCCAAGCCAACCAGGGCGATGGTGGCCGGCAAGCGCTCCCAAATAAGGTCAGAGACAAGTCTACCCCTGAACTTGAAGCTGTAGCCGAGATCGCCATGTAGAGTTGCCGACAGGTAGTCAAGTATCTGGTCCGGGAAAAGCGGCCGGTCGAGTCCCCAGTTCTGGCGCTGCGCCTCGATCCGTTCAGCGGACACGCTCATCCGAGCACCGCCAAGCAGAAGCGCTGCAGGGTCACCGGGAATGACCCTGAACAGGACGAAGTTCAGTGTGGCCACCATCGAAAGAGTTATGGCCGCCCTGATCAGGACATTCCCAATGCGGCTTGTTCGCCCTTCCTGTGCGTTGCCAGCCACGTTAGATCGGCCTCAACCGATCGAACGGGAAATAGCTCCAATCCGATATCGCGTCCTCCGGTCCCCAGCCCTGGAAGCAGTCCTTACGATAGGCACCGAGCGTTAAGGGGTGACTCAGAATGATATACGGCGCCTCAGCATAGATGAGGCGCGCTGCCTGATCGACCAGCTCCTGGCTCCTCTTCAGGTCGACGGTACGGTCGACCTCAGTCAGGAGCGCGTCGAACTTCTCATTTGTCCAGTACGATCTGTTAGTGAGGCCGATGGACTTGCTACTGCCCAAGACGAGCAGGTCGTGAGGCGAGGAAGACAGCCAGTTGCTGGCGATTAGCAGATCCCAGCTTCCGCCGCCGTCCGTCGGCGCTGTCGTGCGGGCTGTGAGCGCACCGGAATCGAGCTGGGTCACCGACACGGGAATGCCAATTTGTCCCAGCCAGCCCGCAACAAGCTGCACGGCTGCAATCGGAATCTCGCTCACACCCGAAGCCTTTCCTGTGATTAGCTCAAGCTGTAAGCTCTTTCCCTCCTTGTCCTCCCGGACACCATCGCCGTTCGTGTCCCGATATCCGGCCGCGTCTAGCCGACGACCCGCCTCGGCTAGATCGAAGCGGCGCCTGATGTCGCTTAGGTCTGAGTAATAGTCGGCGGCTACCGGCATCACAATTCCGACACCAGGGTCTGCGTGCCCGCGGTAGGCGCGATCCACGATCGCTTTCTGATCGATCGCATAGCCGATCGCGTCGCGAAACGCTGGATCCTGCAGGGCCTTGGTGCTGCCCGCCCCCTTCCCGGAGGCCGTATTAAATGCCAGATAGTCCCGCTGCTCCACGCGAGATTCATAGACCCCGATATCGCTCTCCTTCGAGAAGGCAGCCCACTGTGCGGTTGTCACGCCCCCACAATCGAAGCTCCCACTCTTCAGACCCTGGGCAATTGGATCCTGCGTGGTGAAGAAGTGGATAATCATCCCGGCCGTCTTCGGCTGCTCAGTGCGAAAATACGCGTTTGGCGTAAGGCGCACAAATTGGCCTTGCTGAAACTCCGCAACGATCATAGGCCCAGTTCCCACCAGCGGCGGGTCGTTGCGAAAAGTGCTGCGCGCATCCGCGTAGCCGATGTCCTTCCAAACGTGCTCAGGGACCATTAGAACGAAGTTGTCAATTGGCCAGCGCGTAGGAGCCTTGGTCACGATCCGCAGAGTTTCGTCATCAATGGCCGTAACGGATGCGACTTGTTCCATGCCGTCTGTGCTGTTTTGGCCAATATTCAGCTCGTCTGGCTTGCCCACGGAGCCAAGCAGATAATTATAGGTGAACGCGGCGTCTCTGGCGGTGGCGGGTTGGCCGTCCGACCACTTCATGCCGGGCCATACCTTGATTGTCCAAGTGAGCCCGTCATCAGCAACGGCCCACGCCTTCGCAAACCCCCTCCGGTCAGGGTGTCGCTGGGCGTCAACGCCGACCAGCGAATCGTAGGACAAGACAAGCGGCCAGAACGAACTCCAGGTGGCGAATGGATTCATGGAATCGGGAGCACCCATCGAGCCGACACGCACAATATGGTCGCTACAAGACGAAGCGAACGCCCTTGAGTTAATGACCCACGGGGCAACCGATCCCACCAGCATTGCTTTGACGACCGCACGGCGATTCATAGACCACATCATTCTGGTCCTCCTTTAAGCCTCGCCACGCCGCATTCCCGCACCTCGTCGCGCCCATTTGGAACTGATGGCCAGCGCGTGCACAAGGTAATTGGTGTGGCGGTTCCCCTTTATAGTCTTAAGTTAGATTTCTTCGACAGCTGCTGAATTGGCAAATAGAGACTCGATATAATCGCCATCTAATAAGTAGATGGCTAACGACTCTCCCCGCCCAGATGGACGCTTTCTGTCGACGGTGCAGCTCTGAAAATCGCACCTGTTGATTCCCCGGTAATCGACCAGCGCTGCCGCCAAAGACATTCTGCTTCCAGCCCCGCAGGTCCGCACGAAGTGATCCGTGCGGATGCAGGAGGTGCTCGAGGCCGAGATGGACGAGGGCGGCCTCAACGAGGAAATCCGCCGGCGCACCTGTGTCGTGCTCATCTTTCCAAAACATAGAGATGCCGCCCCCGTCAGGACATTGGCTGTCGAAACCAACGAAAACGGATGGCGCCAACCGCTAGATCAACATGGACGATCTGCGTGAGCACAAGAAACATGCTCTGCGCCAAGCCGCGCGACCAGCACCATGGCTGTCCCATTTTACTGATGGGGTGGATGCCAGCCTTCTCCGACGGCATCGCAATGTGCCAAGTTGGTGGTGTTAGCGCCACGCAAAGGAGAGGCAGGCATCGATGGAAAAGTTACTATCATTGGGGTCGATCTGGGAAAGAACGGCATTCAGCTGCAGGGGGCGGCAGCTGATGGATCGGTTGTATTCCGCAAGAAGCTGTCGCGCCTGCAGTTTTGCAAGTTCATGGCGAGTCAACCGGCATGTGTCGTGGCAATGGAAGCGTGCGGCAGCTCCCACTACAGACCTGTCAGATGGCTCGGCTTGGCCATGAGCCAAGACTGATTGTCCCGGCCTATGTCCCAAACCGTCCGTCAAGCGGCAGAAGAACGACGTCGCCGAAGCGGAGGCGATCGTCGAAGCAGCGCAACGACCGACAACGCGCTTTGTCGAACCGAAGACCAAGGAGTAGCAGTCCCGGGCTATCGTGTTTCGCACCAGAGAGCAGTTCGTGAATCAGAGAACCGAATGGGTGAATGCGTTGCGCGCGCACCTCTAGGAGTTCGGTTATGTTGTTCCGCAAGGCATCGGCCACCTGCCACGTCTGGCAGAGATCGTCGAGGACGAGAGTGCAGACCTGCCGGATCTGGTCCGCGACATCTGCAGCGCTCTTGACCAAATCAAACAGTTGAGCAGCCGTTTCGCGGCATTGAAGAAGACGATCGACATGCTGTCCAAGCAAGCTGCAACATCTCGGCGCTTGCAAACCATGCCCGGTGTCGGCCCTATTGCTGCCCTTGGCATTTTCGCCACCGATGGAACCCTTCAAGTGCGGTCGCGATTTCGCCGCCTGGCTCGGGCTGGGTCCCTCGGCAGAAGTCAAGCGGCGGCATAGGCACAAGTGTCCCGCGCGGGCGCGCCGCGAGACACATAGCGCTTGCCCCTTTATTCGCACCGTCTCTTGGTGGCACGCGGATTGCATAGGACTCCGTGAAGGCGAGCGCGGATAAAGCGGGCTGTTCCCTCGAGAAAACAAATCCGAGCGAATGAAGTGCAGAACCGAACCATCAAGGAGTACGTCATGCGAGTAGCCGTCGTCCGGAATCGTGATTTTACAGGCGTGATCAACCGATTCGGTCAGCCTTATCCACAGCCCCCGCAGCCTTGGCCGCCCGGCGAGACAGTCGAAAGGGCGGTGGCGGCACTGCAAGATGGCGGCCATGAAACGCTTTTGTGTGAAGGCGACAAAGGACTGCTCAATACGCTCGAGCGCTTCATGCCACCCGATCCGCAAGCCCGCCCTTCAGGATTTGTTTTCAACCTGGCGGAGGGGATTCAAGGAGATTACCGTTTCACGCACGTTCCGGGCATGCTTGAGATGGCCGGCGTTCCATACACCGGATCGAGCCCACTCGGGCATGGACTGACGGACGACAAAGTTATCAGCAAGACGCTCATGCGCAGTTGCGGCGTGCCGACGCCGAACTTTCGCATCATGCGCTGCGGCACCGACAGCACCGGCGATTTGCGATTCCCACTTGTGGTGAAGCCGCGCCGTGAAGACAACAGCTTCGGTTTGCAACTCGTGCATGAGCCCTCTCAGCTGGCGCAAGCCGTCGAAATGATCATTGGGCAATATGGGCAGGATGCGCTAGTGGAAGAATACATCGATGGGCGGGAAATCCATGTCGCGCTGCTGGGAAACGGAAAACCCGAGGTGTTGCCCTTCGCAGAGATCGACTTCGGCGAACGCGAAATTGGCCTTTTGACTTGGGAAGCGAAGTACCTGCCTGCCGAGCAGGCGTCGACGATTTGCCCGGCGCGAGTCGGGAGCAGTCTTGCGACTTTGCTGCGGGATATTTCGATTGCAACCTTCCGTGCCTGCGAGTGCCGGGACTATGCACGCCTCGACGTCCGGATCGACCGCTCCGGCCAACCCTTTGTGCTGGAGATCAACACGATGCCTGGGCTCAGTATGCAATCCGAATATGTCCTAGCCGCAATCGCCGCTGGGCACAGCTATTCGAGCTTGATCAATCGCATCCTTGATGTGGCCCACAAGCGGTATTTCGGGATCGGCATCCCGTAGCCGGTCACGCGTCGAGTCGGCGCCCACTCGGTGCCCCATCAGCGTGGCAGCCGAGACGTCGCCAACCGATTTCGGTGCTGCGCCGAGTGCGAGGCGGCGGTGATGACGGCGGTCGACATGAGATGTTGGTCGCAATGCTCGACTGCAGAAACTGACCGCGATCTGGAGTGCGCTCTAGGGTTACACCGATCGGGCTGCGGTTTTGCTCGTCTGCCGGATGTGTTAATCCTCGATCGTTGCGGGCCGGGAGCCGCTGGACGCGGCCTGGCGGCGGCTTTCTGCGCTCGATTGCGGCGCAACGGCGACCGTCGGGGGGCATCGATCGCGCGGGCGATGGCGTAGCCGACGATCATGCGCGACCAGACGTCGAGAATGACGGCGACGTAGACGAAGCGGGCCGGTAGCGCGGCATAGGTGATATCGCCGACCTAGAGTTGGTTGGCAGGTCGGGACAATGTCCTTTTGCCAGATTGGAGTAGATCGGACTGCTATGAATGCTGTCGGTCGCGGCGACGAACCGGCGTCTGACCTTCGGTTGCAGGCCGTGATCGCCCTAGAAATTCCAGCTCCTGAGCCTGCTTGCCGATCAGCTGCGGCGATTCGCGCCTCATTTCCGTGATCAGAGCGGCCGAAGCCGTATGTTCATCGAACCACTCCACCTGCCTCTGCCAATCCAGACAAGGATCAGGGTGCGGGTGATGTCATGCCGTTCCCCCAAATGTGCAGCGTCTCGCCCGACAGATTTTCCTGCACGGCCAACGCTTAAAGGTGACGCTATAACTACGATGTCTTGCCATCGCTCATGGTCGACGTCGACTGACAGGCGTCGCTTGAGGGAGCTGGCGACCCGGCCGCTGGTGCCCATCGCGACGCCGTGAAGACTTTCACTCGCCTATCCAGATAAGCGCCTTCATCCCGGTCCTTCACTATTTCTGCGAGGGTCCGCTGATTGGTTTCGAATGATTCGGTCCACGCCGCGCTGGTGAATAACATTCGGCTCAGCATCACCGTGTCGAAAACAGGCAGCCCAGTCAACCGGCGTATGATCGGGGACACCAGAGGGAATGCGGTACATTCACACAGAAAAGCCGCGATGTGCGGATATCTCCTTCTCAGTCGCGTGACGCACGCCGTGACATCGTCCTCGATTTCAGACACTAGCGTGCGCCGCGGCGGGCGCTGCATTTCGTTATCCAGGAGCTTTCCACCTTCGATACCGCCGACCACTATCCGCGCACGCTCGGCCGGGTCGTCGATCCCGAATAGGCCTTCGCTGCAATGCGTGGAATCGGCAGTCAGTACCGCGAGCTTGGCGCCGGGTGGAAGCTGACGTAGCAGGGTCGGTATAAGCAGGAGACTTGACAGCGCCACGGGTACGTTCACCGACGCGGCCACCGCTGCCTGATGTCGGATGGCGAACCCACAGTTGGCGATCACGGCAACGGCGCCCCGTTCGACCAAGCGTTGCGCTGACGTGACGTAGGCCGGTTCAAGCGACGGATCGCCTCGGATGACGCGATCCGCCCAAGCACCCTCCACTGTCTCGATGATGATCGGAAAGTCGTAAGTATCTGGATTGAGCAGGGAACCGGGATACGTTTGCGGAGGTTTCTCGCCCGGCGCGAGCCCGCGCTCAAGCTCGAGAAAGCCTAAGGAGGCAGGAGGTCTATGTGATGTCACGCGGGGAACCTCGAGCAGTATTCTATATCATCATCATCGGAGGCAGCGCCGCCCTTGCGGGTGGTCACGTGCCCATGTGATCGCACTTGTGCCGGCCGGTCAAATATCGAATGCAGGCGGCACCATCGTGAGGCCAGATGGCTTTCCCGGCGACGTCGCGGCTGTCTCCCCGCAGCAAACCAGCCGCATATCTGCATAGCGACCGTTTCCCGGCATCTGCGGAGCGTCATGCGCGTTGGCGGCATCCGGCCGAAATAACGTCTGTATGTCCGGACGTGAGCTCTTACGGAATCGATTCTGTAATTCTGTGATTCAATCCGGACATGCAGATCGGCTACGCGCACGTTTCGACGGCCAGAACTTGGACCTGCAATGCTCTGATGCTCTGATGCGCGCCGGCTGCGAGTAGATCTTCGAGGAGACGCAATCCGGCCGGACCGGCAACAAGCGTCCCGCGCTCGAGGTCGACAGCTTGGGATCATCCAGACCGCTCATGACCTGCAGCAACGCGGTCCCTACCCGGCTTAGTGCAGGAGATAACTCTCTGCCCGGGATCCTGGAGGGACAGGCATAGATACTTCAACTCGGTGTAGTCCTCGAGGCCGTACTCGAACCTTCGCGGCCGATGCCGGACTGCTTGATGCCACCGAACGGCGCAACCTCGGTGGAGATGAGCCCCGTGTTGATGACGACCATGCCCTATTCCAGCGCCTCGGAGACACGGAAGATCCGGGATGCATCGCGGGTGTAGATGTAGGACGCGAGACCGAACTCGGTAGCGTTTGCG
The DNA here is from genome assembly GCF_003952425.1 of Mesorhizobium sp. M2A.F.Ca.ET.046.03.2.1. NCBI lineage: Bacteria > Pseudomonadati > Pseudomonadota > Alphaproteobacteria > Hyphomicrobiales > Phyllobacteriaceae > Mesorhizobium > Mesorhizobium sp. M2A.F.Ca.ET.046.03.2.1. The sequence continues at coordinate 3,624,509 of NZ_CP034449.1, read as the reverse complement.
CGCTTGATGACCTCTTCTTCCGTATCAAATCGGAAGAGAGGCGCGACCGGCCCAAATGTCTCTTCGCGCGCGACCTTCATCTCCTGCGTTACATCGGTCAGGATCGTCGGCGTGAAGAACAGCCCACCTCTTTCGTGCGGTTCGCCGCCGGCGACGACTTGAGCACCCATTGCACATGCGTCGGCAATGTGCTCCTTCACTTGGCGGCGGCCTTCTCCTCGATGAGCGGTCCGATCGCCACGCCTTTCTCGAAGCCGTCGCCGACCTTGAGGCTCCTGACGCGCTTCGTCAACGCCGCCGCGGCGGCATCATTGATCCCGGACTGCACGTAGAGGCGGTTGGCGCACACACAGGTCTGCCCGGCATTGCGGAGTTTCGACAGGATCGCGCCTTCGACGGCAGCATCCAGGTCCGCGTCGTTGAAGACGATGAAAGGGGCGTTGCCGCCGAGTTCGAGGCCAAGGTTCTTGATCCGGCCGGAAGCCTGCCGCATCAGCGTGCGGCCAACCTGCATAGAGCCTGTGAACGTGATCTTGCGAACCTTGGTGTTCTCGCAGAACGCCTTGCCCACCATGACCGCGTCCTTCGAAGTGATCACCGAGAACAGTCCGCCCGGCAGTCCCGCGCGCTCGGCGAGCAGCGCCAGTGCCAGCGCCGAGAGCGGTGTCTGGGCGGCGGGCTTGGAGACGATGGCGCAGCCGCAGCAAGCGCTGGCGCCACCTTCCTCGCTAGCATCTCATCCGGGGAGTTCCACGGGGTGATCGCACCGACCACGCCGACCGGCTGGCGTATTACCATAATGCGCTTGTCGTCCTGATGTCCGGGAATGACGTCGCCGTAGGACGCTTGCTTCCTCGGCGAACCACTCGACGTAGGACGCGCCGTACAGGATCTCGCTGCGCGCTTCGGCGAACGGTTTGCCCATCTCGGCGGTGAGGACGGCCGCGAGATCGTTGGCATTCGCGACCATGAGGTCATGGAGGGCGCGCAGGACCCCAGCTCTCTCCTTGCCTGTGCGTCGGGTCCATTCCCGTTACGCGCGGTGCGCGGGGTCGATGGCCTGCTCCACCGTATCCCTTCCGACATCGGGGACCGACGAAACGACCGCGCCGGTCGAGGGGATTGGTCATGTCAAAGCGACGTCCGCCCGAAATCCATTCGCCGGCGACATAGGCGCGTTCGATCAGAAGAGAAGGAACGGCCAGTCCCTCCGGCATCATGGTAAGTACACCCATACCCAGAGCTCCACTTTCAAGTCTTGTAAGTATTCAGCCGCCAGGCGGATCAGATCATGAATGAGCCGCCGTTAACGTCGAGCGTGACACCCGTGAGGAAGGCAGCGTCTTCAGATGCCAGGTAGGCGACCGCAGCGGCGATGTCGTCACCGGTGCCCAGTCGGCCGACAGGAATGCTGGCGACGTAGGCCTGGTTAAGTTCGGCACCAGCCGCGGCAGCCATCGGAGTTTCGATGCGACCCGGCGCAATGGAATTCACCGTGATGTTCGCTGAGCCGACTTCAACCGCAAGGGTGCGGGCAAGGGCCATCATGCCGGCCTTTGACGCGGCATAGTGTGCTCCTGCAATCTCGGTTTTCGTTCGGCCGGCCACCGATGCGATGTTGATGATCCGGCCCCATTTCGCCGCCCGCATGTGGGGAAGACAAGCCCGGCAGCAGAGGAAGGCGCCTGTCAGATTTACTTCGAGAACCTGACGCCACTCCACGGCGAGCATCTCCTCAACCGTTGCCTTCCGTCCGCCGTGTTTCGGAGAGATTCCCGCGTTGTTGACCAGGATGTCGACCCGCCCGAATCGAGCCGATGTAGCCTGGACCATTCGCGTGACATCAGCGTCTGTGGACACATCAACGCGCACCGCCAAGGCCCGCCCAGTACAGTCCGAAGACAGGGTCGAAATGCTGGCGTTCAGGTCACTCTCGGAGAGGTCCGCCAGCACAACATTGGCGCCGGCGTTGAGAAACCGGGTGGCGATCGAAAGTCCGATGCCCCGCGCGGCGCCTGTCACCAGAGCCACCTTGCCGGCGAATGCGGTCGCGTGCGAAACCTGGTCCACGACCTACTTCTCCTACACTGTGGCGACGGGTGTCAGCGGCAAGCCGAACGAGCCGGGCAGGCGCAGAGGCGGAGCGGTAAGGAAAAACCGGCTAAGGTTATGATCTCTTAGCCACGCAGCCAAGTCCGATAGATACCAGAGCTCGTCAAGGCCAAGCTTGAATAGACAATGCTGGTGCAGCGGCAGGCCGGCGCAGTGGTCGCAGCCGTCCGGTACGCGATTCGGATACGCCTCCACCGCGAAGTTGTCGGCAACCAGCGCGGCGATACCGCAGTCGTCGATCCACCGGAGCAGCCTGTCGTCCCGCCCCTCTAGTACGGCGCAGGCATTGTGCAGAACACGCGGATCCGGGCTGCCGTCCATGTCGACAACAAGTTTGGCGAATCCGGTGTGAACGCACAGTATGTCGCCCGCCTCGACTTTAACGGACTGAGTCTGCATAGCACGCACTAGGGCATCGTAGCCGACCAGGGTTCGGTCCCGTCCATAGATCCTGCCTAGGTCAAGCAGCACGCCCCAACCTTGGACGCAGGTCTCGGCGAACTTGTCGATGCCTAATCGGCGCGCGCGAGCTCCGCCTTCGGCATCGGGTCCAAGAACATCCGTGCCGCCCCTGAAGCCATTATAATAGACGATCTCAGCGGTGCCGTCATCGTCGGTGTTGAAATGCTGCCCGATGTGGCTAAGGGCGTCCCACTGCGTCGAATATTGTGTGAATAGTGTCACGCTGTCATCGCAGGACGCGTCAATGTAATGAGTGTTCTCCAGATATAGGGGATAGTTCACCGCCGGCAGTCCCTGCTTGCGTATCGCCACATGACGACGCGGCGGCTTGCGGTTCGGATTGAGCGCAGTCCCGCCGGGGAGATCCAGTGGCAAGCTGAGGCAGAAAGCCCGGCCGGTCCTGATCTCGGCGGCCGCTTTCAGTCGGATGTCATCCGTGATCAGGTTGAGGCGCCCGACTTCGTCGTCGGCGCCGAACAGGCCCCGGTTTGCGCCTTCCGGCTTATTGTTCCATCGGTTGCCCACGTAACGCCATTCCGCTCAGTGATCCAGGGTCCCGGCAAACAGCGAAATCGGAGGATGCGCATCGGGATCCGTCATCACCTCGATGAGTGTCGGCCGCTCGGCGACGAGGGCTCGCTTGAGGACCTCCGGCAGAGCCGCAGCGTCCTCGACTCTTATCCCTTCGCAGCCACAGGCGCGCGCAATCGCCGCGTGATCAACCGCTGCAAAATGGCAGGCTGTGGTATAGGCCCCAAACTTCACGGTTTCTGCGTCCTTCTGGAAGCCGAGGATGCCGTTGTTCAGGACGACGACCGTCACCGGAATTCCCATGCGGACCATCGTCTCCAATTCGGCCCAGGAATGGGCAAAGCCGCCGTCCCCGACAAGCGCCACAACAGGTGCCGAAGGCCGCGCGACTTTTGCTCCAATGGCGAGCGGAAGGCCCCATCCGAGCCCGGCGAGCCCACGGGGTGTGAGGAAGCGCGTCCCTTCCCGTGGCGCTCGCAGATGACCGACGACCCACATCGATGAGTAGCTTGCATCAGCAGTGATGATCATCTCTGGCTGGAGCAGATTCTGCAGTTCCGCCATCACGCGTTCTGGCCTGATCCCTGCGGTTGCCTGCTTTAGAAGGGGTGCCCTGACCGTCTCGAACTGGCGCCAGGCATCGGCAATCCGCTCGGCCAGACCGGGGCGCGCCTGTGACCTTGCCTTGAGATCTTGGGTCTTGAGGGCCTGCGTGAGTGCTTTGAGGGTTTCTGCTGCATCCCCGACGAGGCGGACTGCCTCGTAGTTGCGCCCGATCTCCTGCGGGTCAAGGTCGATCTGGATGATCCTTGTACCCGGACGAATGAGGCGCCAGCTGTCGGTGCCGTTCTGGTTGTTTCGTGTTCCAACTTGCAGGATCAGGTCGGCATCCTCGACCAAGCTCCGCGTGAAGCGGCCAAGCGATGTTGGCCCTACGAGGGATCCGAGCACGCCGAATGAAAGGGGGTGGAATTCATTGACGGCACCCTTCCCCATGTTCGTCGTGAATACAGGGAGCGAGGCAAATTCCTGAAGGTTCGCCAGAGCCGATGGCGCGCCGGTGGAAAGGGCGCCCCCACCCGCCATGACCACCGGGCAATGGGCTTTCGCGATTAGGAAAGCCGCTTCGGCAATGCTGGCATCCGACGGCCGGGTCCGGTCGAGGGGCCAGGCGCTGAGGCATGCCTCGCGCTTGTGGGCGCTGGGCTGGGCTGTCTCGCGGAGCAGGTCAGCCGGCAGTAAAAGGACGGCAGGCCCCGGCCGGCCACTCGCCGCAGCCACGAACGCGGCGTCCACGTAGTCGTCAACCCGATCCGCGGTGCCAATACGGCGCGTCCACTTGGCGCAGGATGCGAAAAGCGCCAGGTGATCGAGTTCCTGAAAGGCATTCTTATCCACCTGCAGTCGCTCTACCTCCTGAATGAGAGCCACCACGGGGATGCTGGCCTTCAGGGCCTCGGCCAGCGGTGCAACGAGCAGTGCCGCTGCTGGACCGTTCTGGGCGGTGACCACCGCGACCTGTCCCGAGGCCCTCGCGAAACCATCGGCCATCGCACCACCCATATTCTCCTGGCGGTAGGCGATTTGACGGATTCCGATTTCCTCCGCAGCGAGGATCACGGCGGAAGGAAGGCTCTGACCGAATATGAACTTCACGCCGTGGCGCGACAACGCACGAGCGATTGTTACGGCAACGGTAGGTTCGATTTCTGTCATCGTGTTTCTTCCTATAGAGTTCTGAATGGTCAGGCGCAGAGTGACCGCGGCCCCAAGGCGCGTAACATGCCGTGCGGTTGACACGCTGGCACTGCCCGGGAGCCCTAACGAGTAGTGCGGATTCAGACCGCGGCGAGCATGCGGGCTGAGGCAGCTTGCATTCTGGATCTTGACCGCCACCAGATGAAGTACATGGCGACGAGCCAGAGCACGGGCAGAAGCATCAGCAGCGACGCCACCGCGGCGACGGTGGGGTCGATTTCATGCCGGATGTTTTCCCACATCTTTAAGGGAAGCGTGCGTATGGATAGACCGCTGACGAGCAAGGATATGACCACTTCGTCGAACGAATGGAGGAACGCAAAAACCGCCCCGCCGAGGATGCCTGGCCGGATCAAAGGCAGAGTCACCCTCATGAATGTCCGGAACGGCCCGGCCCGCATGCTCTTAGCGGCTTGCTCAAGACTAATGTCAAAGTTGGCCAGCGTTGCCGCGACGACAACTACGACATAGCTCATAGCGCCAATGCTGTGCGCCAAGACGATGCCTGTCTTCGATCCGACTAGGCCGAAGGATACCAGACCAAGGTAGGCTGCGATGCCGACCACGATCACCGGAAAGGTGATCGGTGCTAGGAGGACCAACGTGAGCACGTTGCGCAGCATTGGCGCGCTGCGACTGAGTCCATAGGCGGCCAGCGTGCCGAGTATGGTCGAGATTATGGTTACCGAGATTGCAATTTCGAAACTGCTCAGCGCGGCCCCGTTCCACGACGGATCGGCAAAAAACGAACGATACCATTGCACGGAAAAGCCGGATGGAGGGAATTCCAACTGCGTTCCGGCGCTAAAAGACACGATGATCACCACCACGCCCGGGAAGAGGAGAAAGAGTAGGGTGAATATGACTACCGTGATCCCTATGAACCTCCACACATGGGTGGCGTCGCCAGCGCGGTAAAGATGCATGTTCCAGCGACGCGCCCGCCGAAGCGTGCCGAGCTCAGTGAGATGTCGCACCAAGGCCCCCGCTGCGGGAAAACGGTTTCGCCGATCCGACGCAGCATTGCCTTTGGGGCCGGCCGGATTGAGTCTGAGGACGGCGAGCACCGTCATCGCGATCGCGAGGAGAATAAATGACGCTGCCCCTATCCGGCCGAGATTGAATGAGCTTTGCACCTCAGCCGCGATGAAAGTCGAGAGCATGGCATCGCGCAGGCCACCAAGGGCTGCGGGCGTGATGTAGAATCCGAGGCTCAGGATGAAGACGAGCAACGCACCACTGCGTAAGCCGGGCAGACTGAGCGGTAAGAACACGCGCCAGAAGGCCGAGAACGGACGCGCGCCCATGCTGCGCGCGGCTGCCACTTGCGACTTATCGATGCCGAGCATCACGCTCACTAGCGGCAGGATCATGATCGGCAACATGATGTGGACCATGCCGATATACATGGCCATACGGTTGTAAATCAGAGGCAGAGGACTGGTGATGACGCGCAGATCGAGCAGCAGGTTATTGATAAGGCCGCGGTCACCTAGGATCATGACCCAGGCGTAGGTTCGGGCCAGCGAACTCGTGAGATACGGGATCAGGACGAGGATGACCAAGACAGACCGGACCTGCTTCGAAGCAGCCGTGATCAGGTAGGCCGTCGGGTAGCCGATGATAGCGCAGATGACCGTGGCTACGATGCTTACCTCGATGGTCTGGATGAGGACGCGAACGTTCGCAGGATGCACGAAGAACGTCACGTAATTGACGAGGGAGAGCGCGGGGGCGTTGATGCTGTTTAAGAAGAGCTGGACGATCGGTATGGCAAAGACGAGTAGCAGGAGGCAGAGCGCCGGAAAGGTCAGCACAACAGAGGCCCGCGTAAGCTTTTGTAAAGTCAACATCTGCGAGTCCCCTGAGATCACGTCGTGACGAAGCGGATGTCCGATCTCAACCAGTCGAGCTGAATGGTGTCCCCGATCTGGAAGATCTGACGCCCCGCGGCGACGTGTTCGCGTATGACCACGTCGTTATCGCCGACAGCCACATGGTATCTTCGCAGCGGGCCGGCATAGATCATATCGGTCACGGTGCCGGCGACATGCTGGCGCTGATCGGCGTCGGCACTCTTCGTGGCGCCAGGGGCGGAGATCCGTATACGTTCCGGCCGGATCATCGCGACGGTGCCGTCCGGTTGCGGCGTATCCGACTCAACAGCGAATGACGGATCATCGAGGATGTTGGCGTCCCCAAGGAAATTCGCGACAAACCGGGAGACAGGACGGTCATATAGCGCCTCAGGCGTGTCAGTTTGCTCAATTCGTCCAGCGTTCATCACCACGATCCGATCGGAAAGCGTGAGCGCCTCCTCCTGGTCGTGTGTGACACACACCGTAGTGATTCCGAACTCTTTGTGAAGCCCCTTGATCTCACCCTGCATTTGCTCACGCAAGTTACGGTCTAGTGCTCCCAACGGCTCGTCTAGCAACAAGATTGGAGGGTCGGCTATGAGGGCCCGGGCGAGCGCCACGCGCTGCTGCTGCCCACCGCTGAGCTGTGATGGCATGCGGTCACCCAAGCCGTCCAAATGGACACGTGACAGGATGCGTTCGGCTCTCGCGGCCCGCTCAGCCGACCTGATGCCGCGCATCTCGAGCGGAAATTCAAGGTTGCGGCGAACGGTGAGGTGCGGGAAGAGCGCATAGCTTTGGAAGACGACGCCCTGATCGCGCCGATAGGAAGGTACCGAGGCGACGGACTTCCCAGCGATGCGGATATCACCTTCGGTAGGCGCCTCGAACCCCGCCAGCAGCATGAGTGTCGTCGTCTTGCCAGAACCGCTCGGACCAAGGATCGTGAGGAACTCGCCGCGCCCAACGGTCAACGACAGGCTCCTGACCGCAATGACCTGACCGTATAATTTGGTGACGTTCCGAAATTCGATTTGCTCGGAAAGAGCGAGTTTCTCCAATGGTCTATCCTTAGCTAGCGGATGCAGCGTTCTGACTGGTGCATTCATGTTCGTCACTCCAAGCCGAACGATGACGTGCTGGTTCGGTGCGGCACGTCATCGGTAAATGCCGTCGCAAAAGGCCGACAGGGGCTTAAAGCAGGATCCACTCGTTCCAGCGCTGGACCAGCTTTTCGGTGTTCGTGAGCCCGTCCGATCCCTTCTCGGCGTACCATTTCGAGTCGATTAGCACACTTGACCTCAGGTAGTCGGGGTGGCTGGCCAGCGAGCGCCCAATATCTTCCGGTAGAACCTTGAACGCGTTGAGGTTGCTCGGGCCGAACGGCATGAGTTGTGAAAATGCTGCCTGACGGTCGGCGCGCGCGGTAAATGCGACAAACTGTTGCGCAGCGTGCGCGTTAGGAGACCCCTTCACAATCTGCCAGTAGTCCCAAGTTATTTTCGCCTGGTTACGATTAATTTCAAGCGGTGCTCCCTGCTTGATCAACGTGCCGGCCCTACCATCATAGGCATTTACAAGATCTACTGCCTTGTCATGCATCATCTGCTGGATTTCGGACCCTGTTCCCCACCATTTGCGAATATCGGGCTTTATTCTGTCCAAACTTTTGAAAACACGATCTAGGTCCATAGGATATATATCCTTTGGATTTACGCCATCGGCGAGAAGGGCTTCCTCCCAAGGGCCTTCTGAACCATATTGGCCGCTGACAAGACTGCGGACACCCGGGAAACTGTTCACGTCCCAGAATTCCGCCCATGTGGTCGGCCGCAGCTTACCCGCTGGGAATTTTTCGGTATTGTAGACCATGACGAACGCATAAACTACGTTAGCTACGCCAAACGGCTGCTTTGCGAAGTCGGCGAGCCCGTCTAGGTCTTCATTCCTGTAAATAGAATAATCGATCGGCTCAAAAAGACCCTTTTGGGACAACTCGAACGAAGATCCCTGGTTAGCGGTGACAACATCGACGGTGACGTTATTCTGCGCAACCATCATCTCGATCGATGCCCGGTCGCCCTGATCGGTAATCGGGGTCATCTTAATGCCTGTTTCGGCTTCAAATGGTTTTACATAGGCCTCAATCATCGCCTTTCCGGTATCGCCACCGTAGACAAGGACGCGCAGTTCGCCAGGAGTCTGCGCCGATGCCTTGTTACTGGCAATGGAAGGAAGTGCGCCGGCAGCCAAGGCGGTTGATGCTGCCTGCAGGAAACGCCTGCGGTTAATGATAATAGAGAAGCTCATGGCCATTCCCCTTTTTTAATGTTGAGCATAATTGAATATGCAATTTTCGCCGACCCAGCGGACGGCCGCAATCGAGACTTCGCGAAGTGATCTACGTGGCGGTGCCGACGCGGTCCTGTCCTGCGCGTTTCACGGTCAACTGAAGCATCTCTCGCCGTTCAGCCCGGTTCACGAGCCGTAACCCGACAAGTCAGGCCGCCAGAATCTTCTCGACGAGGGTTACCCAATAGCCCACGCCATACGGGATCGCCTCGTCGTCGAAATCGTAAGCGGGATTGTGCAAGCCCGGCGTCGAGCCGTTCCCCAAGAGGATGATCGCGCCCGGCCGCGCTTCCAGCATGTAGGCAAAGTCTTCGGATCCCATCGAAGGCTTGACGTTGTCGTTTACGGCGTCATGGCCCACGAGGCCGCGGGCTGCGGTGATCGCGAAATGTGTTCCGGCCGTGTGATTGAATGTAAGGGGTTCGAGCCGCCGATGCCTGAACTCAATTTCCGCGCCCATCCCGTGGGCCACGCCCTCGGCGCATAACCTGATCTGCCGCTGCGCCAGATCGCGCACGGCGGAGGTCAGACTCCTGACAGTCCCACCCATTTCGACCTGGTCCGCGATGACGTTGTAGGCTTGGCTCGCCGTGAACTTCGTGACAGAAACGACGAGGGCGTCAGTGGGGTCGGTGTTGCGGGACACCACGGTCTGGAGGGCAACGATGATTTGTGCGGCGGTGACCACAGGGTCGACAGTCCTGTGGGGCGAAGCTGCATGCCCGCCCCTCCCCTTGACGATGATGTCAAACTCGTCAAGCGCCGCCATCATACCGCCCTCCCGGATGGCGAACTGGCCAATGTCAGTGCCGGGTGAGTTGTGCAGGCCGTAGACCTGGGAGATGTTGAAGCGCTCCATGATTCCTTCCTGGACCATCTTCAAAGCACCTCGTCCATCTTCCTCGGCGGGCTGGAAGATCAAAGCCGCTGAGCCTTTGAAGTTGCGCGTCGCGGCGAGGTGTTTTGCAGCCGCCAATAGCATCGCGGTGTGGCCGTCATGGCCGCACGCGTGCATCTTGCCGGGTATCCGCGAGGACCAGGCCTTGTTCGACGCTTCCAGGATCGGCAGGGCATCCATATCGGCGCGCAGTCCGATCGTCGGCCCCTCCCCGCCCTCACCCTGGATCAGGGCAACCACGCCGGTCTCGGCGATGCCCGTCTCGATGTGATTGATACCGAAGGAGGCCAGCTTCTCAGCAACGAACTTCGCCGTATTGTGCACCTCGTATCCCAGTTCCGGATTCTGGTGCAGGTAGCGGCGCCATTGCGTGGCTTCTTCCTGGAGATGTCGGAAAGTGTCGACGCTGTACATCTATTAGTTCCCAGCTTTTTCTGTCCTAGTGCCTTATTTAAGCGAGCATCATTCCGCAGCACGATTTCGTCAAATGCCTTTTGTGTATCATCGACATCTAGTAACGAGATGGACCCGAGGCTCGCTTTTCAGCACAGAGGTCGGTCCCGGCCAGCACATGCTAGGTCGCCGTGGGGCAAGTCGGTTACGGAACTGACCCTTGGATGTCTGCGTCCTCGCGCGTCGGCCCGGCCCACCGAATTAAGATCGTGAGGCCCTCTCTGACCAGATCATCCATGACAGCGTGGACCGCGGCCTCGGCGATGGCACTAGTCACGGGGCGGCGGAAGCTAGGATTTCCCTCCGACATCGAGCATAATCAGGCTGCGATCGAAAAAGGGTCCGGGAAGCAGCGTCATTGTCGCAAATCACAGCATCGATGATCGCCGTCAGGTGGCTAGGGCAATTGTTTGGTCGTGATCGATCTTGTTTCGTAGGCGACCGGGGTTGTCCCTCCGGAGATAATGAAGTCGGCCATGACCGGGTAATTTCAGCAGGGAGAAAGGGAGCGCGTTGAATGCATGTCCCCCTGCGGGCCTAGGCATGAAGAGGTCGTTGCCTTCGAGGCCGCCCAGTCCCGCTGACGCGTTGGCAAATTGGTCGTGGTTTAAGGCCGGGGCGAAGAACGTCGCCAATCGGCGAGGGACGCAAAAAGCCATTGTCGCGCTTGCCAGAAGACTGGCGGTGATCATGCCTCGCACGTGGCTGGACGCCACCGAACTTCGCTGGAAACGGCAAGACACCATGCTTGCGGCCACCTGACCCAATTGTATGGACCGGCTGCTGATCGCAAGTGAGGCGTGGAGGATAGCGGAAGTCGCTCATATGTATCCGGCCCTTTTGGTCGGCTCGCGTGTCATGGCCTTGATGGGGAATTCGCACGCACCGTTAATCTCATTAGCGGATAGGTTGCCAGGCAACCATTTGGGTCAAACAGATTCCGGGTGCGTTCATATTCGCTCCATGCTTCTCGCGCACTGGGGGGTGGCGGTTTAGATGGCCGTCACCTCGTTTCGGTGCTGCCGAATGTCCAGCCATTGCGCAGCACGGTATTGCCGTGCTGCCCGGCGCGAGAGCACTTCGCAACTCGCAGTTCGCAATCCTGGAGAACCGTGCCGACGAGATATCGCCGCGCATGAGCGATCCGATCGTTGGACTCTACGAGGACTGGCTGTGGCTCGACGAGCTCATCGAAACGGTCAGCCAGGAGATCGAGGAGATCAGCCAGAACGAGGCGAACTGCCGTCGCCTGATGAGCGTGCCGGCGTCGCGCCGATGATCTCCTGGTCGCGGCGATCGGCACAGCGAAGCCTTCGATCGCTGTCGGGACTTTGGCGCTTCAGCGATAGCCAGTGCCGTGGCGAGCTTGCTGCGATGAAGCCGCGGCGCGGCATTCTGCAGCCATGCGCCGAAGCTGGCCGCCTGGATTAACAGAATTCGCAGATAAGCGGCTTCCTGGTTTTGAGATGCGGCGGACAGTCGGCTTCCCTCCGGTACTGTATTGCCGTGGCACGAGGCCAAGCCATGCGCCTGTTCGATGAGGAAGGCACGGATCTGGAAATCGTCGCGGTGCGCCGCGAGACCAGCCGCGATCGCAGCCATCGGGCTCGTAGCTCCATCAAAGCCACGTCGCGCACGCGATGACCTGCCGGCCAACACGACCGGCCAGTCCCCCGCGGCACAGCCGAAGCCAAGTCAGGACGAGGAGATGGTCGCCAACCGATCGAACAATCGAATAGGACATGAAGCACTAACAAGCTTGACCGCAATCGCTCCAGAAGCCATCGCAACTAGTGTCACCTCAAATCCGCCAACTGGCGGACAGAAGTCCTTCGGAGGGAGTTCGCTACGGTCCACGTGCTGATCGCATCATTGAATCAGACGCCGAACAGATCTTTCCGCCATTCTTCTAATCCCAAGAGCCAATCCGGAGAGAAGCAAGACCCTCCGGAGGACATCAAAACGCCGGCGATTCGGACAACTTAGAAGCGCCTGACATCAACACGATCGAATAGATAGGCGACCGGACACGATTGCCCGTTCAGATTTCGAAGATCTTCCGCGGCGTGTTTGTGATTACCTCAGCGCCGGTGCCGGCGACCCGGAATGTCTCGCTGATCACGTAACCGAAGTCGTCCTCAATCCAGTTGCCCAGCATCAAATGAAAGGTCATGTTCGGCTTCAGCTCAGTCGTGTCGCCATCCCGGAGGCTTGCAGTCGGTTCGAGCCAGCCAATGCCGTGCGCGTAGCCGCAGCGCGTTTCCTTTTCGAAACCGTGTTTGCGGAGCGTCTTGTAGAACGCGTTGGCCACTTCGCTGCACGTTGATCCCGGCCGGACTGCGGCGAGTGCCGCCTCAAGGCCTTCGACCTGGGCCTCATGAATGCGGCGCAGGCGTTCGGACGGGGCGCCGATCGAGAAAGTACGCATGAGGCCCGCGGAATATCCATGGCGAGTGCCGCCGAGTTCGAGATTGATCTGGGACCCGTCGCGGAACACGTCCCCCGTCCACGGAATGTGACAGGTACCTATCCGAGGCGAGGCGCAGAGATAGAAGGCCTTCAGCGCCGTTCCCGGCTTTCCATTCGCTCCCCGGATTAACGCCGCCGCGATCTCTGCCGCCGCGTCGGCTTCCGCTACACCGGCACGTATGACTTCGCTGGCGCGCTTCATCGCGGCGTCGGAAATGGCGGCGGCTTCCCGCATGACTTCTATTTCGAGATCGGATTTGACTAGGCGGAGCCAGCTGACAAGCTTGGTGCAGTCTACAACGCGAGCCTCAGGCAGCCGTGACTTGAACTTTTCCGATGTCGCTGCAGGCAGGCTCGACATCTCGATACCCAGCCCCCGTTTCGCGAGACCAGCTTCATTCAGGAAGTCGATGACGGCATCGTATCCGTCGTTGGCTAGATTGCCAATGAGCGCTTCCGGGTAGCCGATGATCTTATCCTGTTCCATGAAACATTCGTACATGGCCGCCGGCGCATCGCAACGACGAAGGATGAATGTCGGCTCCTCAGCCACCCCGTCAATCACAAGCGCCTGAGGAACATATCCGGACGGCGTGGTATAGCCTGAAAGATAAGTGATATTGGAAGCGTCCAAAACGAGCAGTACGTCCACGTCGCGTCCCTCCATTTCAGCCTTCACGGCGGACAGCCGGCGCAGGTATTCAGTGCGTGGAAATGCCTGTACACCCTTTGGGATCGTCATGAGTCTACTCCATTGATTTTTGAGGTTTGCATTCGCGCAACAATGACACAGCCTCCGCTAAGACTGGCCAGCACAATCCGGTCGCTGAGGCTTGATCGTCCTGTGCTTGTTGTTCAACTCGCGGCTAGAGAAGTCAGACGATTGAACGCCCAGCGGCCATGGTCAAATGCAGTTTCCATATCGACGTCATCTGGCTGCAAGATGTCTCCGAGAGACTTGTTCAGCAGGTGGCGGCCGCCTGATCAAGCGAAGCCTAGCTCGCGCAAAGCCCCTTTGGAGCGCAGGTAATCAGTCGCCACTCACGATCGTGTCGCGGAAAGCAAAGCACGAGGCTTCTGTGAATCAGCAAAAATCAACCGATCGCGATTCGCCACGGATCGCAAAGTATAGCTATGGCTCCGCATCTCTTTCGTGCTCTCAATCGCACCAATGTTCGGCAACGATCACTCTTTGGCTGGGACATCTGCGCTGGTGCGGAGAGACGAGGAACCGATTATTGTTCCTGTTCAGTCGGAAATGGTGTGATCGACCAGTCGATTAGGTCGATGGCTTGCTGGAGTATCGACTTTGTCCGAGAACGGTTGGATGAAACGGCGATAATGTACCCCATGGAGTCTCGGTAATCGCCCTTCCTGATGATCGGCGTCTTGGGCTCAACATAAAATTTGACTTCGGCGACACCCGGTACAGCAGCAGCCTGACTGCCGCCATGGATCCAATCGAGGATGCCATCGCGATCAGGAAACAATGAGCGCCAGGCCGCGATATGTGAATGGCTTTTGCGCAGGTTACATTCGCGACCGATGACAAGCTTGATGTGTTCGGTGACGAGGTCGACTCCGTAAGCCAGATGAACCGGTTGAGGACCACCACCAAGCCGCGGGTTGACTTCAATAACGACTGGACCACGTGTCGTCCATCGGAATTGGATACTGGTTGGCCCCCAGCCAAGGCCGAGAGATCGCAAGCAACTCAGCGAAACATCGGCCATAAGTTTGTACTCGTCATCAATGAGCGGGGCTGGGAAGGTTCCTTCACTACAGACGAAATGCGGCTGGCCGCCATATACAGCAGCCTCTATCCCAACGATTTCATTTCCCATTGCGTAAGCGCCGTAGTCTGGACCATTCGCGTATTCTTCAACAAGTATCCTCGGTGAAGATCGCCAAATATGCTTCCCACCCAATAGGTAGGTGGTATGTTCGGCTAACTCATCGACGGTGCTGCATAATCGCACACCGATGCTGCCGCTGCCTATGACTGGCTTCAGAATCACCGGCAGGCCGATCTCGGCGGCAGAGATTTCAACCTCCGCTGCATTCGCTGCTAAGCGATAAGCAGGTATTGGAATGCCGGCCTCCGCGAGGAGCTGACGTTGAGTAAATTTGTCGCAGCATTGTTCAATCGATGCGGGGTTCGGTCCCGGTAGATCGAAATGCAGGCAGAGCTTGCCAACTGTCGCGTAGATCGACTCGTCGTCGCCCGCAAAGCCAGTAATGCCAGCAATGTCATACGTCGCACGTAGCCGCGAACATTCGTGAATCAGCGCATCGAGATTGTCTGTATCGACACGGATTGTCTCGACACTTTCCGCCGCAAGGTAGTCATACCGAGCAGGATCAGCCGACAGGGTAATTGGATGGTAACCAAGACTCTGGGCCGCTTGGACGTATCGCAGACCAATTCCCCTATGACCTTCAACTAGGATAAGCGCTCTCGTTGCTCTTGGCATCCATTTCTCCATTGCGAGCTGCGGCGGTCCGGGCGTAAACAGGGTATTAGCCTCTTTCAGCGCGCCTGACCTCAGATTTAAGATGAACCTATAACCTTCAGGGACTTGCGCTCGCAAAGATTCTATAAATTTATTTGAAGCATTTGTTGCAACGTGCTGGTAACCGGGAACCACGGTGAACCCGCGAAGACAAGCACGGAGTCGGCAGGAACTTGGATAAGGCCAAAAAAAGGAACTTGCAGGTAGCTCAGCGACAAGTGAATCCCATGTGACACGGCGTTCGGCAGCACCTCAGATCGACGGATCGGCTCGACCAACCTCTTCTCCGCGGAAGGCGAGTATCGTCTCTAAAGACGATCGAACTCCGCCACCGCAAACCAAGCATCGCCTTGCGCAGGATCTCATTGGCCTGGCGCAGCTCCCGCTTCCAAGAGCCTTCAGCTTTCTCGGTAGCCTCGGTGGGGACACCTCCCAGCATACCGCTATCCTCTGGCCGGCCCATCCGCTGTGCGCTGCGTTGTGCAGCCGATCTTGGCGCGATCGAGGAGCGCGATCGAGGAGACGGCGGCCGTTTGCAGCGGATATTCCCCTCGTGAGCTTTTGACTAGCCACACGGTTCTTCGTGGTCAATATTGGTTCGCCGCATGATGGGACTTTACGGGACGAGCGTTCAATGGGAACGACGCACCTTGCTAAGCCAGCGGTGCAACCCCGATCAGCGGAATAGCTAGGCTCTCGTCCCCGCAGGGACGCCTCAGGCGATCGTGCATCGCATTTAAGAGCTCGCCGGTTTCAAGCGTCGTATGTATATCACCGCGTTCGCGCGCCACACCAACGGCAGCTCTTTTCAAGCCGATCCTCTCCCGGAGCTGTAGACCCGTGCCCTAACCGACGCCTCTTCGTAAACAAGCTCACGCAAATGGCGGTCGCCGCGTCGGGATATGTGGCCGCCGAAATCGACTTCACCGGATTAGGCGGTGTGGACGAATTACTCAGGTATCTAGACGCTCCGCGAATACATGCAACAAATGCTTCAAATAAATTTATAGAATCTTTGCGAGCGCAAGTCCCTGAAGGTTATAGGTTCATCTTAAATCTGAGGTCAGGCGCGCTGAAAGAGGCTAATACCCTGTTTACGCCCGGACCGCCGCAGCTCGCAATGGAGAAATGGATGCCAAGAGCAACGAGAGCGCTTATCCTAGTTGAAGGTCATAGGGTAATTGGTCTGCGATACGTCCAAGCGGCCCAGAGTCTTGGTTTCCATCCAATTACCCTGTCGGCTGATCCTGCTCGGTATGACTACCTTGCGGCGGAAAGTGTCGAGACAATCCGTGTCGATACAGACAATCTCGATGCGCTGATTCACGAATGTTCGCGGCTACGTGCGACGTATGACATTGCTGGCATTACTGGCTTTGCGGGCGACGACGAGTCGATCTACGCGACAGTTGGCAAGCTCTGCCTGCATTTCGATCTACCGGGACCGAACCCCGCATCGATTGAACAATGCTGCGACAAATTTACTCAACGTCAGCTCCTCGCGGAGGCCGGCATTCCAATACCTGCTTATCGCTTAGCAGCGAATGCAGCGGAGGTTGAAATCTCTGCCGCCGAGATCGGCCTGCCGGTGATTCTGAAGCCAGCCATAGGCAGCGGCAGCATCGGTGTGCGATTATGCAGCACCGTCGATGAGTTAGCCGAACATACCACCTACCTATTGGGTGGGAAGCACATTTGGCGATCTTCGCCGAGGATACTTGTTGAAGAATACGCGAATGGTCCGCATTATATCGCTCAGATAATGGGAAATGAGGTCGTTGCGATTGCCGCCGCTGACTACGGCCCCCCACCGCATTTCGTCTTTCATAGCGGCACCCAGCCAGCCTCGCTGACAGATGACGAGCACGAGCGAATCGCCGACGTTTCGCTGAGCTGCTTGCGAATTCTCGGCCTTGGCTGGGGTCCCACGAATGTTGAACTCCGGTGGACGAAGCTTGGCCCTGTCGTCATTGAAGTGAATCCGCGACTTTTGGGCGGGACGGGTTCTCAATTGGTTCGGCTGGCTTATGGAGTCGATCTTATCACCGAACACATCAAGCTTGCCGTCGGCCACGAATGGGATTTGCGCAGAAGGCATTCACACATTGTGGCCGTCCGGGTCCTAATTCCTGACCGTGATGGCATCGTCGATTGGATCCATGGCGGCAGTCAGGCTGCTGCTGTACCGGGTGTCGCAGAGGTGCAATTTTGTGTCGAGCCCAATACCCCTATCGTGAGGAAAGGCGACTATCGAGATCGCATGGGACATGTCATAGCCGCTTCACCCGACCGTGTCCGGACCGAGGCGATAATTCAGCGTGCGGTGAACTTAATCAGTTGGTCGATCTCTCCATTTCCGTGAACAAAGACAATCATCAGCCCCTCAAGTCGCCGCACCAGGGGAAGCTATTGAAGAGGAAACTTGTAGTGCAAAATCAAGTGCGGTCGTCGCAAAGTGAATGATACCTAATTTTGTTTCTGGGAACCTCTAGGCAATTGAACTTATCTGCGGTGGACAATTGTCTTCTGATTTTTTGCGGCGGCTATGTCGCGCGAGTAATTCCCAGGCCACAGCAAGAGGATAGCCGCGGTGTTAGAGCAACCAGCCCTGCCCCCCCCTCCGCTCGTCGGACCCCGTTCTGCCGAGACTTTCGGCCGGGCGCGCAGGGTTTTCCCGGACGGCACCACGCGGATCACTATCGAGCGCGATCCCATTCCCCGCTACATGCATCACGGAGAGAGTGCGTTTCTTGTCGACGTTGATGGCCGTCGTCTCCTAGACCTCAACGGCAACTTCACGACCCTCATCCATGGCCACGCCTTCCCGCCCGTGATCGAGGCCGTGACGCAGCAGCTCAGAAGCGGATGCTGCTTCGCCAACCCGACCGAGATTGAAATCGATCTTGCTGAGCTTCTCTGCGCCCGAATTCCGCATCTTGACCGCATCCGCTTCGTCAATACCGGTACCGAGGCGGTCATGTTTGCGATTAAGGCGGCGCGGGCGTTCACGGGACGTCCCGCCATTGCCAAGATCGAGGGAGCCTATCACGGCGCCTACGACTGGGTCGAGGTCAGCCAGGCTGCAACGCCTCAAACGTGGGGCGATCCCGAACATCCCGCCCCCACTCTTTCTTATCGCGGCATGCCGCCAGCTGTGCTCGATGACGTTGTGATTTTGCGCTTCAACAACGCCGAGGGCGCGCGCCGGCTGATCACGGAACATGCAGGGCGTCTCGCAGCCGTCCTCGTTGATCCCATGCCGAGCCGCAGTGGGCTCATTTCGCCCACGCCGGATTTCGTATCCGCCATCCAAGAGACGGCCCGTCGTCACGGTATCCTTGTTATCAGCGACGAGGTTCTCAACCTCCGACAGGGTTACGAAGGCGCCTCTGCGCTCTATGGGCTCGCCCCCGATCTCTTCGCGCTCGGCAAGATCATTGGCGGCGGGCTCCCCATCGGCGCGATCGGAGGCCGCAGCGAGGTGATGGCAGTCTTCGAGGCCGCATCAGGCGGTCCTGCTCTGCCGCAGGGCGGCACCTTTTCAGCCAATCCGCTCTCGATGGCAGCAGGACTCGCCGCGATGGAAGCCCTCGACCGCGCTGCCTTCGATTACCTCGAGCGGCTGGGGGACAAACTGCGAAACGGGCTCGAACGCATCATCGCGCGGCACGGCGCCCCTTTCAGCGTCACTGGAGCCACTTCCCTCTTTCGCCTTCACCCGCGGCGCAAGCCGCCGCGAGAGTTCCGAGAAAGTTTCCTTACCCTACAGGAGGTGGCCGTGATGACGGAATTAACTCGCTTCTTCGCCACGGAAGGCATCATTCTGCCCAAAGCGGCCGCCGCTTGCCTCTCAACACCGATGGGGGAGGATGAGATCGCCTTCGTCGCAAATGCTTTCGACCGCTTCCTAATTCAGCGCGCGGCGCTCCTCGACACTATCACGGGTTAGATCATGGAAGAAACCGTCGCACAGGCGATCGCGCGTGCGTTGAAGCCCTTGTTTGGCCAGAGCCTGCCGTCTGCCGTCCTCCTCGCCTGCGGTACGATTGGCATCCCGCCAGCTCGCCTACCGGCAGGAGAAGATGGGGGGCGCCATGGCAGACGACTTTGAACGCGTCTTAAGCAGGATTGCAGTGGTTACCACCCAAAACGGGCCGCCCGCGGCCATCCTCGTGCCATCACTTCCGGAGGCTTTCAAGGCGAGCCTGTCGGAACGCGCACCAACCAGAATGGAACAGACAGTTGGCGCCAGATCACGCCTGGCGCGTGCAACATCCATATCGGCGTCGATCCAACCGAGGTCGGTTGCACCTACGAGGCGCTGTGCCTCGTGGTCCATGCTGCGGTCACGATCAACGCTCTTTGTCAAATCCTCCAACACATCGACCTGTGGCGCCGCCGCGCCGATGGTACGCAACTGCGTGTCCGTCGTCGTAATCGTGCTAAAGAATGGCGTGCTCGGCTTCCAAAGGCATGCCGAAGCAATGCCGTTAGGACCCTGTACGAGCGCCTGCCATTTCGCTCCAGTCGACCACGCAGCAATCGCCCGGGCGTGCGGTTGCGGCGCGACCGTCGTCAGGGTACCGGACGACATAGGGCCTGCTCTCGAGGCGCTCGCCTCTGAAAGGCCGTGGCTAGTCAAGGTCGTCGCCGCCCCCAACGCCCATCCTGCTCTTTCCCTTTTCGGCGGCGCGGTTGACCAGAACGTCGTGCGCGACGTGGGTTCCGTTTGATGACGACAGAAAACACCAAATCAATGGGCGTTGCGGTCGTCACCGGCGGGGCAACCGGGATCGGGTTTGCGACCGTCGCGCATCTAATCGACGCTGGCTGGCGCGTCGCTTTCTTCAGCCAGACGAGAGAGCGGGTGGAGGCTGCCGCTGTCGATCTACGCGCCCGTTTTCCAGCTTGGAATATCCACGCCGACACGGTCGACCTCCGTGACGAACGCGGCGTCTGCCGGTTCTTCGCCAATGTCCGCGAGCGGTGGGGAACGGTATCCGCGCTTGTCTGCAATGCTGGCTACTCGCCGAAAGGTCCAAACGATCAGCGTGTCGCTCTCGGCCATATGCCGCTTGCCAAATGGGATGATGTTATCCGGGTGAACCTCACGGGCGCCTTCCTCTGTTGCCGCGAGGTGTTGCCCGGTATGGCGGAAGCCCGGCAAGGCCGTATCGTCCTGATCAGTTCACTCGCGGCGCGTACGCAGCCGAAGATCGCCGGAGCGAGCTACGTTGCCTCGAAGAGCGCGCTTGCAGGGCTCGCCCGGTCGATCATGAGCGAATACGCCGGGCTTGGTATCACGGTGAACACGATCTGCCCTGGCCGTGTCTTAAGCAATATGACGGGACCGCCCGAGAGGCCCGGAAACCGCGCTGCACTCGCGCGGATCCCGATCGGCCGGCTCGGCAGGCCCGAAGACATCAGCCGCGTCATTAAGTTTCTTGTTCGCTCGGATTCCGACTTCATTAACGGCGCCATCATCGATGTCAACGGCGGTGAGTTCGCCCCCTCTTAATCTGTCGGCCGGCGGCACAAACCATTCAGTGACGAAGGACGCGGCGCCGGCCACTCCCGCACATTCTGCGCATGCGCGAACTTACGGACCTGCTGCACTAGGGGCCATGGCGAACGCCTGGAACAGGCTGCCTTCGGACAGGGCCGTGGTCAAGCCAAGCGAGCCCTGGCATCACGCGCACGGCGGCGACTTCTCACATCCGAAGGCCACCATGACAGGATCTCGGCCGCGTCGTTCCAAGGACGCCTCATTGGCGGGAGGTGGTGGCCGATAGCGACAGCGGATGCTCGACAGCAGCGAGGACGTGCTCAGCCGTCAACGCCTCGAGGTTTTGGCTTCAGGCGATGCTTCTGGCCGCGCGTGCGGAGAATGAGAGGCTCCGCCAAATCATCAAGGAGTTGCAGCGCTATCGCTTCGGGCCAAGGGCGGAGGGCCTGCCCGAGGACCAGTTGCTTCTGGGCCTGGATGGCCAGCAGGTAGAGGCGGAGGGCTTCGCCGGCACCGAAGCCGCGGACCCATCAAAGCGGTTTGGCGCATTTGCCGCCGCGTCTTCATGGGATGACCTTCGGCGACAATCGATGCGATCGGCGCAACGACGCCCGTCGACATCCGCGATCGAGCCCTGCTGCTACTCGCCACGACGGGCATTCGCAACGGTGAGCTACGCGCCATTCAGCTGCAGGATATCGACTGGCGTGCTGGCGAGGTATCGGTCCGGCGCACCAAGGGCAAGCGGGATCGGGTGGCGCCGCCGCTCGAGGAGACCGGCGCCGCGCTCGCCGACTACGTCCTGCGCGCTCGACCGAAGGTGGATAGTCCGTATCTGTTCCTGTCCTTCACGCCGCCCGTGGCAGCATTCAAATGCGCGTTTGCGACATGGCGGGGTTGAACTCGGGCGAGTCGCAGGTGCGCATCTCCTGCGCCACAGTCTTGCTACCCAGCTCGTCAAGCAGTGAAGGCCGGTCAACGAGGTCGTCGATCTTCTAGGGCACCGAAGCATCAACACAACGCCATTGTACGTAAAGGTCGCCACCTCGCAGCTTGCCGAGGTCGCACTTGCGAACATTCGACCTGTCATGGCAGCTTACGATGGTGAGTGTGCCCGATCCGATACACGTTTTCCGTGCTCTTTGATTCGCCGAGAGCGATGCGGTCGTGAGCGGCAGCTCTTTTTGCGACAAGATGATCAAAGGCATGACGGCTCCGCAAGCAGCCCAGTCTCACGCCGGGCTTTGCGAAGTCGCAGCCTTCCTTTTTCAGCTCATGTTGACCAGTCCCGAGAGCGGGAAGTGTCGCATCCTTCGCATACTAAATGGTTTGCTACATATGGAGTGGCATGACGATTGTTCTAGAATTCAAATTGAATCGGCCCTTTGTACATAGTCTGCCTTCCTAGAATCAGACAAGTGGGCGGGGCGCTTCATAGACGCTGTAACCGAAACGTGATTCGCTCGGCCGGCGGCGGGCGAATCGAGGGACGGCGAATGTCGGGGCCACGCGAGAAGCGCGAGACGGGAGAGCAGGACCTGTTCCGCTCCAGGCTCGACCAGATCATCAGCATGAAGCACGAGCTGGTGCGGCTGGCGGATGCGATCGACTGCCCGATGCTGGAGGAGCGTTTTGGCGCGGTCTATTCGGACGGCCCCCGCATGCCGCCGCTGCCGACCCGGCTGATGGCGGGGCTGGCGATCCTCAAGCACACCTTCAACCTGTCCGACGAGGTGCTGTGCGAGCGCTGGGTGGAGAACCCCTATTTCCAGTATCTCACCGGGAGACGTTCTTTTGCCATACGCTGCCGTTCGACCGCTCGTTGATGACGCGTTGGCGCAGCCGCATGGGCGAGGAGCGGATCGTGGCGCTGTTGCAGGCGAGACTCAGCCTTGCGGTCAAGACCGGGGCGATGAAGCCGGCCGACACGCGCCAGGTGATCCCCGGATCAGTCCGAGGACCGACACCACCGTGCAGCCGAAGAACGTCATGTTCCCGACCGACGCCAAGCTCATCCACCGGGCGCGCGAGCGGCTGGTGCGGCTGGCCAAGAGGACGGGCCTCCATTTGCGCCAGAGCTATGTGCGGGTCGGCAAGCTGGCGCTGATCAGCCACCAGCGCTATGCCCACGCCAAGCAGTTCAAGCGGGCCAACAAGGCGCTGCGCAGGCTCAAGACTATGTCGGCCGGACCATTCGCGACATTGGTCGCCAGATCGCCGGCAATGCGGGGCTGGACGCGCTCTTCAAATGGCCGCTCTACCAGGCCGCCACCGTTCTCCAGCAACGTCAGCGCCAGCGCGTCCGCAAGATCTACTGCCTGCACGCGCACGAGGTGGAATGCATTGGCAAGGGAAGGCGCATATGCCCTACGAGTTCGGGGGGAAGGTGTCGGTGGCCACCACGCTGAAGCGTCCGGGCGGCCAGTTCGCCCTGCATGCAAAAAGCGCTGCCCGGCAATCCCTATGGCGGCCACACGCTCGCAAGCCCATAGAGCATCGGCCACATCAAGGCTGAGCACCGGATGAGCCGCAACTCCTCGCCGGCCAGCAGGGCGACGCCCTCAACGCCGCCGCCGGCTACAACTTCTCCCTCCTGCTCAACTGGTTCACAGGTTTTGTGGCTTCTCATCGCAGCCCAGTCAGCCGAGAGGACTCGAAGCCTGACTAATCTCGTTGTTCACGGACGACTGACAATTCTTGGTGTTCAGTGAGGCTCCTCTGTTGCGGTAAACACGGATTGTCCGTGGATCTGAATCTTATTACAGAGCCGCGCCAAGTCTGACAGATCGTGACTCGCTGTAAGACAGATGCGTATGCCCGCATGGCCCCGAGCGACCGTCGGAAAGAACGTGACGGAAGTGTAAAAGCCATCATCGAATAGGCGTGCTGCGAAATCAATAGCCGCAAATTCATCGCCCACATTAATCATGCGAATTGGCAGAGGAGCGCCTCGCTGATCTGTGTTGATGAGATCGTCGAACAGGGCGATGCGGTCGATCAATTGATCTCGGCGAACCCTGAGCTCGCTCGTGCGGTGGATTTTCGCCGAGGCCATAGCGGCACCGACAGCTGCAACGTTGGGCGAAGCCGAGAAGGCATGCGGAATGGAGTAGCAACGAAATAGCTCTTCTTGATATGCCGTTCCCAGCATGAGCATGCCGCCCGACGCGCCGAAGCCCTTGGCGAGGGACGCCGCGACGATCGTGCGCTCACCTAGCTCGTTGGGTAATTGCGAGCGCGCAAAACCTTCGCCACTTTCGCCAAATAGTGAAATTCCGTGTGCGTCGTCGATGTAAAGAAAAAGGCCATACTTTTCCTGCAACTCAAGAAGCCCTTCGATCGGCGCGAAGCCGCCCATCGAATAGACGCCATCGCAGACGTAAGCGACGATTGGATGCTTGCGGCAAAGCTGCTCCAAAGCATCGAGGTCATTGTGAGGAATTGTCTCGACTTGGGTCTCCTCGGCCACAACTGGCTTATGAAAGGCAAGCGAGGCATGTGCCAGACGGTCGAACACCATGACAGGTCTTTGACCTCCCGTTAAATGTCCGGAGGCGATGATTGGCAGTGCGCCCATGTTGGCAATCATAACCGTCGAGTAAGTAATAATCCGCGCCCCAAAGAGTTGGGAAAGCAATCCCTCAAGTTCACCAACGAGTCCGAAATTCAGGCGCGTGCGTGCACAAGACCAGTGGAGTGATCCGTATTCCTTTATCGCGGCAACCGCGCCTGCAACGATAGCTGGATGATTGTCCAAGCCGAGGTAGCAACAACGTACGTAGTCGGCCATGGTATCGCCTCGACGCTCGCCCTCCGTGATCATGACCGCCCTCCCCTCTAAAGACCGCCCGTAAACACCCATGAGACCACGTTGGTGAGCCCGTTCGAAATGCATTCGCGTCCGATCAATGACCGAAGCGGTGTTGCGGAAATGACTGGCGTTTGCAGCGCCCGCTGTGAATTCCACCGGAGACATTTGGACGTCCTTTCAAAAGTGCATATTTGCGGTAAATTGGCTCCCCAGTCTCACGTGATCCAAATTGCGAACCGCCGAATTCCGATGCGGCTGATGGCCGTCTGATATGATCCCGAAGACACCTTCAGTCTGTCGGATGAGGAGCTGGCGCGCCCTGGGTGGAGAGACCCGAATACCCAGTTCTGGGGTGAAGAGTTCTTCTGCCCTGAGTAGCCGGCGCATCCTGGCACAACGTGCCGCAAAGCCCAGGTTGGAGTTTTCAGCACTAGGTGGAACATGACACCGGAAATGAATCGCGAGACAAGGGAACCGCCACGCGGTCGAGCCCGTCATCGGCACAATCAAAGCTGAACACCGGAGGGGCGGCACCTGTATCGCCCACAATCAGGACGACGTCGGCGGCGCCTCCCTGGCCACCGCCGACTACTTCCCGCTCCTGCTAGACGGTTCAGGAGCTTTTGTGGCTTCTGTTCGCCGCGGCGCTCCCACTCAGGCCGATATGACCCGCGGTCGGGGACATCCACTCAGGTCCACCAGAGAACAAGATCTGGCCGCGCAAATCCGAAAAAGCAATTCAGCAGCACGCGACGCTTTCCGTTGCCTGATTGACCGGTAACCCCGTGAACGAAGCCGCCATCGATTAGGGCGATATCCCCAGTTTTGAGCTCGAACTCGCGGCAAGGGACGGCCTCCAGATAGGCTGCCGAATAGGGGTATCCAGTGGTCTCCACACCTTGCGATATCCGGTCCGCAACCGTCGGCTTGTGGCTCCAGAGCTTCAGATTGCCGCCTTCCTCAGGCATGCTGGGATAGAGGTTGAGCGCTGCGACCGTATTGTGCGCCACCGCAGAAAGCTCGTAATCATCGCCAGCACGTAAGACTTGAGCGACGTCGTCGTGGGGATCCAAGGAAAACGTGCCTGTGCCCGACCAACTGAGGCCGCGACAAACATTGGCCTGGCCGTGTTCGGAACGCGCTAGCCGCAATTCGATTCCCTGGTTGTGAAGCTCTCGCTTCAACGCCCCGAATACTGCTCGAACCGGGTCAACCAAATTCTTAAAAAGGGCATCGACGTACGGCCGCGCGTTTTCGGCGTCTGCGAAATAGGTGGCTGCATCCTTTCTGTAGTGAGATGCACCGACATATTGTCCGGGCACACCATCTTTACGCTCTCTGAGACCGGAGCTTCCAATAAAGTTCGTAGTGATCTCCTCTGCTACTTCGGTGCTGAAAGCTTGCTTGATGTGCAGAGCGGTGAGCTCACCTTTCAGGACCGAGATGATCTCCGCCGTGTTGATCGACCCGGTCCGTTCTTTGATCGAAACCGGCGAGATGGCTGGCACTTGAGATATCTGACTAGGCATTGTCTTGCTCCTGTAGTGCGTGTTCAAGGATGGTGATGCCACGATCGAGTTCGGCATCGGTGATGGTTATCGGCGGGAGGACTTTGATAACGTCGCGATTTGGCCCCGAGGATTCGATAAGAAGGCCATTTTCGAATGCGACATCGTGCACGCGGCCGACAACTGCCGGTGAACGGCATTTCAGGCCGGCCATCAGACCGCGGCCGCGCTTCTGTTCGATGTATCTTGGAAATTTCGCAACCAGGCGATCGAGGTGCGTTTGCAGCCTGACGGCTGTCCGCTCGACACCTGCAGTAAATTTCCTATCCGACCACATCTTGCACATGGCTCCTGCCGTCACGAAGGCGAAATTGTTTCCTCTGAAGGTCCCGCTATGTTCTCCGGGCTTCCATATATCCAAGTCGGGTCGAATCAGAACGATGGACAACGGACTACCTGAACCGCTAAGGGACTTAGAAAGACAAACAATATCCGGTTCGATTTTTGCAGACTCGAATGAGAAGAAGTCGCCAGTTCGGCCCGCACCTGCCTGGATGTCGTCGACGATAAAAACAATGCCATGCGTGCGGCAAATGCGCTGAATTTCCGTGAGCCACGCTGCGGATGCGGCGTTCATGCCGCCCTCTGCCTGGATGGTCTCCAGAATGATTGCGGCAGGCTTTTCTATGCCGCTCCCCGGGTCGCTCAAAACGCTGTCGATGTAACTGGCGGAATCGAAAGCTTGGCTCGGATAGCCGTCATAGGGAACACGGATCACATCGTGGCGAGCGACGCCTCCCAGTTCCCTGGTTGAGGCCGAGCCCGACACCGCTAGAGAGCCGAGCGACATGCCGTGGAACGCATTCGTAAAGGCCATGACGCTCGAGCGGCCGGTGTATTTTCGCGCCAGCGCCAGAGCCGCTTCGTTGGCGTTCGTGCCGGTCGGCCCAGGAAACTGAATCTTGTATGAAAGGCCTCTGGGTTTCAGGATCCAATCGACGAACCCTTCAATGAAGTCACGCTTTGCCGCCGTATGCATATCAAGCGACAGAAGAATGTTCTCACCGACGAGATATTCAATCGCCGGCGCCATAATATCCGGATTGTTGTGCCCGTAGTTGAGTGCGCCGGAACCCACCAGGAAATCGATAAAGGGCTTACCCGTCTCGTCCCAGATCGTCGCCCCAAGGGCCTTCGTAAAGACGGTGGGGAACGCCCGGCAATAACGACGAACGCTAGATTCATGAGCCGTGAAAGCGTCGGTGTCCATATTAAGTCCTCTGCACATAGTCGTCAAAGAAGAGAGCTGTTTAATGGCTAGTGGTTTGCGGCATATGTTCGTCGTTTAACATTGAAGCAGAATGCCGGAGGCAGCTTTGTTTGGTCTGGGTTTGGTCTGGTGGTGCCGGGATCCTCATTGAATATTGTTGGTTGCGTTGCCCTCCATTCGGATGTCTTCGGGGAATGTGCTGCAACAAGATGGCTTCTAAACCTTCCGCGAAAGCACCGATACTATGGCATCAGGTAGTTGACGTACCCACCCATCGCTGCCCATAGCGCCTCCGCACAAATGAATGGGTCCAAGGAGATCAGCAGGGTCGCGTCGCCAGAGGTTGTGTCGCTCGGCGGTAGCGAAGCCGCTCGCGAGCGCGCTCCTCGATGGCGCCGTAGCGAGCGAGCGGCTTCGCGGCGGTCATCAATATTCGCCGTTCAACCTCGGGCTGCGGACACCAACCTGATTCAAGAAACTATTTGATGACCGATGACACAGCGAAAGCCACGCTCTCTTTGAGAAGAATGCGGATTCCGATCTCTTGCGCGATAACTGGCCCGAGCCGCCGGATCAAAAGGGCGGGGCCGCCGTGGACCCCCTTGACGGAAAGCCCGTTCGTAGGCCAGGCGGAAGCAACCGGGAGACGCGCTGGCGAAGGGCCGCATCGGTTTCGAGAGCGTCAACTACCGCGACGGCAACCATCCCCGGCCGCAGCTGGGGCTGCTGCCTTCAGGCGAGTCGAACAGGAGATCGTCTGGGAGGCTGAAGGCGTTGACGAGGTGGGCCGTGAGTAAGTAATCAAGCGCTGATCGGGATCGACGAACGCTGTTTCCGTCCGACCGAGGTTGACCTGTGATCGGCGTTACCTCAAGGCAGGCAGGCCGACAAGCTCGGTTGGAAGCCGAAGACCCCTTTCGATGTGGTCGAGGCCCACTGCCGCGCCTCACGCGAAAACACGATGGCGTCGCGAGCAGGTGCATTTGTCGTGGGGCCATCCGCATTGCCAGGCACGCCCTCTCGGCCGGCATCCGCCCAGGTCCGGTCGTTTGGATCGGCGAATTCACACATTCTGCAAAGCAGAAAACCATCCGCTCCATTCATGCGGTCGACGATTTCGCGAAAAACTGGCTTTTCAAACAGATCGGAGTAACCCTCATATAGAAGGTTGCCCAATACGTGACTCCGTTCAAAATCCATGGAGCACAGGGTGACGTCGCCGTTTGGAAGAAGAACATTCCGATACTGTCGTTCGTCCACGCAGGTTAGGGCTCCGAGCACTGGCTGACGTGGTGCAACGATCTTAGGGTCGACGCTTCCACCCCTACTGCTCACCGGCCGCGCTTTTATCAGTGCTTCGGTAGGAATAATGTCGGCTATATCTGGGTGGGGCTCGCCCAAGGCCACGAATCGGATCAAGGGGATGTCCGCGTCGACGAGTTGACGAACCAGATCGCGATACTTGTCTCCGACCAGGCGGCTGTTCATGTAGGTGCCGTCATCGAAAACATGGACCACGAATACGCCCAAGCGCAAGGCTTGCAATCGCTGCAGGTCCTGCCCGTTCATTCCCACCAGCGTCGTAAAAATCCTGATGCCATGGCCTTTGGCGAAGGCGTGCTCCACCATTTCGGTGCAGTCCGGATTGAGCCAAGGTTCGGAGTATCCCGCAAAACCAATGTCGACGGAAGTCGGTACGCGGGCCAGACACCGCTTGAAATCTTCAAGACCCAGATGACTCGCATGAGACACTTTTCTTTGCCGGACCGCGAACTTGTCCTGGGGACAATATGAACATCCTACGACACATCCCGTGGTCGTCGTTATCTCCAAAACCCTGCCGGCTGTGTTTGCTGAGCGAAGTTCCGGTAAAATCACTGGTGATTACTCCCATCTACCTCCTGCGAAGCGCCACGATAGTGTACGTGTGCCTTTGGCTTTCTGACACCGCCTGTTGATCCACCGCGGCAACGCGGCCATCTACCCTTTTTCGCAGCCTAAGCCGACCGGTTCGCCGATTTGCCGGGCCGACTCTTCACAAACTTCCAGCGCGTCGGACCAGAGACAGCATTGCAATTTTCGAGGCATCACTCGCTCCGGAGATGTAGCCTCAATCGTCGATCGCTGGCCCGTCGCCGAGATGCGCGCGCAGCACCCTCGAACCCGCCGGAGAGAAGCTTTCTGGATGAGGTCGATCATCCCTTACGTCGAGCGAGTTCCGTGTTCTCATGCGGCTTAACCCTCACACTATATTGCCGCACCTCGACCAGCAAAGGCCGTGCCAGTGCCCTTGGCGCGCAGTTACTGCGTGATAGGCTTCGAAAAGCCCGACAGGCCCAAGACGCTCCGCTGTTTTGAACCCGACATGTTTTCTGACGGCTGTCAGATTTTGGACACACATCACTCATGCGTCAGTCGCTTAAGACAGAATGGCGTGCTGAGTTCTGCAAATTCGCTGAGAGCGGGCGGTCATGACAGGGTGGTGCTCAACGTCACCGATTCCCTGGAAGGAACGCCGCCATGATCAAGACGGAAAGTAAGACCGCCAGCGCTGCCGTCAAAGACATTCTGCTTTGAAACCCGGATAGATCGAACGAGGTGGGTGATGCAGGAGGTGCTCGAGGCCGAGATGGACGAGGCGCTGGGGCTTCGAAGAGCGAGCGCACGCCGGAGCTCTCGGCTATCACGCGCGCTACTACGGGCGGAGAACTAGCTGCGCACCTACGGCGGTTCGATAATCCCAAGTTTCAAAGCTTTTACAACAGCTACCGTTCTGCTGGTCGCATCCAACTTCCGCATTACATTTTTTAAATGGAAATCTATCGTATTTCGTGATCTGCCTAAAATAGTTCCTATTTCCCATGACGATTTTCCTTTCGACACCCAATCAATGCAATGTATTTCTCTCGGAGACAGGTTATGTACTCGTTCCGACGCAGTCGTAGTGTCGAACTTCGTAACCATCCGATGAAACCGCAGCGCGGCCATTTGCAGGTAGGTGATCGTTCTATTCTGCAATTCGCAGTCCGAGGATTGAGCAAAACTCACAAACCTAAAGCTGTCACCAGGGCCATGTAATGGGACGGTAACGCCTGACCTCAAGCCGAATGTTGCTGCTTCGTCCAAGACGCGGCGTCCATCTTCAGTTATGCTTTCATCGGTATACACCTCGCTCCATCGAAAGGGCCCCGCCTCCTTTCGACCTTTCTTGATGAGTGGGTCTATTTTGGCATAGCCCATTCTCGAGTAGCGCTCCTGCCATTCAGCAGGATAATTCCACATCACCACAGAACCCTCTCGGTTCGGCTTGAAAACCCCCTGTTTTGATGCGAGCGGGCCATAGGCAATCCACGGGCAATCGAACTTCAGCGCAAACGCAGACATCCGTTCGAACAACTGTTCGGATTGAGCGATATCATCAGTCATCTCGAGGAATAGGTCTAACTCCACCTGCGGGAGTTCCATGATGCCTCCTTCATTGCGTTCTCATCGGTGCAAAGTTTGCTCCAGCCCAGCCTCGCAACATCCGAAGTCAACGGGACTCGAGCCGGAGTTCCTTTCGCCACCTGGAGTACCCTCAAGAGTCGTGCCAGCTTGCGAGCGAAGCTTCTTCTTCAGGTCGTCAATCGACTGGGGGAGGTACCCAGGAGGCGAACCGAACAGCACTGTGTCGGGGAGCGCACAATCCGACAGTCGAGCATTCGATTGACGGAATATGGGCAGGAACGTATTCGCGGCGCGCTTTTGAAATCAGCACCTAAGTCCCGGGCCTGAGAAAGCTGCATGGCAACTGTACTTATTTGATCGAGGCAACGTGATGCACTCACTCCGCTTATCGGATGGAGAAAGAACAAGTTCACAATTCAATCGATACGTCGACCTTCTTTTCCAATCTCCCGAGCTGGGCAGCCGTAGCAAAAGTATTCGACTGGATCGCGGCTGACTTTCTCCAGGCTCGGTAACCTGCTGAATTTGTCCTTCGGATGTTCCCGCTCAGTTGGCACGACTTTTGAACATCACCGTCGTGAGGCGGCAGGAGCTGCCCGCCAAAATTGATGCTGTTATGGGGGAGGTCGAAAATTCTAGTTTTGTCTTTTAACGTCTTTGGGACCGAGCGTGTTGATGCGCCCGCTTGGAAACTATGAAACGTTTCCCCGTCCATGGACGCGGCGCCACTGGTCGCCACGTACTCGCCTTCACTGTCCGCCACTGGAGCCGGCAGCCGGTGCGGCTCGCGATCATCACGGCTGCGATGCTTGCCTCCACGCTGGCTGACGTGCTGATGCCGGTCTATTCAGGTCGTCTCATCGATGCTGTTGCAGGCGGCGCTGCTGTGGCAGCACCAGCCTGGCATTCGGCCCTTGCAGCCTTCTCTGTACCGATTGCGCTTGCGCTCGTTGCCATCGCCATGCGCCACATCGCCGTCATTGGCCTGAACGATCTTTTGCTGAAGATGATGTCCGATGTCGCGAACGAAGCGTTCTATCATGTCCAGCGCTTTTCGACAGACTGGCATGCGAACAGCTTCGCCGGCTCGACAGTGCGCAAGATAACGCGCGGCATGTGGGCGCTCGACCCTCTAAACAGCACAATATTGGTCGCGCTGTTCCCGTCCTTTATCATCTTGGTAGGTTCGACGGCGCTGCTCGGCTGGCACTGGCCGGTCATGGGCGTGATCTTTGCTTGCGGCTCTCTGATCTATCTAGCGTTTTCGATTTCGCTGTCGCTCAGCTATGTCGCGCCGGCGGCGAGCCTTGCCAACCAATGGGACACAAAGCTCGGCGGCGCGCTTGCGGACGCGGTCAGTTGCAACGCTGTGGTCAAAGGCTTCGGCGCCGAGGTTCGCGAAGACCAGCGGCTTGAAAATATCATGACCAAATGGCGGCACCGCGCGCGCCGGAGTTGGGTGCGCGGAACGATCGTCGACTCAACCCAAGGCGTCACTTTGGTTGCGCTCAGGGTGGCGGTGGTCGGATATGCCCTGCTTCTGTGGTCGCATGGACAGGCAACGCCGGGCGAGATAGCCTATGTTCTCACGTCCTTCATCGTCCTGAAGGGCTATCTGCGTGATGCCGGCATGCATGTCCGCACCGTGCAACGCTCGGTTAATGATATGGAAGAACTGGTGGCCATCCACAATCAGCAGCTGGATGTTGCGGATCGTCCAGAGGCCAAGCCGATCCGGATCACGACGGGCCGCATCGATTTCGAGAACGTCCACTTCCGTTACGCCAACCATCCCCTGCCGATCTATAGCCAATGTTCGCTGTCGATTGAGGCTGGCGAAAGGGTTGGGTTGGTTGGACCTTCCGGTTCCGGCAAGTCAACATTCGTGAAGCTCATCCAGAGACTCTACGACCTGAGCGGCGGCCGGATCCTGATAGACGGCCAGGACGTCTCCGAGGTGACCCAAGAGTCGCTCCGTTCGCAGATCGCGATCGTGCAGCAGGAGCCTATCCTGTTTCACAGGTCGCTTGCCGAGAACATCGCCTATGGCCGGCCTGGCGCGAGCCAGGCCGAAATCGAGCAAGCGGCACGGCTGGCCAGTGCGCATGACTTCATCGCGCCCCTGCCGAAGGGCTATGGGACATTGGTCGGCGAAAGAGGTTTGAAGCTCTCCGGCGGCGAGCGCCAGCGCGTGGCGATCGCGCGCGCCTTCCTGGCGAACGCGCCGATCCTTATTCTTGACGAGGCCACATCGAGCCTCGATTCGGAATCCGAGGTGCTCATTCAACAAGCGGTGGATCGGTTGATGGTGGGTCGAACCACACTCGTCATCGCACACCGGCTGTCGACGGTCCGCTCGCTCGATCGGCTGCTCGTCTTCGACCGTGGCCGCATCATGGAGGACGGCGATCATGCCGCGCTGATCGATCTCGATGGTGGCATTTACCGCCGCCTCTTCGAACGGCAGGCGTTGGAACTAGCGATGGGCCTGGCCTGAGCGCCAAGTATCAGGATCGAGTGCCCGACCGCGAGAGCGCCCATTCCCGGTACAAAATGTATCGCCGTCTCACGACATCCCAAATCTAGCCCGGTCGACGTATATTGGGAAGCACATGGAGGTGTCCGCTGAAACCGACTCCCATCCAAAAAAACATAAGGTACCGTCCATCATACTCCTGTTTCGCTTGCATTGCGCAGAACTTAAGCTCGTTAATTTTCGCTTAGAAAATTCTAGAACTATACTGCAAGAGATCCTCCGAAATCCTAGACCTCTTTCATACCGGGCACAACGCAAACGTTTCGCTCAGGTTGCAACCTAAGCTGTCAAACACCTTTTAAGAGAGCGGTGTCCAATGAAGTCCGGCTTGGCAAACCTGCGCAGGTTCTACTGTGGCAGACTGAGCTTCGCCATTCGGCCTCCATCGATCGTCCACACCTGACCGGTGATAAACGAGGATTCTGGCGAAGCCAGCCAGACTACGAGGTTCGCGACCTCCTCCGGCTTCCCCGTTCGCCCAATTGGATGGATATTACCGATCTGCTGGCGAAAGCGCTTGGGGTCCGGCATGCTCTCGATGAAATCCAAGTTCAGGTCGGTGTCGATCCAGCCAGGCGCGACAGCGTTGCAGCGCACACCTTCGGCGCCGTGGTCGATCGCAACCGCGCGGGTGAGACCGTGGAGACCAGCCTTGGAGGCGCAATAGGCCGCGTGTTTCGGGTTGGATCCCAGCCCCTCGATCGATCCGACATTCACGATCGCGCCGCCAGTGGACCGCAGGTGAGGCATCGCCGCCTTTATCAGCACGAATGGGGTGGTCAGATTTATGGCGATCGTCCTCTCCCAATCTGCTAGGCTCATATCTTCGACGAGCGCCTCCTGCATGACCCCGGCGTTGTTTACCAGGACATCGAGCCGTCCCGCCCGTTCGACAACCGCTTTGATAGCATGAGCCGCCTTGGTCGGAGCTGTGAAGTCGACCGAAATGGCCTCGAATTCCCGGTCCTCACCACGTTGAGCGGTGAACACGCGAGCGCCCTCGTCCCTTAGACGTCGCGCAGTCGCAAGACCGATGCCGCTACGCCCGCCCGTCACGAGAGCCACCTTACCTGCAAACCTTTTATCCAACTGCCTTTCCACCCTTCACTTCGACGAGCGACATGCATAGGCAGCGGGACATCGCGTGAGGCACGATGGTCTGGGCGATGCCACCGCCTCTGCGATCTGCCGAGCGGACTAGCTTGCCAAGCTCTGCCCCTATCCGCAGGATCGACGGGGAAGCGGTGAAGACGCTTCCCCGGTTCTGCTACCTCAAACCCAGATGCCATCCCGCTGATCGAGACCCGCGGCTTCCTTCCCCCCGCCGAAGTTCCCCCCGACGACTGGCTTCTGCAGCGGCGGAAGCGGAGTATTACATACTCAGGATCCGGCAAGCCGAGCCTTGCTTGTGTCATTCTAATCGTAAGCACCAGCAACTGCCCTGAGAATGCACAAAAGGTTTCGCTAGGGTTAAAACCAGTTTATGCCTCGCGCAGTCGTGCGCAAGCTGTTCGGACCTGCGACATCGCCTTATTTCGGAACCAGCTGGCGGTTTGGTGAGTACCGGCACACGGGCTCCTTGTCCGGGTGCAGCAGAACTCGTAGGCCTCCGTTGCCTTGCGCCAAGCTCCTGGAGTAATGCGGGCATGGCTGTTCTAAAACATCCCAGGACGTACCCCCGGGCCTCGTAGGCGTATGCGCGGTCTGCAATCAGGTCGATCGTTCGACGACCTTCGAACGATCGCAGCCCGTACGTCTCTATTTCGCGATAAGCCTCTGCTTGACAGCGCCTTGGCGGCAACCTCAGCTTTGAACGCGCTCTGTTGGGGTATGAATGCGGCCCACCGAGAGCGCTGGCTGGCGCTTGCCGAGTAAACTCTGCCATGCAGAATCTCAGTCTCCTGCGACTGGCAGCCAACCAGCTGGGCCGGTATTGATTCGGGCCTGGCCGAGCTCGACGCGGGTGAGATCGTTGAGCGGGCGATCTTGGCCGTGGAGCTGACGCTCGAGGAATTGCCGAACCCGCGCAAGACGACCTGGAGAGCGAGTATGCCAGGCTGGAAGTTAACAGGCTGCCCAGCAATTGAGGGGGACCCGACGGGTGCAACACCTGTTTTTTCTTCCAGGGGGAACTCGGCCCTGCTATGGCCGATCCTACCGCACGTCGCTGATCAGCGACCGGACTTTCGAGAAGCGGCAGTGCGCCTTTCGTCCGGTCAGCCTTTCTCCTGACGCAAACACATGCGGATCGCCGCGGACGGGGAAAGTCGTCCCGCGTCCCGTCCTGCGGCCTGCGCTTTGCTGACGCTCCTACGGCTGTCCCGTTCACCGCCCGAGGCAGGGGCGAATTTCCTCCGTCCTACGCACGACAACCGTCCGCTGTTGCGGACGCGCGCGGGACTGCCGGTTTCCCTGTTGGAGGGCCGACAGTCGCTGGCTCGGAGGTTAACCGGAAACGGGTGCGTCGAGGACCAGCGATCCTGTGCGCCATCCGCTGATCGTATGGCTCCCTGGCGGTTCTTCTTCGCTGCGCTAGCGCTTCAGCAGCTTCAACAATGATGCACGTCGGCTTCATCATCTTCAGCGGCTGGCGCTTGAACCCGGCAACACCACACGGTGGACACAAGCGCCGCTCCGCCAGGTAGCAAGGGAAATCGAACCTATGTAACCGACCACTCAATTAAGCCGACGGCCCGCTGAAGTATCGCCTCCGTCCGAGCGATGTCAGGCGAGCTGGCGGTCACATATCCGATTAAGTCTCGGTGATCGCCTCTCCTTTTGATCGTGGTGTTTGGTTCAAGGTAAAGCTTCACTTTGGCGACGCCAGGTACAGCAGCCGCCCGGCTGACGCCATCGATCCAATCGAGAACGCCGTCCCGTTCAGGAACTAGGAATTGCGCAGCAGCAGTTTCTGAACGGGTTCCGCGCAAATCGCCCTCATCGCCGATCACGAGTTTAATGTGCTCTCGGATAAGATTGATACCGCAAGCTAGCTCAACTAGCTCAACACCGGGCGAGCCCGACATACGCGGATTTACTTCAATGACGACCGGCCCATGTGCCGTCCACCTGAGTTCAACGTTGGTCGGACCCCAGTGAAGGTCGAGAGCCTGTAAACACCTCAGTGAAACATCGGCGATGCGCTCATCCTCTTCATTGGTAAGCAAGGCCGGATAGGCGCATCTATTATATACGAAATGCGGCGAGGGACCGAATTCGAGAGAGGCGATTCCAATGACGTCATCTCCCATCATCTCCACCCAATAATGAAAGCCTTTCACAAATTGTTCCACTAATATTCTTGCTGGGGACTGCCATGTACTCCACCTGCTTGATAGATAAGCAGTATGCTGGATTAGCTCCTCGCTACTGCCGCACAATCGGACCCCCTCGCTGCCGCCGGTGTCCGTGGCTGGTTTTACAATTACAGGAAAGCCGATTTTAGCGGCAGAGCTTACAACCTCGCTCGCATTCGTTGCCAACGCGTAGGCAGGAATTGGAATGTCGGCTTGCCCAAGCAGCTGACGTTGAGTGAATTTATCGCAGCATCGTTCAACCGATTCGGCGTTCGGACCTGGCAGATTGAAATGTCGACAGAGCATGCCGACTGTCGCATATGCAGCTTCCTCCGAGCTCGTAATCCCAGCAATATCATAGGTCGCATGCAGCCGAACACACTCGCAAATCAGCGCATCGAGATTGGATGTGTCCACACAGATTACCTCACTGTCTTCTGCGGCATGATAGTAGTGCCTAAGTGGATCAGCCGCCAGGGTAATCGAGTGCAGGCCAAGACTTCGGGCCGCTTGGACATATAGAGGACCATTGTTCCTTGTACCCTCGATCAGGATAAGCGCTCTTCTTTTCATGTTTGTCGACTCCGAATAGCTTGTCTGGTTTTTTTCCGCGCGTGAGTTCGTCCAACATACCACTGCTCGTGGTTTGCGATT
This sequence comes from Mesorhizobium sp. M2A.F.Ca.ET.046.03.2.1, assembly GCF_003952425.1. Lineage (NCBI taxonomy): Bacteria > Pseudomonadati > Pseudomonadota > Alphaproteobacteria > Hyphomicrobiales > Phyllobacteriaceae > Mesorhizobium > Mesorhizobium sp. M2A.F.Ca.ET.046.03.2.1. The sequence continues at coordinate 3,587,074 of NZ_CP034449.1, read as the reverse complement.
GGTAAATTCTTGTGAAGTAGTTGTATTTATCTGTTGCAGGATGTGACGTCATGACCACCAAAAAGAGTGTCTTGGTTGCCGCAATATAGGCCTATTCTTCTCGCGCAAGTCGGCTGGGGAATGAGAGGCGCGATGATGGGATCCGTTACCGCCGCACCGATCCTGGTGAAGGACCAGAGATCCCATGGCAACGGGTGATGACCGGTGTCTACATCACTCAGCTGGCTGGGGAGCGTCTGGGAGAAGGTACGATGCACGAGCTTCTGCTCGTCGCGCGAACTGTCATTCAAACGAGCTTGGTGAACGGCCTTACACCTAACCTACAGCGGCCTCAAGAACGCACCGCCAAACTGCTGGATAGCTTCATCGATTCGGTTGACGTTCACCGTGCTTTTGACTACGAAACTATGGATCAAGTAGTGCGACGCACAGAAACTTCGATGGGTAGATCATCTTGCTTTGTCACCCCAGGCAGCAGGATGGCCCACCAGAATTAACCAATAGAAAATCTCACCAGCAAGTGTAGCCACCATCCACCAACAATACCGTTCCCGTGATATAGGTTGACGCGTCGCTAGCAAGAAATTGGACGGCAGATGCAATCTCATGAGGTTGGCCGAAGCGGCCCATTGGCGTCCGATCAGACCATGCCCTGACCACTTCTACAGGATACTGGTCGGTCATCTCTGACTGTACGAATCCAGGCGCCACTGCGTTCACCCGAACCCCAGATCTTGCCCATTCGCAAGCAAGGGTTTTGGTTACCATAGTTACCCCCGCCTTGCTCGCATTGTAAGCCGTGACTACGGATTCCTGTCGGGTGACAACATCTCCACATATCGAACTGATATTTACAATCACGCCGGAACCGCGCTCCGCCATGAGAGAGCCGAAGGTGCGACTGCAGTAGAACAGGCCGTCCAAGTTGACTGAAAGGACAGCTCGCCAATCCTCGTCGGTGGTATATTTCGTCGGCGCCGCGCGGGACACCCCGGCATTGTTAATAAGGATGTCAGGGCAAACGGCGATGCCATCGGCGAGATCGCGTACCGCCTGCGAGTCCCTAACATCGAGCTGATAGACTTTAGGCTTGACTGGAAACTGATCTGCCGCCGCGGCCACGCGAACCCGATCCCTTCCAGTGAGAATTATATCGGCGCCAGCTTCTTGTAATGTAAGCGCGACTTGCAATCCGATGCCGCGTGCTCCGCCGGTCACCAAAGCGGTCTTCCCACTCAGACCGAATCTGCCATCGATGAATGATTTACTCATGTATAAGCCCTATCCCTTCTGGAATGTTTCCCGCCTATCGTCTGATGGCCTGCCTTCTTTTTCTAAGCGCGTCTTATCACCTCCTACTGCGACGATAACGGCAGTTGCTGTGTTACTTCCATTCATGCGTTTTTTGGGAACTCAGAGTAACTGTCGTATGGCGCCAACAATGCTGTCCCGTGTTGGAAAAAAGTCCTTCTCAAGAGCCGGACTGAATGGGACATGAATATCTGGAGCACTCAGCCGCAAGATAGGTCGCTTCAAAAGATCGAAGGACTCTTCCGCCATCACCGCTGCGATTTCACTTCCGACGTTGCAGATACGGTGTCCGTTCTCGACAATAATCAGCCGTCCGGTCTTCTCGATTGACATCTTGATTGCCTCATAATCGAGCGGCTTCAATGTACGTGGATCGATCACTTCGACCGAAATGCCTTCCTCGATGAGGTAGTTGGCAGCTTCCATGGTCGGCCTGATAGCACCGGCGATGGCAACGACGGTAACGTGCTCCCCCTCGCGCTTCACGTCCGCTTTGCCAATTGGGATTAAATGGTCCGGATCCGTGGGGACGTCGCCTTTGAGAGGCCAGAGGCGGGTGTCCTCGAAGACGAGCACAGGATCGCCGTCGCGAATGGCGGATTTCATGAGGCCTTTGATATCGGCAGCGCTGGTCGGGCTGATAATCTTAAGGCCCGGCACGTTCATAAAAAGCGGGTAAGGCCGGTCGGCATGCTGTGCCGCTTCGGAGCCCGTCGAGAACATACAGCAGCGAAAGACGATTGGGATGTCTATCTGGCCCCCAGTCATATACCGCAATTTTGAGGCCTGGTTTACAATCTGGTCACAAGCGAGATAGATGAAACTGGCAGTTGAAATGTCTACAATCGGTCGCAAACCATTGATGGCAGCCCCGATGCCAAGTCCCGTAAAACTGCCTTCTGAAATTGGCATGTTCCAAACCCGGTTCTTGCCGAAGCATTCGATAAGCTTGCCGCCGCCATGAACTGAGACGTCCTCTCCCAACAATACAACGCGCTCATCCCGATGCATTTCCTCTAGCTGGGCCTGCACGATTGCCTCAAAATAGGTCATCTGAATATGGGGACCGGGCGTGGCTGCGTCTCTGTGGGTATCGTCTTTCACATCCATTAATCCCTCCAGCCCACCCTTAGCGGGCAATGGTCGACACGAACATATAGTCGGGCAACGTTTCGGGCCGGGGCATGGGGCTAGCCAAAGCAAACTGTACGGCCTGTGTGACGGCTTGGGCCACTTCATGCTCGATGGTTGCTAGAGTCTCTTCATTTACACCCTCTTCGAGCAGCACAGTGCGATATAGCAAAATTGGGTCCCGGTCGCGTTTGTGTGCCTCGACTTCTGCGACCTGTCGATAAGGCTCCCCAGAAACGGCCAAGCCTATATTGTGTTCATCGAACCGATAAGTGTTGGCCACTATGAGAGTGGGTCCCTGCCCCGCGCGTGCTCGCGTGACCGCATATGCCGCAGATTGATAGACGGCACTGACGTCCTGTCCGTCTACTATTTCTCCTGGAATTCCGTAACCTGCCGCTCGTAGGGCAATGTCCGGCTGTCCGTGGCTTGTTGCTACGGAGGTGGTCATTGCATAGCCATTGTTCTCGCAAAGATAAATGACGGGAAGCCTCCACAACGAGGCCATGTTGAGGCTCTCGTGAAAAGTGCCCTGGTTCACTGCTCCGTCGCCGAAAAAGCAAAGGGTAACCTGATCGACGCCGCGCACCTTGGCGCTAAATGCGCATCCTGTGGCAAGAGGAATGCCCCCTCCGACGATTCCCGATTCACTGATAATCCCCACTGAACTGTCCGCAAAATGCATCGAACCGCCACGCCCCTTACAAACGCCGCCCTCCTTACCCATCAGTTCTGCCATAAGCGCCTGCAAATGCGCGCCCTTCGCAATCGGATGGCCATGCGAACGGTGTGTTCCGGTCATGGCGTCATCGTCCCGGAGGGCGAGGCTTGCTCCGACGATAGCGCCTTCCTGACCCACGGTCGTGTGAAACCAACCAGGGATCTGACCACCGTTGAACAGGCGCCTACCTTCTTCTTCGAATCGGCGGATGCGAAGCATCCGTCGAAAAGCCTCTAGCCTACGATCGCCCTTCAACTGCATGACCCAACCCTGCCCGTCAGCAAGGGGCGATCGCCTGCATTCCAACAGCGCGCATCGGCTAAATCCTCGTGCTCGAGCTCCGAAGGTACGTGGCGGGTCTCTTCGGCATTCTCCTGGCGAGGCACGATCTCGGCAGGCACTTTCATCTGGTTCTCTGTCAGCATGGCCTTGTTCCTTCCGGCTCGCACAACCCTGTGCATGCGTCATGCCATTTGACCTGAAGGCTCGCATTACACTGTTCTTCATCGAAGAAAGGCGTCGTGAAAGAACTGCACAGACCTCCTTTGTTCGAAGTTCGCCAACAATGTCGGATCCTGAACTGGCCCCCATTTCGGCCGGACAGTCGGCCTAACGCGGGAGGCTTGGGGATATCCTCAAGCACAGGCTTATGGCTGACGACTGTCGACGGATTGAACTGATCACCGGGGAGGTACGGCGCCGACACTGGACGACGACCGAACAGAAGCTGCAGATTATCGAGGAGAGTTTCCTTCCGGGTGAGACCGTGTCCTCTGTCGCCGCACGATGAGGCGTGGCGCCAAATCTCTTGTATCGTTGGCGCCGTTTATTGAAGGAAGGCGGAACGGCTGCGGTGGGATCGGACGAATCTGTGGTCGGGAGTTCGGAAGTGCGGCGGCTTGAAGAGCGCCTTCGCGACCTCGAGCGGCTTCTCGGCCGCAAGACCATGGAAGTGGAGATCCTCAAAGACGCGCTGGCCAGGTCGGAGTCAAAAAACCGAACTTGCGGCTCTTGTCGCAGCCGAGGGACGGTTCCCGATGAAGGCCGTTGCCGAGACCCTCGGGGCGGCGCGTTCCCATCTCCATGAGTTGCATCGCCTGGTGAAGCCGCGCGGGCCTTATCGCAACCCCGATGACGATGGGCTCTTGGAGCTGGTCGCCGCCTGATCGACGAACGCCCGACCTATGGCGATCGTCGCATCACAGCCCTGACGAACAGGGAACGCGAAAGACGGCGAACCGGCCGTCAATCACAAGCGCGTCTTCCGTGTCATGCGCCAGCGAAACAGGCGCGACAGCACGCGCACGAGTAAAAAGAGCCCGGCCTGCACGAGATCCAGCGTGTGCCGTCGGGCGAGACACCACCACCCGGTACGATACAATCAGGCGGGATGGTAGATGAGAGCTATGCAGCGCCGCGATGAGGCCGATCTCAGCTCCCAAATGCCTGAGATTGGCTTCGCGCGCAGGCGTTTCGGCCGCGTATAAGGTGCCGCCTTGTGAAAGGGATCGCAGCAACCTCAGCCGGCAGCATGAACACTGCGTGATAGAGCACCGGCAGCAGTTCATTCTGGCGTGCGGCAAGCCAGTCCCGGCAGGCCTGACCCTGGCATTTGGGACTGTGCCGGCTGCGACAGGAATTGTAGGCCACGCGGATCGACCGCAGGAGCGGCAGCCGTAGACTGGCCGCCCAGTTCGGCGGTCCGGCAGAGCTCGATCGCGCTCATCACACGCCGCTCGATGCGAGCCTAGATAGCCGTCATGAACCTGTCTATATACTTCGCCATGGCGGCGGAAGATATCCGCCACCTTCAGTCTCGCCGACATGGCGGTACCACTCACCCTGGCGGCACCTCGATGTTCAGCCGGGCTTGTCGTGCGTCGGATGAGGCTGTTCGAGACCTTAGCGTAGCGCGCCGCCGGACAGATTGTTGTGGCCGAGTAGAACCTGGATGGTGCGGATGTCGGTGCGTTCTGAAGATGCGTGGCGAAGCTGTGCCTGAGCGTGTGGACCGTCACCCGCTTAGGCGGCCGCACGCGCCGAACGACAAGCCCAAATAACACCCGCGCGCGGGAAACAGCCAGTCCCGCGGCTTCGCCAAGCCGCCAGTAGACTCGCAGATGCGCAGAAGCTGCGCCGACAGCATCACGGTGCGGTCCTTGTCGCCCTTGCCGTGCTCAACACGGATCACCCCGCGACCGCTGTCGATGTCGCCGACCTTCAGCCCGACAGTCTCCAAGCACTGAGACCTGCTCTTAGGCCGTCGTCAGGGCCGTACGGCACTTCAGGCTCGGCACCGCCTCTAGGAAGGCCACGACTTCGTCGGCGCTCAATACCACCGGCAGCGTGCGTAGCGAGCGAGCATAGACGATCCGCTCCGGACTCTCGGCATGGCCCAGCGTCACGCCGTAGAGGAACCGCAGCGCGCACACCGTCTGGTTCAGCGCAGCCACGAGATTCCGGTCGACATCAAATGAACTTGGAAGGCGCGCACGTCCTCCAGACCGAGCCGGTCCGGCGAACGGCCAAGTAGCGCGAAAACTTCGCCGCGGCATGCACGTGGGGATCGCTGCGTGGCCGGCGGCAGATTACGGATCGTCATATCCTCGATCATGCGCCGGGGAACTGGGGTCAACTTGGCCATTTCTGTAGCTCCTGTTCTCAGATTGCGCTTCAACAGCCGCGATCCTTCAAAACAGAAGCGTTCCTGCAAACCGATCCGCCAAATGCCGCGTTAGCGGCTTCGTTCAATCCTCAAAATGCCCACATCGCCAAAAATCTGCCAAAGTAGCACTAGGCTGCGTCGCGACGGATCGCCTCTGGTGGACTCCGACAGGCAAGTCAGAGAAAGCTCGAAAAATCAACACTGGGGCGTTTCCGTCGGACGCTCAGCTTAGCTACATCCGTGGCAGACTTATTGGACTTGCTCAGCGCGGCGGCAGCACGATCGAAGAACTCTGGAGGAAGGCCCTCTCCGGGTTAGTAGAGTCAAAAAGATTTGTCCCCTGTGACGCAAATGCGAAAAGCAAGCCGACCAGGGGAGTCGTGATCAGTAGGGCGGAAATCGCACAGCATTTCTCTTCCAACAAACGCCCAGCCTCGGCATGTATATCTAGGGAATAGTGCATATTTATCCTCCGAGATAGCGTTCCGTCACGACAGGAGGGACTTCTCATAGTATCGCGCTGCCTCAGGTTTCTTGTCAAGCAGGTCCCGGCTGTGACGTAAGCAGATGAATTGACCGCCCCATGGAGCACCGAACACGCCGAACGATGACGACCGATCCGCGCTCCATACACCGAAGCTCCACATTGTTGTGTCCCCAGCCAAGATCGAGAGCATGCAAACCACTCAGCGAAATGTCTGCTACACGAAAATCGTCGTCACGAAGCGCCAACCCAGTGTGACCTGACACTGACCGGCTATTGCCTGCAATTCGACCAATATCCTTGGCGGAATGGCCACATGCGCCACCCCCAACAGAGACCGTGTGTTCGGAGGCTAACAGCGGACTTGCTGCAAATCTGACGCCACAGCTGCCACTGCCCGACTGCTGGTCAGAGTATCGACAGCACTCGCGGGTCAGGGCGTCGACCATGGACTTGGATGCCTCCACCCCCCTTTCTACGAATGTAGGCGGGCGAGTTGGACCAACGAAAAGCCAACTTCCGCAAAAGTGCTGAGCCAGATGCGCAACAAACAGCTTTTCCGCGGATCTCTCAAGAATTGGACAATTTGAAGAGACTCGGCCGAAATCCCTAGGCCACCAAAGCCTCATCAAACGGGCATCTCGTGAGATTTTCAACTCCGCTCTCGGTCACGAGCACCTGCTCTTCCAGTTTTACGCCTTCCCGCCCACCGACGGCACCGATATAAGCCTCGACGCACAGGGTCATTCCGGGCTCGAGAACATAGTCGAATGCTCCCGGGATGAAGTCTTCAGGATAGAGAATCGCGGGATATTCGTCGCAAAGACCAATGCCATGCATCATGACGCCATATCGCTGCTTGACGAAATCCGCGGGAAGCTTGTGGCTGCGCTGAGTGAGTTCGGTGAAAGAGACGCCCGGCTTTAGCATAGCCATGTTTGCAGCTACGTGCTCGTAGGCTATGTCGTGCAGCCTTCGCTGTGCTTCGGTGGGTCGGCCGTCACCGCAGTGCCAAGTGCGGGAGAAGTCGGCACACATGCCGTACGGGCCCACCATATCGGTGTCGAAGGCGACGAGGTCTCCTGAGACAATGCGACGGGGGCCGGCCTCCTGCATCCAGGGGTTCGTGCGCGGGCCGGAAGTTAAAATGCGCGTTTCGATCCACTCGCCACCACGTGCGATGTTTTCGGCATGAAGAACCGACCAAAGTTCCGTTTCGGCTATGCCGGGCTGCAAACGTTCTCGCATTTTGGCAACGGCAATCTCGCAGGTCGCGAGAGAGCAGCGCATGGCGTTGATCTCGTCGATTCCCTTAATGGCCCTGGCGTGCTCCATGAGCTGCATGCCGTTGCAAACCTCGATGCCAACTGCATCTAGCGCACGAAGGCCGGGGATTTCGATCTTGTCGACGGCAAGACGACGGTTTTTGCCACCAGAGCGGCGCAACAGTTCGTCAATTTGTCCGGCAAAGTCCTTGGCGACTGCTTCTTCTTGGTCGCCGGCAACGAAATAGTAAAAGCCGGCCCCGCCATCCCGGGTTTCGTTGATGAGCGGCAGATAGGTTGACAGGTGGCTGCAACGATGGAAATCCCAGAGAACGACATAGCCGTCGGCCGATACGAACACAGCTCGTGACGGATTGTGCATGATCCATATGTGCATGTTCGAGGAATCTGAAGCGTATCGTATGTTCAGCGGGTCGAAGCAGAGCACGCCCGCATAGTCTCTTTGGCGGAGTTGCAGAACAATCCGATCAAGACGGGTCTTGCGCATACGATCTAGGTTGGGCGTGGTCAGGCCCAAGGCTGCCCACTCCGCAAAGGCGACGTCCGTCGGCCCAATTTCAACCCGATCGTTGTCATCCATGCTCCCATCCGGCTTAAGTGCTTTTGCCACTCGCGTGGGATCAATTTTGTGGTTCACAATCGAAAACGAGGACATGTTAAGGCCGCCCTAGTGGCTCACTCTTACGTGGATCTAAGACCGGATTTCTTGGATGCTAAAGGCGGAAAAAATATTGCTCGATATAAAGTCAATTCATCTGCATTCGTGCTCTGGGGTGCCTGCGACCACAACTGGAACCAGGTAGCCTTCCAGCGCGCCGCAATGGGCAATCTGTCGATCCCAGAGCTTTGCCGGGAGCCCTGTCGTGCTAGTGGTTTACGCCTGACATAAGAGTTCGGCTGAGGATTCCCTTTTGTGAGTGCGCATGCGAGTCTGGTACATGCGCACAGGAATATACCTCACCGTTTCTTCGATTGATCGTCAGCCTCTCTCTGATCAGCGCGCCCATCGCAGTGCGCTGCAGAAGCACGTTTGGCGCGCAGAGATCATTCTGTTGAGCAGCGACGGCGTGGGCACCCTCGAGATCATGCGGCAATCTGGTAAGTTCAAGACTTGCGTGTGGCGCGCCAGTGCAAGCTCTGCAACGATCCGCAGTTCGTCGACAAACTGCGCAACGTCGTCGGCCATGCCACTAGTTGATCCACCGGCTCACGCTATCCTGTTGTCGGTCGACGAGAAGAGCCCAGATCCAGGCGCTCGACCGCACCCAGCCCGGCCTGCCCATGAAGGGTAGGCTCGGCACCACGACCACGACTACAAGTGCAACGGCACGACCACCCTGTTTGCCGCCCTTACCGTGCTCGATGGCACCGTTATCGGCAGGAACATGCAGCGCCATCGTCACCAGGAATTCATCCGCCTCACTCAACGCTGTCGATGCCGAGGTGGCGGCCAGCAGGGCCATCCACGTCGTTCTTGACAACTACGCCGCTCACAAGCACCCCAAGGCGCGTGCCTGCTCGGCCGCCATCAGCGCCTCACCTTCCGCTTCCACCTTAAGCGTCACGAGCACCGCACGGCTGTCCTTGGTTGACAGAGGCAGGGTCAGATGCGGGCCGCTTTGACTCGCTGCGGCATGGTACGAGCGGATGGCGACGACCGCCTTTGCAACGGCGGCGACGCCCGCGCCGTCGAGACGGGAGTTCACCCCCTTTGTGTCCCGGATTAGGACGGCGTCATCTGGGTCTACGGCGCCAATGATGACGACGGGATCTTCACCGATGAAGGCTTCGAGGAGGTCAAACTCCTCCTCGAAGAACATCATCGCGTCTCCCCATCGAAAGCTTGACCCCAGCACTCCGGTGCTCAGGTTCTCTGGCCACCAGATACGCACGTCTGCGGTCTTCACCGGATGCGTACCACGCAGGCTCAAGTTGGCGTTTGGAATTGGCAACGCTTCCGGAGCGAAACGTTATGACGAACTGAACGTCAAGGGACTCTCCATCGCTGACCTAATGAGCGTGGAAAGCTCTACGAGGAGATGCTGGACCTCATGGAAGAATCCGGGGAATTTCCGATTCCTGACCCACGGGGCCACTCCCGTCGTGTATCGCACAACGAAGGTGCAGGCGGCAATGCGCCCAGATGGAACCCCACTATATCTCGATTGCAAGCCAGTTTCGGGCTGAGCGACATCTGTGGCTTTCGTCCCAACAAGAAGCGTTCCAGGACCGCTATTCTAAGCCAGAACGATTCGGCGCTCGCGAAATACGTGTAGAGGAGCGCCGCCACTTCATAGGCGCTTACTACATAGCGGACACGGACACCGGTTGCCCGAGGTTATCGGTCCCTGGATGCCAGATTCAATCATTGAATTTGATGCGCAGCATGATGTTGATGCCCCATTCGTTATTAGCGCGCCGGCGGGAACAGTGGGCGCCTCCGCCTTACCCCCATAAGCCGTACCCTCATAGGGCGCGCGAACCGGGCACTGCTTGTGCGGCACAGCTGAACCATGGACGCCTGCCGAGGGTGCCCACCAACCGCAGTTCCCCAGTTGCGAAGCCCTCGAGGCCACCCCGTTTTTATGTTACGCCGTCGCAATCGCCGGGTTCGGCTGTTCGGCCGGAACACCCCAATTGCTCGCCATGGAATGCCAATGCATTACGCCAGACCCGCGGTCTGTTGCGCTGATGAAAGGCTTCGCGCCTGACAAATTGCCTAAGCCCAGCCAAGATTTTAAACAAATCGGCCCCCAGTTTCCGCGAGGGATGAACGTTCAGCAGGTCAACGATTTGGAGCTTAACGGGAAATGGCATCTAAAGCTGTGCTCCGGGTCCTGCAGGCTCACTGAGGATGGGGGAGCGACGCGGCCACAGATGCGATCTTGAGCGTAACGACACCGGGTGTGGAACTCGCAGCCGGATGGCCGGTACATCACGCTTGGCACTTCGCCCTTGAGCTCAATCCTGTTGAGCACTGCGTCTGGGTCCGGTTCGGGATTGGCCGCAAGCAGCGCTTCGGTATAGGGATGGCTTGGCTGATGGAAAATACTCTGCGTCGTGCCGACTTCAATGAAGCGGCCGAGATACATGATTGCCATGCGGTCAGTTATGTGGCGCACTACATTGAGGTTGTGCGTGATTATCAGGATCGCGATGCCTAGTTCGTCCTGCAGGCGAGTGAGAAGATTTAGCACCTCGCCTTGCACCGAGACATCCAAGCCCGCGGTCGGCTCATCGGCGATGATCAAGTCCGGATTGAGCGCTAGGGCGCGCGCCACGCTGACGCGCCTGGCTTGACCACCGGAGAGTTGATGAGGATAGCGGCCAACAAAATCGGCCGGCAAGCCCACCATCCGCAGGAGGCGCGTCGCTTCAGCTCCTAAATCGCGATCCTTCAGCCCATGGATGCGGAAAGGCTCGGTCAAGATCGATCGCACCGTCAGCCTGGGCGAAAGTGAACCGATCGGATCCTGAAACGTCATCGCCATGCGTCGCAAGTAGGGCTTGCGTTCTACCGCACTGAGGTCCGTGAGTTCCTGCCCATCGAAGCTGATGCTGCCGCTCACCGCCCGCTGCAGGCCAATCATCGTGCGAGCGACGGTGGATTTTCCGGAGCCGCTCTCGCCGACAAGGGCCAGCGTCTCACCCTTGTGAATTTCAAAAGAAACACTGCATACCGCGTCGATGAAAGGCGCATTTGTCCCGGTCGCGAGCGCTTTAAGCGGCCCCATCGTGCGGAAGCGGACGCAGAGGTCCCGAACACTGACAAGGGCACTCATGCCGAAACTAGTCGATTTTCTTCGAGCAGATGGCATCGTGCCGTCTGCCCTGGGCTGATCGGGCGATCGACTGGCTGTTCCTCGAGACAGCGATCATATGCCTGCGGGCATCGCGCGCTGAAGATGCACCCCTTCTTCAAGCCCAGGAGGCTGGGCACCTCGCCGGAAATGGTCGGCAATGTGCGTGTGGTTCGTTTAAGCCGCCCCGGGTCGCACTCAAGCAGGGCGCGGGTGTAGGGATGAGCGGGATTGCGGAATATGCTGCGCACATCGCCTTGTTCGACCACTTCGCCGGCATACATGACGACGACCCGGTCGCACAACTCAGCCACAGCTCCAAGATGATGGGATACGAAGAGGACGGAGCAACCGATCTCCCTTTGGAGATTTTTGAGCAGATGGATGATCTGGACTTCAAGTGTCGCATCGAGCGCAGTCGTCGGCTCGTCGGCGATGAGGAGCACGGGTTTTACAAGCAGCGCCATGGCTATACATATCCGCTGACGCATGCCGCCGGAAAAGTGGTGCGGATAGGCCCCGATCCGGTTTTGCGGATCCGGAATTCCGACCCGGTGTAGCATGTCGATGGCACGAGCACGCTTTTCACTCCGGCTTTTTTGCTGGTGGTGCTGGATGTCGATCATCTGGTTCTCAACGGTGCGCACAGGATTAAGCGCAGTCATTGGATCTTGAAAAACCATGGAAAGTCGATCGCCAAGCAGGCTACGCTGCGACTGAGCCGGCATCTTCAGCAGGTCTCGCCCTTCAAACAGGATCTCGCCACCTGTGACATCGGCATTTTCCGAAAGCAGACCCATCACCGTATACGCAAGCGTCGACTTTCCAGATCCGCTTTCGCCGACAACGCCGACCACCTCTGCGGCTGCGACATTAAGCGACACGTTTCGCAGTGCATGAATGCGCCCCTCTGGTGTCCCGAAATCAAGATGGAGGTGACGTATCTCCAGGAGGGGTGTGGTCGATTGCGATGACCGATCGTGTGGTATCATAGATCTTTCCGCAGCTTTGGATCGAACATGTCGCGTAGCGCCTCACCCAGGAATGTGAAGCCCAGCGTTGCGAGGACGATTGGAATACCACCGCCAACCACAAGCCACGGCGTCTGCTGGATGTAATTATAGCCGTCGTTGAGGATTGCTCCCCAATCGGGCGTGGGTGGACGTACGCCCAAACCAAGGAAGCTGAGACCGGCCTCCACCGCGATTACCGCGGGCACGTCCATGCTCACGAGGATGAGAAGCGGGCCGATAACATTAGGCAGTACGTGCACTGCCAGGATGCGCATCGTGCCAGCGCCCAGAGTGCGTTCTGCGGCGATGTATTCACTGTTGCGTAGCGCCTCTGTCTGGGTCCTCACGACCCGTGCATAAATGGGCATAGAGGTGATTGCGATAACAAAAATCATGCTGGCCAGGCTGGGTCCAAGTAAGCCGATAATCGCCAACGCGAAGATGATGCCCGGAAAGGAGCGGATCGTATCGAATAAAAGAAGGAGCAAATTGTCCAGCCACCTCGGTCCGAAGCCTGCGATCAGACCAAGCACGAGGCCGGCTGCCAGCGAACTGCCTAGCGAGGCGAAGGCGACAAGCAGCGGGACGCGGCCGCCCATCATGACGCGCGAGAATGTGTCGCGGCCCAGTTGATCGGTGCCCAGAAGAAAAAGTAGTGACGGGTCCGCCAAGCGCGGCCCCACCATGATGCGGGTCGGATCATGTGTAATGATGATCGGGGCGAAGATCGCGCTTGCGAAAACGATCGCGACCAGCGCGGCTCCAAGGACGCCAAGACGGTTCTTGCGCAGTTGCCGCACCGTCTTACGGAAGCTGCCGGGTGCTAGCTCTGGGCCAGTTTCGCCGCGGAGCGCTTCAAGGCTCGCCATGCTAAAGTTTCTCGCGGGTTCGAGGATCAAGAGAGGCAGCGATCAGATCGGACGCCGTCGTCGCCAAGACAGTAACAACAGTGGTGACTAGCACGGCCCCTATTACGACTGCATAGTTGCGCGTGTTGACCGCCTGTACAATCAAGGCACCGATACCTGGTCTTGCGAAAACGACCTCGATAAAGACAGCTGACGAAAGCAACCACGCTATGCCCACGCCGAGGATCGTCACTGTCGGCAGGATCGCAAGCGGCAGCGCGTAATGCAAAACAATGCGCCATTCGGAAATGCCGAAGGAACGGGCCATTCGCACATGGTTTTCACCCAGGATCTCCATCATGGATGCCCGTACCAGCCGGGAGATGTATCCAACCCAGCCGATCCCGACGGCGAAGGCTGGCAGAATGAGATGAACAAGGCCGTCCAAAAAACCCTGTCCGGCTCCGACTGCTGGTAACCAATGGAGCGTGACAGCGAAGATCAGGAGTGCGTAGACAGCCATGACGAACGAAGGAATCGCGATCGTGGCGACTGCCATGATCGCGACGATCTGGTCGATGACAGAATTACGCCTCATGGCCGAATAACAACCGAGCGGCACCGCAATCGCCACCGCCCACAAAATCGAGACGAAGATTAGTTCGATAGTATAAGGAAGTTGCTCGAATATTATGTCCGCAACCGGACGTTGGCTCAACACATCAAAACCAAGATTGCCTTGCAGCAGCCCTTCGAAGAAAATGACGATCTGCACGGCAAGCGGCTTATCCAGCCCCATCTCCCGATGAAGGTGCGCTATCATTTCAGGCGTGGCGCGGGGACCTAGCAGAGCAACGGCTGGGTCGCCAGGCACCGCATGGATCATCATGAACACAAGGGTCACCGCGATCACCGTAATGGCGACCGCGAGGAAAACGCGTTTCAGTAGATAGATCCACACAGTTCACGCTCAAGCTTAAGCCGGCTGGAAATCGATATATAATGGGGTTCCATCTGGGCGCATCGCCGCTTTCATTCGCGTCTTCCGATATAGGATTGGATTGGTCTCATTGGTCAGGAACCGAAATGCGCCAGAATCTTCCATCAAGTCCTGCATGTCCTCGTAAACCTTTGCCCGCTCGTTGGGATCGTTAATGGACAGTCCCTTAGCGTTTAGCTCGTCAAAGCGTTGGCTGCGGAAGCGTTGCCAGTTCCATATACCCACTTGATCTTGCACGAACCAAGTCACGTAGTCGTACGGATCCGGCAGTCCGGAGAAGGTCATAATAAAGAGCTGCACGTCCTTCCAGCTGTCTCCCTCAGACTCCACGCCGAGTGACCAGAATGTCCCGGGATCTCGGGCATTAACCACCAGAGAAATTCCGACTTGGGACAATTGTGCCTGCACCGTCTGAGCTATGGCTGAAGTCTGGCTGTCGTTTGTACAGTCGAGGCTCAATGTCAAACCATTTACCCCAGCCTTCTCGAGAAGCTCTTTGGCTTTTGAGAGATCACCTTCCGGCGGAACCAGAGTCTTTGCGCGATGCCCAACGATACCTGGAGGAATAATACCCGTGGCCGCAATTGACTGACCGTCATACGCGGTATCTAAAACCTGTGGTACATTGATCGCCCATTGGATCGCCCTGCGGACATTTATGTCCTTCAGTTTGGGATGATCCATGTTCATGCCGATCCATGTATAACGGGTCGATGCCCTTTCCGCGATCTCCGTGTTGGCGGGCGGATTGCTCTTGAACGCCGCGAGAGAGTCCAAACCGACTACGGTGAAATCGACGTCGCCCGCCTGATAAGCACGTTCCGCTGCCTTAGCGTCCGGAATAGGCAGGATACGGATTTCGTCGAAGCCCGGCTTGGGGCCTGACCAGTCCGGATTTCTCGTGAGAAGTGCGTACTGGTTGGGCTTCCAGTCAGCCAGCACGTAGGGACCTGAGAATGCTGGCGGCTTCACACCGAAATTACCGCCGTCCTTGGTGGCTTTCCTTACCGCAGCCTCAGAAACGATTTGGCCGACGGCATAAGGCAGCGGAACAAGCCAAACAGCCGCAAATGGCGCGTTGAACACGATAACACCACTGTAGTCGTCCTCCACCTCGACGTGATTTAACGAGCCCCATTGGGGCTTGATGGGTGAATTGAGCTTGATGACGCGCTCGAAAGAGAACTTAACATCCTTGGCCGTCAGCTCGCCGTAATCGCCACTAAATTTTATGCCTTTCTTGAGGCGAAATCGGATATGCGTGGGATCAACCTGCTCGATCTTGTCTGCAGCCTCTAACTCCCAGCCCCATTCGGTGCCGGGCTTATATCGCGTGAGCTTTGAATAGATACAGTTTGTTAGGTCTACTTCCGCCGCCTGCCCGAGGAAAGCGGGATCCAGCGTGACCAGGTCTCCACTGGAACGCACCTCGAGCACCTTGCCTTCGGCCGCCCAGATGACTTGAGACAAGGGCATGCCAGCAGAGATTATGCCACCGCTTAGCGCGGCTCCTGCCCTAAGAAAGGTGCGGCGGCTTACACTTTGCATCATGTCCTCCATGGCTGTTCCCCTTGCCGAGCGACTTGCCGAGGCGTCTTGCCGTGGCCGCGGCGCCCGCGTTCCTTGCTCGGGTGTGTTTCTCTTTGGAATATACTATGGGGCAGCCAAGCCGCAGGCGGAAAAGATACCGTCAGGCATAAATTCTGTTTATGTCATGAGCTCTCGGCCTAGTTGCCGACGCAGCACTCTTTCCTTCAGAAGTTGCGGAGATGGCGTGAACCTCACTGCTGGTTGGAACGCGTCAATACCTACTATCTCGTTGTAAAAAGCGACATTTGAACCCCGGCCGAGCGGGACCAGTACCGGTCAGTTTAAGTCCCGAGCGAACTCCTTGACGTCGTCTCGTTCAAGTAAAAGCTTGTCGCCTTCCTTCGCCACGATATGTGTCTCGATGCGCCATACGTCGCGCAGCGCGCGGACAGTGGCCGAGAGCGCAATATGCACGTTCCAGTTACCGCGGGCGTACGACTTTTCCCAGTTGGAGGTTCCGCGCGCCGAGCTCGGATCGTCGGGATGCATGGTAAGTGTGTCACTGTGCTTAGCCGAAATGACCATTCCGGTGTGCGGATGCACCACGGTCCCCGCGTCGCTCGCCATCCGGAAAGTTGTCTCGCCCGTGGCTTGGTTGGTGATTACCTCGCGACAGAAAGGTTTACCAGGCTTAATAGTCTCTGTTGCCATCGGCCGAGCACTCTCTGGCTTCAGAAACGGTACAAGTTTGGAGTCTACGGCATTCGCTTTGCGCACCGGCAAGATAAGCCTGCTGGCCGCACAATGTATTGATAGACTTGCCCTCTCTGGACTAGGAAAGACAATAGGCCAATGGCTGGTGGCGATGGCGAGCCTTATGCGTTGCCCTTTTTCAAAGCGTTGCCCGCAAGACCGCAGCTTCAGGCGTATTGCTTCAGCCTTACCGGGCGTCATTGGCTTCAAATCGAGGTCGTCGTGGCGATGGGTCAAATTCAGAATGCCATAGCTCACACGGGTGGCCGAGCCGTCCTTAAACACGAGCGAAAGCGTGGCCGATAGGATTGCCACTGCTTTGTCGGAAGAGAGGGTTACCTCAAGCTCGGGGAAGCCGAGAAGGTCTACCTCCTCCAGAAGAGGCTCGGTTTCGAATACCAAGGCGTTTCCGGCTTCCATGCGCTGGTCGATGGGCTGGTCCGGCACTGCGCCATACGCGCACCAAACACCGGATGATAGCCCCGAAGTGGACGGTGAACAGATCGTAAGAACAGCATCACTGCCATCTCCTTCGGCAAGAAGTCCCGGTGAGAGCGACAGCCGTCTTTCGACAATGCTCGCCGTCGGCCAGGAAGGCTCAGCGATCCAACGGCCTGGCCGCTCGTCGTAGATGGCGGCGGGGGGCAAAGGATCCTGAATCCACGCGCGCAACATCGGCTCGTCCTCAACGCCGGTGTGGATGGCTTTAAGATGCTGGTCCCACCAGCGCAAGCATTCCTGGAGAAAGCCGATGCGAGGCCCGGGCATGGCGATGTGAGGATACTTATGAGCCCAAGGGCCGATCAGGCCTTTGCGAGGTCCCGGCAGGTTCTCGAGCATGCGCAAGATGGCGTTGGGATAGGCGTCCGCCCAGCCACCCACCGCGTAGACAGGAATCTCGATGTTGGAATAGTCCTCGCAGATAGAACCATGCTTGTAGAAATCGTCCCGACGCTGGTGCGCGAACCAGTCTTGCAGCCAGATCCCGTTGCCGTTGAGCCGCTCTTCCCAAATCTCACGCCAGCGTTCTCCCACAAGAGCTGGATCGGGCGGGGTCATGGCAATCGCCCAAGCCGCTGCCCCCCACATCAAATTTTCGCACATAAGCGCGCCGCCGAAATAGTGACATTCATCCCGGTATCGATCGTCGGTCGAACACAGCGAGATTATCGCCTTGAGGGCTGGCGGACGGCGGGCAGCAACCTGAAGGCTGTTGAACCCGCCCCAGGAGATGCCAATCATACCGACACTGCCTGAGCACCATAATTGCTTCGCCAACCATTCGATCACGGCAAGACAGTCGTCCTGCTCTTGTTTGAGATATTCGCCCCTGCAGACCCCTTCGCTATCACCCGAACCGCGCATGTCCACGCGCACACCTGCATAGCCATGCCCGGCGAAGTATGGATGGGTGAGTTGGTCGCGCTCCACAGTCCCATCCCTCTTTCGATAGGGCAGGTATTCGAGGATGGCGGGGACCGGGTCCGCCTCGGCGTCCTCCGGCAACCAGAGGCGGGCAGCGAGCTTTACCCCGTCCGGCATCGGGATCCAGACATTCTCGATCTCGCGCACTTTGCGGGGGAAGTCGGTAACAACGCGGATGTCATCCATGGTCCAATCCTCATATGCGTTCGCGCTTGCCGAACTGCCCTTGAGGTTCAGCAAGAAGGCGGCGGGTAACCTGCTGGAACAAAAGCGGTGGCAGGGATACCCGTGTTCGTCGAAGGGGGACCGGCGACCAAGTTGCGAGCGCCGTCCTCGTCCTCACCTCGAATAGACGACGAGGCTGAAGAGTCGCAGACTGAAAAGCTCGCGACTGGCATAAAGCCGATTCATATCAAACGTTGCGCTCGCTAGCCTTAGTCCCGAGTGACAGGTTTCGCGCAGACTTAGGTCAACTTGGCTCTCGCATGGAGCGCGTCAAGGCTCGGCCCAACACCCGAGCGGCGGGATGTCATGGTGGCGTGAGACCGGTCGCCTCACCGAGCCTAGTTTGCCATCAACTTCCCATCAGCCTATCTGGGGCACCTCTCAGCCTTTAGTGATAGCCCGACAAATCTCGCAATGGAGATCCGTATTCCGCGGTTGCGCAGGATCGTCACGCATCGTCCGGCTATACGACTTTATTTGACTCCGGCCAGCCAGCGGATGTTCTTCCCGCAACCGCGACCGGCCGGCGGATGCAGGCGGATCAGCGGCGGTTAATGCGCCAAATAGCAGGCCATGGCCCGTTTTCCCCAACGAGATCTCTCTCTAAAACCCGAACGTCCAAGTTATCCTTCACGCCACGATTTTAAGCTCTTAGGTGGCTCCGCACCCGACGCACCTGCACCAACATTCCACTCCCCCAAATCGATACGCTTATATTGATTCTGAAGTGACATCTTACTGACGCGGCAGTTAGTCACTTCCAATGAATTATCCGTCGCTCACATACATGTATAGCCGCCATCAACGGACAGGATGGCTCCCGTGCAATAGCTTGATGCAGGGCTGGCAAGAAACAGCACCGCGGATGCAACTTCATGGGACTCGCCCATTCTTCCCAGCGGAGTCTGCTCTAACCATCGATCATACTGAAATGAGCTTTCATTCCTCGGGGAAATTGTCATCTCTGTTGTAACATATCCTGGAGCTACCGCATTTACTCGCACATTATGCTTTGCCCAGGCACAGGCCAGCGACTTCGTCATCATGTGAATGGCGCCCTTACTGGTAATATAGGCGGTGTTGTTCTGTGGCTGCGTCACTATCATGCCGCACATGGATCCGATGTTCACGATGTTGCCCCAGCGACGGGCGATCATGTGCCGGCCAAAGGCCCTCGCACACCAAAATGCAGCATCCGAATTGACCCGCATCGTTGCCAGCCAGTCCGCGTCGGAAGTGTCGAGGGCCTCGGTTATCCGGGCTATACCGGCATTGTTAATAAGGACGTCGATCGGCTGTTCGGCATTCAGTTCGTCGGCGAGCGCCGTAACCGCATCCGGCTTTGCCACATCGATGCCGCGATGACTTGCCGCGATACCGCATGATGCGAGTTTGGCCGCAGCGGCAGCAGCGCTATTCGCGTCCAAGTCCGCGATGACAATTGACGCGCCCGCTTGGCCGAGAGCGTGAGCGATTTCAAGCCCGATACCGCGCCCCCCTCCGGTTACAATTGCACGCTTGCCGGACAGGTCGAATTTCTTCAGATAATCCATGCTGCCTTTGATCCAAGTTTGTATGTTGGCCTCGCCCCAATAAATTGACCGGGATCATGATCCCGATACGGGTGGCGCCCGTTGTTGCTTTTGCGGGTCTGTGCCACTCTGCCGGCTATCATCACTAAAACGGCCCCGCGACACGGATACGGAATGACATTGTCCAGCACCGTCCGACAGGGATCAACATTCTGCCGCAGAAACAACCCGTATAGGCAGCCTGGCCAATTGGCTTGCAATGATAGGCGCCAGCAATTGTCCTGAGAATGCGCAAAAGGATTCGCTGGCCGTAAACCCAGCTTATGTCCAGCCGCTCATGCGCAAGATCGCGAATACGCTACCTTCGCCGGCCATAACGCAAGCGTCTAGTTGCCAAACTTGGACCTCATGCTCAGGCGACCATGCTCATAGGATTTTCAATATAGCTCTTAAATATCTGCAGCAACTTTGCTCCGAGCACGCCGTCCACACAGCGATGGTCGATGGAAAGGGTAACACTCATCACCGTTGCGATGGCCATTGAACCGCTCTTGACGACTACATGCTGTCTGCCCGCACCGACTGCCAGAATCGTAGCGTGGGGGGGATTGATCACGGCAGCGAACTCTTTGACCCCCATCATGCCCATGTTCGAGATCGATGTCGTGCCGCCTTCATATTCTTCAGGCTTTAGCTTGCGATCTCTCGCGCGTTTGCCGAGGTCCTTCATCTCGGCGGAAATGACTTGAAGTGTTTTCTGTTCAGCCTTGCGTATGATCGGCGTGATCAGACCGCCTGCGATCGAGACAGCTACCCCTATGTCGACGTGCTGGTGTTTAAGAATAGCGCCCTCGGTCCAGGAGACATTCGCGTCCGGAACGTCACGCAGCGCAAGCGCCAAGGCCCTTATCACCATGTCATTGACGGACAACTTGTAGACCGGCAGTCCGTCCGCGGCCCTAGGCGCCGCACCGTTGAGTCGGGAGCGCAGTCCTAGAAGCTGATCGATCTCGCAATCCACTGCGACATAGAAATGCGGAATGGTTTGCTTCGAGGTCAGCAGACGACGTGCAATCGTCCTTCGCATCCCGTCGTTAGGTATGCGTTCATATGATCCGCCCTCAAACAGCTTAAGAACAGCGTCGTCCTTGGCACCTTTGCTTCCAGACGACGCTGCAGGAGCAGGGCCTCCAGGCGCGTCGGACCGTTGTCCAGGGGCTGCGGCAACCGAACCAGCTTCAGTCTTTATGGCAAGAACGGCGACCAGGTCCCTGACTTTTAGACCGTTAGCGCCTTCCGGAACGACAATCCTTTCCAGAGTACCGCCGGCAGCGGCCTTGATCTCACCTGTATCGCTACCGCTTGATACTTGAGCCAAAACATCTCCGGCCTTTATGTCGTCCCCCTCGTTGAACATCCATTTTACAATGGTGGCTGCTCCCATATCGGAAACGAAGGCCGGCATTCTGACGTTGATAGGCATCGGCTCTACTGTGGCTTTTGAGGTATCTAGCGGGCTAGCGGTTTGCGGGTTCGGGCTGCTCTGCTTGGGGTACGAAGCGGAAAAATCTTCGAGCTGAACGGATGTTGGGGCTAAGAAGGCTCAAATGCTCACAGCAACAGTCCTCCGTCGATCGCGATCTCCGCCCCGGTAATGTAGCGGCTCTCGTTCGAGAGCAGGAAGAGAACGAGGTCGGCCACCTCGTCGACCGTCCCGGCCCGCTTGAGCGGAATGAGCGCGTACTGGCGCTCTCTGTCGGACGGATCCTCGGCGAGCAGCATGTCGGTTTCCACCCACCCGGGGTGGATAGAATTGACGCGGATTCCTGCTGGCGCAAGCTCTAGGGCCGCGCATTTTGTCATGCCTCGAAGGGCCCATTTCGTCGCGGAGTAGGCCATACAAGTTCGACTTCCGCGCATCCCGGCGACAGACGAGATGTTTACTATTGCGCCACCGCCGGATGCCTCGATCAGAGGTGAGACTTCCCGCATACCGAGGAAGCAACCCAACTGATTCACACGGAAGTGCTTTTCGAAGAGCGCGACGCTCGAATCCCTCATTGGCACGGGTTCATAAATCGCCGCGTTGTTGACCAGACCATGAAGTCCCGTCCCCTCCCCCTCCAGACAGCGGATCAGGCTTCGCCAGTCTTGCTCGCTAGTGACGTCGAGATGCACGTATGACGCTTTTTCACCAATAGTCGCTGCAAGTTGTTCGCCCTGCTCGTCTAGGAGGTCGCCGATGACAACCCGCCCTCCCTCCGTTGCGATTTGGACGGCTTCCGCCGCACCTTGACCTCGAGCTCCACCAGTAATCAAAACCGTCTTGCCTTCGAAGCGTTTGTCCCGCGTCATGGTAGTCCTACAGCAACGAGCAGTTGACTCCGAATACTAACCAATGGGTATGCAGACGTAAGCAGCCAGGAGTGGCACTTAAATCGCCGGAGGTTCTGAAGTTTAGTCAGATAAGTAACGAACCGTGATTCTTTTCTACTGCCCGGTGTTGATGCGACAGATGACGATTCCGACTTCCGTCGCTGACCCTTCATCAACAAGGATTTCGGCAACCACGCCTGCGGTCTCCGCCTCTATCTCAATGTTAGTTTTTTCCGACTCCACTTCGGCTAGAATCTGACCCGGAACGACCGAGGTGCCGACCGAAACATACCACTTCGTAAGATCAACCTCGACCGTCGATGCACCCATCTTCGGGATACGAACTTCAAACATGAGCATAGCTCCTTACGGCTAAGATCGCGTCTTCCAGTTGCTGCGGCTTCGGCAGAACAGCAGCTTCGAGCGCAAGATTGAACGGCATAGGAACGTCAGCTCGCGTGACACGCTTGATCGGGGCCTTGAGAGATGAAAACGCCAGCTCCCCTATTATTGCGCTCAATTCGGCGGCGAACCCACAAGTACGGTTCGTGTCGTCGTAGATTACGACGCGGCCAGTTTTCTTGACGGACTTCAACAGCCCTTCCCTGTCAAGCGGCAAGAGAGACCGAGGATCCCACACTTCGACGCTGATGTTTTTCTCCTGGGCGAGGCGCTCAGCGACAGCTAGAGCCTCGGGCACTAAATGCCCGATAGCAATGACTGTGACATCGGATCCTTCACGCTTAACGTCACCGCAACCGAAAGGGACGGCATAGATTTCCTCCGGCACCGGACCCTTTTGCGGAAGCGACATGGCTGATGCTATGAAAACGACGGGGTCGTCTTCGCGGATCGCCTGGATCATGAGGCCCTTGGCGTCGTAGGCATTCGAAGGGCAAACAACCTTGAAGCCAGCGTGTAGGAGGTACGGATAGGGATTGTCTGAGTGCTGGCCCGCGTTTCCACCCCGCGATCCAGACACCATAAGCGTGTAAGTGATTGGAAGATTTGCTTGACCTCCTAACATCAATCGCATCTTCGCCGCTTGATTGACTAGCTGGTCGAATGCGACGTAAATCAGTGAGGGAACTTGAAACTGAACGATTGGGCGCAAACCGGCCAAAGCCGCCCCCGTAGCGAAGCCGGTGAACGCTGCCTCGGAAATGGGTGTGTCGAGTACGCGGAGATCGCCGAAAGCGCCATGGAGGCCTTTCGTCTCACCGCGAATTCCACCTCGAATGTCCTCCCCGATAATCATGACACTCTCATCTGCCCCCATGGCCTGATGGTAGGCTTCGTTCATGGCCTGAAGAAATCTCAGCTGTCTCACGGCTCTACTCCCCATGCCGGAGTGTTCGGATACGGCACGGCATACATGCAATCGAGAGCCTCGGCCGGGTTCGGCGGGGGGCTGCTCCTAGCGAACTCGACGCCCCGATCGATCTCAATGTTGACCTCGGCATCGATAGCTTCAATGTCTTCTTGAGCGCACAAGCCACTTTCCATCATACGCGCCGCCCAGATCTTGATAGGGTCCCGCAACTTCCAGCGATCGACTTCCTCTTGAGATCGATAGTTCATCTTCATGTGACGCTCGCCTGTATAATGCCCAAAGTAGCGATAGGTTTGACACTCAATGAACGTTGGGCCTTTGCCGGTCCGAGCGCGTTCCGTAGCAGTGAGAGCAGCGTGATAAACGGCCTCGACGTCCATGCCATCGACGCACACACCAGGCATTCCGTAGGATTGGGCGCGAACGTAAGGGTCTAGGATCGTGACTTCTTTGAGAGGCGTCGAGATCGCGTACTGATTGTTCTCGCAGACGAAAATGACAGGAAGATCCCAAATCGCCGCGAGGTTCATCGCCTCGTGGAGGACCCCTTGGTTGATTGCTCCGTCGCCGAAGAATGAAACAGCAACGCGGTTTTCGCGAGCAGCTTTGAATTTGTGAGCCGCACCACAGGCTATAGGGGCTCCAGCGCCGACGATACCATTCGCCCCAAATATTCCAATCCCGACGTCAGCAATGTGCATGGATCCGCCGCGACCCTTATTGTATCCGCCCGTTCGCGCGAGCAGCTCAGCAAACATTCTGCCAACGTCGCCGCCCTTCGCCAGTGTGTGGCCATGCCCTCGATGGGTACTTGTGACGATGTCTGAAGTCGTGAGTGCGCCGCAAATACCAACCGCAACCGCCTCTTGCCCGCTGTACTCGTGACATACGCCGGCGATCTCGTTGTCATCGACTAGGGTGACGACCCGGTTCTCAAACTGCCTGATACGCGCCATGTCGTAATACAAGCTTCTCGCGAATTGAGCAGGCATAATGTTAGACGTCGACGCCTCTATTTTGTGTTCCAAGTTGATCTACTCCGGTCAAACCCGTTGTCGATGTGGCTACTCGATACCTATCGCCGACCAAGATTGTCGCGGCACGCAAGCCCAGAATAACTCTTTTCGAATAAACCATATTCCGGGCGTCTCGTAGACTGAAAGGATGGCGTCGGGTATAGACCTGATTGATATCAAGCCTCACAATCTTCACCCGAGGTAATCGCTTCTCGCCGTGGACCGGTGGCCGCGCATGAAGTACGAGAACGCGGCCAGCGAACTCAACGTGACGCGTTAAGATCCGCACATGACAGAACCTGAAAGGCAACTGTAGCAGTGCCGCGAACCGGGTTCCTCCCTATGCAGCAGCGGCGTGAACTGACCGCCCAGTTCTGTCCACCCAACTTTTACTGCCCGGATCGGCTGACGCGCCGGCGGTTGGCTTCGCGATAGGCCTGCTTAAAAGGCTTCCAATTGAGAGGCCGTCTCTCTCAAAGGGAGCTGTAGAGAGGATTTAACGTTTTCCAGTGTGTAAGCAAATGCAGTGGGCCTATCGAAGCGCCAATCCTTGTTGGCATACCCTCCAGAGCCCTCTTTAGGTTGTCCGCGGTGATCACCGAGCCTGCGTAAAGCCAGTTGGCCAAGTCAAGCATGGCGTCATATGCATCAGTTCAGTCGCGGTGCCGCAGGCATCCTTGAAAATCCTGATGCGGTAGTCGCGCGAAATCGCGTCTCACACTGTCGTTTCCAAACAAACCTCGCTTAAGCTCCGAACATTATAAGATGGTCCGCATTCAATCGGCGCAGCAAAATCTCCAAATTCGTGTTGTAGAACGCGCTGGGACGCTGCTTTCGTACAAGGCTAGCTTCCGGTTTCAGGTCCACGATGAATCTCGGCAGCCTGCCCGACGCTATGTGATGGGCGTCCGCCGTTCAAAGCCTCGTGACGTAGCGCGTCTACTCCTCTTGGATCATACCAATTCTGTGTATAGACAATAGGCAGCCCCGCTGCACGGCATGCATCGGAGAGCTGTCTTGGCACTCCGCAGCAGCTCTTCTCGATTGTAGATCGACCATGCCCCATCCGCTTCGATGCAGTCATGTAAATCCACCGCAATGACTACAGTGCGCTTGAACTGATCGGGCAACGTCATGTCGAGAACCTTTCCCCTTGTTCATAATTTACCCAAGGACATCTTCAAACAGCCGCGAGTCGTGATAGAAACGCTCCGAGGTCGATCGTGCCGATGCATGGGCGCACCTTCAATTGTCCGTCCAAACGGCTATTTGCCAATGAGGGCACGGAATGCGCAAGCAACCACGCCGCAATCGCGATTTGAATGCCACTTCCTGGTCAGATGGTTCAATTCTCAGGCCTGTTCGAAGAACTCTACTGCAATCAGCCGCTCTTTATTCCAGACGCTAGTGCTTTGACAGGCGAAAGATTGCTGCCCGACATAGACCATCTTCATGACAAGCTTAAAGCCGCTCGTAGGAGCATTCAATTTTTGCGCTGACACGATGCCCGCAGCGAGGGATCGCGAAAGTCCATCCCATACGCGCCTGGAAAGGGGGAGCCTAACGACCGTACGCGGCCGGCCCGGGCAGCATTAGTCCGAACGGCACGAGAGGAATAGCGGAACGACGTCCACAGGTTCTGCAGTCCTAGAGCAGTTCGCATTTAGGTTGACTTATAGCCTGCGCTTTCCATGTAGTTGTTGCATTCGTTTGGGCTGACCTGGGGTGTGGGCGATGGCGTTGTGATCGTTTGGCGGCACGGTCGGATGCAGTGCTTGAGCTTAGCAAACAGCTTCTCGATTGGATTGAGATCTGGACTGTAGGGCGGCAGGAAGAAGAGCCGCGCCCCAGCAGCTCTGACGATATCGCGGACGGCTTGGCCTTTGTGGGAACCGAGATTGTCGAGAATGACGATGTCCCCCGGCTTCAGGGCTTTGATGAGCTCGGTTGCGACATAGGCACGGAGGGCCTGCGCATTGATAGGGCCGTCAATGACCCAAGGCGCCTCCAACCCGATCATGGCGTAGCGCGGCGATGAAGGTCATGGTCTTCCAATGGCCATATGGTGCGTGGGCCATCAGCCGCTTGCCGCGCACACCCCAGCCGCGCAATGGCGCCATGTTTGTCTTGACCCATGGTTCATCCAGGAAGACCAAGCGCGTAGGGTCAATGCGGGTCTGGTAGCGCATCCATTGCGCTCGCCGGCGCATCAGCTTGGGCTTGAACTGCTCGGCCGGCAGAATGGGTTTTTTAAAACTCTTGCCCTCGCGATGCAGGAAGTGACCGACGCTCGCAGGGTGGATGATGAGACCACGTTCAGCCAGTGCCGCCGTCAACTGATGAAGCGTCACGTTGGCATCTCGCTCGACCTAGCCCAGGACGAAAGCACGATGCTCCCATCGATCAGATAGGGCCGGTGACCGCCCATCTTGCCAGGTGCCGCACTGCCAAGGCGACGCTTGCGCGCCGCCCACTTGATCACGCTCGACACCGCCACCCTCAGAGCCGCAGCTACCTCACGGCTCGTCTCGCCCTCTTCAAGTCGGGCCAGTGCTCGCTCCCGAAGATCCATCGAATAAGCCTTCGTCAGTCCCGACCTCCAACGGTCAGAACATCAAATCTGATTTGCTCATCCTTGGGAATCCCGAATCAGATAAAACGCGAACTGCTCTAGTGGTGTGATGGGATCGCAAAAAGCTTTCGCCCGAGGGACTTGGACATAAAGTGGGTTTAAGACTAGCGAAACCTTTTGCGCATTCTCAAGGCTATTGCCCGCGCCTATCATCAGCAAGATACAAATCCGGCACGCCTTCTTAGACGGCGGGGCCACGAGTGTTTTAATGCGGGACGCCGGTCGTTCCGCTATCGCGGGCGAGGCTCTGAATGGACACTGACGTTCCCGCAAACCGACGCCGCGGAGGCCGGTCTTCGGTGGTTGCGGCACGGGAGGCTGAAAGAAGGCCGCGTGTCTCGACTATCAAGTACGGAATTCGACCTGTGGAGGCCGTCAACGCCGAACAGCTTGAGCGCATTCATCAGGCTTCGCTGGCGATCCTACGCGAGATCGGGATCGAATTCAGAGATGAGACAGCGATCAGGCAGTGGAAAGAGGCGGGGGCGGATGTCCGTGAACACCGCGTTCGCCTCGAGGCCGACATGGTCATGGATCTCATCTCCAAGGCCCCTTCCCGTTTTGAAATGACGTCTCGCGATCCGTCACAGCGTTTCGAGATCGCGCCAGATACAATGACTTTCGGCGTCATGCAGGGTGCGCCAAACATCCGCGATCTTCAGGGCGTGCGGCGCGCATCCACGATCGAGGATCTCCGGAACATGAACCGGCTGACCCAGATGCTGCCCGGTTTCCATATCGCGGGCGGGTTCACCTGCGAGCCGACCGACATCGCCGTGCCATGGCGCCATCTGCACATCAATCATTCGAGCCTGGTGGAAACCAACATGCCTTTCTTCGGTCTGACGACCGGAAAGCAACGTGCCGACGACTCGATCGCGATGGGCCAGATCGTGCATGGCAAGGCATTCATGGATCAGAACGCGGTGATGATCGGTCACGTGTCGGGCAACTCGCCGCTTGTCTGGGATTCGACCATGCTGGAAGGGCTTCGCGCCTTCGCCGACGCGAACCAGGTCGTGCTGCTGTCTCCATTCGTGCTCGGCGCCGCCAACACTCCCGCCGACATCCCCGCCACGATCGCCCAGTTGAATGCGGAGGCGCTCGCCGCGCTGGCCTATACTCAGCTTGCCGCGCCAGGCGCCAAGATGATCTACGGTCAATATTCCGTCTCGGTGTCGATGCGCAGCGGCGCCCCCATGTCCGGCATGCCGGAAGTTACTCTGATCAACGCCGTCATCGGACAACTGGCAAGGCGCTATAACGTGCCGTGGCGAACCACTGCGTCTCAATCCTCCGCCAAAACCTTCGATGCCCAGTCCGGTTATGAATCAGCCATCGCCTACATGTCCGGCGCCAGCGCCTGCTCCAACCTTATGATGCATGCCGGCGGCTGGGATGAAGCCGGTCTGGTGTGCTGCATGGCGAAGTTCATCGCCGATGCTGAACAGAACCTGCTCATCGAGAAATACGCGCGGGGCATATCATTCGAATATTTCGAGGATGCGCTCGAAGCCGTCCGCCGCATCGGACCCGGCGGCCACTATCTCGGAGATTCCTTCACGCTCAAGCGCTTCAAGGACGCGTTCATCGCGCCGGAGATCCTCGACTACCTAAGCTACGAGCAGTGGAAGGTCAAAGGTTCCAAGGACATGGCACAGCGCTGCAGGGAGAAGGCGACAGCAATCATCGCGAGCTACGAGCAGCCGCCGATGGACCCTGCCGTCCGCGAGGAACTCGATGCGTTTGTGGCGAAACGCCAGGAGGATATTTCCCCGAGCCTCGCCTAAGTCCAGCCAGGCGCCCATGAATAAATGGACCGGGAACAATAAAATTAGGGAGAAGAAACATGGCGTTTTTCAGAAGCAATGGGGATCGCGTTCCAGCTTCCATCGATAAGATGGCGAGCGAGGTCAAAGCAGGCACGATGGACCGGCGTGAGTTCCTTGCGCTTGCAAGTACATTCGGCGCCTCGGGTGCGATGGCCTATAGCCTGATCGGCGTGGCATTTCCCCAATCGGTGCGCGCCGCTGAACAGAAGAAGGGCGGAATTCTGCGCGTCTCAATGCCCGTCAAGGCGCAGAAAGACCCGCGTACCTATGACTGGGTGGAACTTGCCAACATCTCTCGTTGCTGGCTGGAGCCGCTCGTCCGTTACACACATGAGTTCACGTTCGAACCTGTTCTGCTGGAAAGCTGGGAGATCAATGAGGACGCGACGGAGTATGTCTTCCACGTCCGGAAGAGCGTCACCTGGAACAACGGCGATACATTCGACGCCGATGACGTAATCTTCAACATAACCCGGTGGTGCGAGAAGGGCGTCTCGGGCAACTCGATGGCCGCTCGTGTCGGGGGGCTTATCGATGCCAAGAACGGCAAGGCGAGAGATGGAGCGATCGTCAAGGTCGATGATTATACCGTCAAACTCGAGCTAAGCGACCCCGACATCGCCATAATCGCGAATTTCACCGACTATCCCGGGCTGATCGTCCACCCCAGTTTCGATGCCGGCGGCGCCGACCCAGTCACGAAGCCGATTGGGACGGGTCCATTTGAACTGGTATCCTACTTGGTCGGCAGCAAGGCTGAAGTCAAACGCCGGCAGGATGGCAAGTGGTGGGGCGGCGAGGCGTTGCTCGATGGCGTGCAGTTCGTCGATTATGGGACCGACTTCCAGGCGACGGTGGCTGCTTTCGAGTCCGGGGAGGTCGATCTCAATCTGGAGACTCCGGCTGACTTCATCGACATTCTGGACAAGATGGACCTGGTAAAATCGGAAGTCGCAACGGCAACGACGCTCGTGTGCCGCACCAACACCGCCCACAAACCATATGACGACAAGAAGGTCCGAAACGCGCTGCAGATGGCGGTCGATAACAACGCTGTCCTTCAACTCGGCTATGCAGGGCGGGGAACGGTCGGCGAAAACCATCACGTCAGCCCAATTCATCCGGAATATTATGCTCTGCCCAAAAAGAGCCGGAACGTAGAGGGCGCGAGGAAACTCATTGCTCAATCCGGACATACAGACTTCGAGCATGAGTTGATCTCGATCGACGAGGATTGGCAGAAAAACACCGGGGACGCCATCGCGGCCCAGCTGCGCGAGGCCGGTTTCAAGGTCAAACGTACTGTGCTTCCGGGTTCGACATTCTGGAATGACTGGTCAAAGTACCCATATTCGCTGACCGTCTGGTACATGCGCCCCCTCGGCGTTCAGGTTCTTGCATTGGCCTATCGCACTGGCGAAGCCTGGAATGAGACCGCTTATTCAAACCCCGAGTTTGACGCCAAGCTCAAGAAGGCCTTCTCCGTGAGTGACGCTGCCGAGCGCAAAGAGTTTATGAAGAACATCGAGGACGTGTTGCAGGACTCCGGAGTGATCATCCAGCCGTTCTGGCAAAGCCTCTTCGGTCACATGAACAAAAAGGTCCAGAACTACGTAATTCACCCGACGTTTCAAATGGATCTGCAGAACGTCTGGCTCGCCGCCTGAAGGCTCCAGTCGAGCACGCCGACTGGAGGGCAGGCCTGGTCCGGAGCGTGGTGTCCAGATGGACGTCGTCGGGTGAACAGGACGGTGAAGTCTGGATGATGGCACCATGAAGCAGGGAGAACTGCGCATCTGTCGGTAACGGTGCGACCTGCTCAGGAATAGAAGAGTAGCTCTACCTGCCGTAGGGCCTTGCGGAATCCGGAGCACCTATTGCACACAACTAACTTTAGCGCGACGCCGCGATATTCCCCTGGACCCTGGTGGCGTAGCAAGTTTTCGAGCGAGAAAGCTTCTGGAGAACAGCAACATGGGTAAGTGCGGAATACTAGATCCTTTTGAGTGCGGGGTAATCCCTCTCGCTGATTGGATGACTATCGGGCTGCGCTGGGTTGTTGATCACTACAGGCCGTTCTTTCAATCGGTCAAGGCGCCCTTCGACCTTCTACTGCAGTGGTTCGGCATAGCGCTCCATTCGGTTCCTCCGGTCGTGATGATCATCGTTGCGGGCCTGGCGGCTTGGCAGTTCGGCGGACGGAAGGTCGCCGGGGTTATCGTCGGCGCTCTCATCTTTATGGGTCTCATCGGCGTCTGGCAGGACGCCATGACGACGCTTTCAATTGTGCTGACTTCGCTCGTCGTAGCGGTGATGCTTGGCATTCCGCTCGGTATCTGGGCGGCGCGGAGCGAGCGAGTATTTGTGGTGATGCGTCCGATCCTTGACGGGATGCAGACCATTCCAGCGTTCGTCTACCTGGTTCCCATTGTGATGCTCTTCGGTATCGGCAACGTGCCGGGCGTGATCGTTACGGTAATTTTTGCGGTTGCGCCGCTGATCCGCCTTACGAACCTCGGCATACGGCAGGTACCGGAAGAGGTGATCGAAGCCATGCGCGCCTTCGGCGCTACGGAGCGTCAGCTTCTGTGGAAGGCTCAGCTGCCGCTTGCGCTACCCACCGTCATGGCCGGCATCAACCAGACGCTGATGATGTCGCTATCGATGGTGGTCATCGGTTCGATGATCGCTGTTGGTGGACTGGGCCAGACGGTGCTGCGCGGCATAGGCCGTCTTGATGTGGGTTTGGCGACAGTCGGGGGCCTGGGCATCGTCGCGCTGGCCATCGTGCTGGATCGCTTCACGCATTCGCTGTCGACACAGAAGCGAAGGCCGGGCGAGCTCTGGCATCAAGGTCCGGTGGGACTTTTCAGGGCCGTCACCTTAACAACTAGTCACAGAAGCTGAGCAATTTGCTCACACAGGGAGGAAACGATGAAGATAAAATGTGTGGCGCTGGCCATGGCCGTGATGGCTGGCTATGCGGTGCCGGCAATGGCAGATCAGGTCATGCCGGCCTGGAGCGGAGCGACAGAAGAGCTGTTCCAGACATTTGTCGTGGATGAGGGTCTCAAGGAGCTCGGCTATAACATAGCTGACCTGACCCAGGTTCAAGTTCAGCTGGCGCATACCGCTGTAGCTAACGGCGATCTCACCTTTTATGCGGTGCACTGGGTTCCGCTTCACGACACTTTCTGGAAAGCATCAGGCGGCGATGAAAAGCTGATGAGCGTCGGCACCCTAATCAAGAACAGCCTGCAGGGCTATCTGATCGATAAGAAAACGGCCGACGCCACTGGCATCAAGTATCTTGAGGACCTCAAGGATCCCGAGAAGGCCAAGCTTTTCGACATCGACGGGAATGGAAAGGCAGACCTCTACGGTTGCGAACCGGGGTGGGGCTGCGAACGCGTGATCGAGCATCAGCTCGACGCCTATGGCCTGCGTGATACCGTCGAGGAAAAGCAAGGCGGCTATTTCGCCATCATTCCTGACGCGATCGAACGCATCAAGGCTGGCAAGCCGACACTGTACTACACTTGGACGCCGCTGTGGGTATCTGCCATTCTCCGCCCAGGCAAGGAGGTTGTCTGGCTCAACGTCAAGAACACCTCTCTTCCTGACGCGGAGACCGGCAACACAGTTGTTGAAGGCCTCGGGAATCTTGGCTTCGCCGTGAACGACCAGAAGATCATCGCCAATACGACTTGGCTGAAAGCCAACCCGAAAGCCAAGAAATTCTTTGAGCTCGTGCAGATCCCGATTGCGGACGTCAACGCGGAAAATCAAAAGGTTGCCAATGGTGAAAAGAGCAACGAGCAGATCATGAAACACGCAACCGACTGGATCGCCGCTCACCACGCTGATTGGGAAAAGTGGATCGCTGAAGCCAAGGCCGCCAAGTGAGGCTCTGAGGTTTAAATCGGCCGGCGGCATCCGCCGGCCGATTACGGTCTGAAGATAGGCACAACACACTATCGAGAGTTCCGCACATGACTATACCCGCCATCGTCTGTTCCGGCTTGTGGAAAATTTTCGGGACGCGCAAAGGGAAAGCCCTCGCGGCGGCCCGCGATCGCGGGTTCAGCAAGAGGCAAGTCCTTGAAGAATTCGATTGCGTTCTGGGTGTGGCCGATGTGTCCTTCTCGGTCGAGCCCGGCGAGATCTTTTGCATCATGGGGCTGTCCGGCTCAGGGAAATCGACGCTTGTCCGCCATCTCAATCGGCTGATCGAACCAACCGCAGGCGAGGTTCGGATCGGCGGAAATGCCATCAACAAACTTTCGCCGTCTGAACTCCGGACCCTTCGCTCAGAGACGGTCGGCATGGTCTTCCAGCACATGGCGCTGCTGCCGCACCGCACCGTCTACGACAATGTTTCCCTCAGTCTCGAACTCCGAGGCAAATCACGCAAGGAGTGCCGCCGCGTGGCGGAAGAAAACCTCAAGCTCGTTGACTTGAGCGGTTGGGGCGAGCGTTACCCGGACGAGCTCTCGGGCGGGATGAAGCAGCGGGTGGGGCTTGCCCGTGCCATGGCGGCAGACCCGCAGATCCTGTTACTGGACGAGCCGTTCTCAGCGCTCGACCCGTTGATCCGCCGCCAACTCCAACAGCAGTTCCTAGACCTCGCGAAGGTCGTCCAGAAAACAACGGTGTTTATCACACACGACCTCGACGAAGCCATTCGCCTGGGCGATCGTATTGCGATCATGAAGGATGGTAAGTTCGTTCAAGTGGGAACGCCGGAAGACATCGTAACCGCGCCCAAGGACCGCTATGTCGCTGATTTCGTCTCAGGCATTTCGCTGCTCAATCTCGTCACTGCCAGGAAGATCATGCAGCCGCGGGACAGCATAGCGACGCTTTCTGAAAAGAAATTCCAAGCGCTCCCCCGCGTGCAAACCACTGACAAGCTCTCCGCTGTGATCAGCACCGCTGCGGATGGCGGCGATCTGATCGCAGTCTATGACGGCAGCGAGCCGGCGGGCGTCGTCACCCGGCGCGCCCTGTTTTCAGGAATTCAAGGCGTGATATCGAGCCCCAAGGCCGTGAGTGGTTTGAAATCGGGAAAAATTTGCCAGTACGGGGGCAGCTCTGCCCCCTCAATCCGCCCAACAAGCTCTGGAAGATCAATCGATATGGACACAGCTGCGCTCTCTGCTCACAGCGACGAAGGCAAGAAATGAGCGAACCGACCTTGTCCCGTGCTTAGTAGAAGTGCTCGCGCAGTGCCCCGGCGCCCTGCATGCTGAACAGTCTGAAACTACTTTCGTGAAGGACCCCGCCGTCGCCCTTTCGCGGCGATGACTTACGTTCCGCCCGGGCGATCCACGCGCGGTGGACGCAACGGGCTTTAAATCCGCACGCCCATTTTACCACCGCCGATCTGACACATTTAAATTGGTCCTATTGAAGACTTGCCACCCACCCACGGCTGTGGTCGATCGTAGGGACCGGTACTGAGGACGTCTGCCTACAAGGCCTTGAGCCGCTCCACCGCGGTTAGGGCTGATATCTCTCGGGCCTTGGCCAGCATCACTACTTTCAAGGTCTCCCAACAAGAGACGGCATTGGGGATACGGACACCTAGACGCTTGACGTATAATTGCTCGCGTTACGTATCGAAGCTGCATCCCTTGCGAAGACGCGTTGCGCAGCTATCCACTCATTCCTATAGGTGTTTGTAACTCAGGCCCGCACTTTTTCAGCCTTCGGATCGTACATCGGCTTCAACGATGCTTCCGCCGCGAAGCGTTCGCCGGCGATTTCGATCTCGTAGGATGAAGCCAGCACATCGGCCTCGCTCTCGCCCCGGCATGGCACATAACCCAGCCCTACCGCGCCGCCGAGGTGATGGCCGTAATTGCCTGATGTGATCGGACCGACGATCTTGCCGTCGCGCAGGATCGCCTCGTTATGGAAGAGCAGGGGCTCTGGATCCTTAAGCCGGAACTGGACGAGCCGGCGTGACAGGCCGGCTTCCTTTTTGCGCAGCACGGCATCGCGGCCGATGAAGTCGCCCTTGGCGGTCTTCACCGCGAAGCCGAGGCCGGCCTCCAGCACATTGTCCTCGTCGGTGATGTCGTGGCCGAAATGCCGGAAAGCCTTTTCGATGCGGCAGGAATCCAGCGTGTGCAGGCCGCAGAGTTTCAGGCCGACATCGGCACCGGCCTCGTCGATCGCTTCGAAAACGTGTGCTGCCTGGTCGGTCGAGACATAGAGTTCCCAGCCGAGCTCGCCGACATAGGTGACGCGGTGGGCGCGGGCCAGGCCCATGCCGATCTCGATCTCCTGGAATGTGCCGAACGGATTTTTCTCATTGGAGAAATCGTTCGGGCTGACCTTCTGGATCAGCTTTCGCGCATCCGGACCCATGAGACAGAGCACGCTTTCGGCCGCCGTTACGTCGGTGACGACAACGAACTGCCCGCCGACATGGCGGCGCAGCCAGGCGAGGTCACGCTGCAGCGTGGCGCCTGGGACGACGAGGAAGAACGCCGTCTCCGACAGGCGCGAGACCGTCAGGTCGCTCTCGATGCCGCCGCGTTGGTTGAGCATCTGGGTGTAGACGATCTTGCCCGGCGCGACGTCCATGTCGTTGGCGCAGAGCTTCTGGAGGAAGGCACAGGCGTCGCGGCCTTCGACACGGATCTTGCCGAACGAGGTCATGTCGAACAGGCCGACCTTGTTTCGGACCGCGAGGTGTTCCTCGCGCTGGTTGTCGAACCAGTTCTGCCGCTTCCAGGAATAGCGGTATTCGCGCTCCTGGCCCTCGCGTGCGAACCAGTTGGCGCGCTCCCAGCCGGCGACTTCGCCGAACACCGCGCCGCGCGCCTTCAGATGCTCATGCAGGGGCGAGCGGCGGACATTCCTCGAGGTCGCCATCTGCCGATAGGGGAAATGGTCGGCATAGAGCAGGCCGAGCGTCTCGGAGACGCGCTCCTTGAGATAGCGTCGGTTCTTCTGGAATGGCTGGGCGCGGCGGATGTCGACCTCCCACAGGTCGAAGGGCGCTTCGCCGTCATTGATCCACTGCGCCAGCGCCATGCCGGCGCCGCCGGAGGAGACGATGCCGATCGAATTGTAGCCGGTCGCCATCCAGTAGCCGGACAGCTCCGGCGCCTCACCGAGATAGTAGCGGTCATCGGGCGTAAAACTCTCCGGACCGTTGAAGAAGGTGTGGATGCCGGCGGTCGCCAGCATCGGCATGCGGTTGACGCCCATTTCGAGGATCGGCTCGAAATGCTCCATGTCCTCAGGCAGTTGGTCGAAGCAGAAATCCTCGCTTATGCCGTCCATGCCCCACGGCTTGGCCACCGGCTCGAAGGCGCCCAGCATCATCTTGCCGGCGTCTTCCTTGTAGTAGGCGCACTCGTCCGGCACCCGCAGCACCGGCAGACGGGTGAGGCCGGGGATCGGCTCGGTGACGAGATAAAAATGCTCGCAGGCGTGTAGCGGGATGGTGACGCCGTTCTGCGCTCCCAGTTCGCGCGCCCACATGCCGGCGCAATTGACGACGATGTCGGCCTCGATCGTGCCTTGCTCTTCGCCTTGCGCCCAGGACACGCCGGTGACGCGGCCGGCCCTGGTATGGACCTTGGTGACCTTTACGTTCTCGACGATGGTGGCGCCGCGCTGGCGCGCGCCCTTGGCCAGCGCCATGGCGATGTTTGCGGGGTCGCACTGGCCGTCGAGCGGCAGATGCACGGCGCCGACGACGTCCGAGACATTCAGATGCGGATACATCTGCTTGACTTCATTGGGAGAAATCTCGCGGACATCGACATCGAAGGCACGCGCCAGCGATGCTTGCCTGTAGATCTCGTGCTTGCGCTCCTCGGTCAGCGCCACGGTGATCGAACCGACCTGGCGCATGCCGGTGCCGACCTCGGTCTCGGCTTCCAGCTTGACGTAGAGGTCGGCGGAATATTTCGCCAGCCGGGTCATGTTCTGCGAGCCGCGCAACTGGCCGATCAGGCCGGCGGCATGCCATGTCGTGCCTGACGTCAGCTGCTTGCGCTCCAGAAGCACGATGTCGGTCCAGCCGAGTTTGGCCAGGTGATAGGCGACGGAGCAGCCGGAAACGCCGCCACCGATGATGACCGCTCTTGCTTTGGCGGGAATGGCTTTGGCGGTCATGCGGCCTCGCGGCGGTAGCTGGAAGCGAAACGGCGCAGCCGGAGCGCTGCTTCTTGCAGCATAGGTTCGGGCTGGCAGAGGCTGATGCGGATATGGCCTTCTGGCACGGGGGTGAAGTGGCGCCCTGCGTCACATTCACCTGTCGCCTGCAACGACGATAGTGCGCCTTGATGGGCATTTTCTAAGCCGACCACCCGCTGCCTATTCATGGAGCGACATCCACAAGTTGATGCCCCCTCCGCAGAACGATGCGCAGGGTTTGTCACATCGAAATTGGGCCGCTCTACCACCGAGTTCCCACCTACCTCCGATGCAGAGTTGCCTGGGCATGCTTGTCCTCCGTTAGCGCGACGTTCATTGTTGGTCAGATTAGGCGTCTCTGACCCAACCCATGCGATAAACTCGACCCGTTTGACTGCCCTCTGCGCTCTTGACGTAGCCGAGCGCCACCTCGCTCGCCGGCACCGCCGCGGTGCCAGGAAAGAAGTCGCCGTAGAGCTGAACCGACTCCTGTACGAGAGTCGGACTGACCAGATTGATCCGCAGCCCCCGCCCAAGCTCGATTGCCGCGCTGCGTACAAAACCGTCTAACGCGCCATTGACCAGGGCGGACGAGCTTCCCTGCCGGATGGGATCTTCGTTGGTTAGACCCGAGGTCAAGGTAAATGATCCGTGGTCGCGGATACGCTTGAGACCCTTCGCTACGAGATTGACCTGCCCCATCAACTTACTGCGCAGCCCGATTTCGAACTGTTCATTCGTGAATTGGTTCAGCGGGGCGTAGTGCACGGCCCCTGCTGTGCAGATCAACGCGTCAAATGCACCGATCTTGTCGAATAATTGGTCGATAGAGTTCGGCTCGGCGATGTCGACGTTGAATAAGCCGCTAGTTCGCCCGACTCCTATAATGTTGTGCCGCTTGCCAAGTTCGGCCGCTACGGCCGACCCGACAATCCCAGTCGAACCAACCAGGACAATTCGCATAGGGACTCCCCTGGATATCCTGACGGCTAGGAGGCGACCTCAAACAGCGGGGCAAGTGCGGCGCGAAGCGCCATGTCCTGGTCCGCCGAGAGTTTTGCCAATGGCTTGCGGACATTCCCGGTTCCGAGGCCGCGCAGTTGCGCGGCTCTCAGAACAGAAGGCGTATATGGTGCCCGCCAGATAAAAAGCAACGAGGGCAGCATCCGCTGCCAAAGTGCCAGAGCCCTCTCCAAATCCTTCGCTGCCACAAGGTTGTACAATTCGACAGCCTCAAGAGGCATGTAGTTTGCTGCGCCCCAGATAACACCGCGCGCGCCTGCCATCAGCGCATAGAGGGTTGTTGTATCGCAACCATTTAGCACCTTGCCTCCCGTCTGCAGATACTCCTGATGCACGGTGAAGTCGCCGGCACTATCTTTGATGTAATTGAAATGCTTGAGACCGCTCAGTCGATCAAAAAGGCGTGGCGAAACCGCGATCCCGGTAGCCTGCGGGATGTTGTAGCCCACAATATCCACGCCAACCGCCGCGTCGATTTCCCTGTAGAAATTGAAAATTCCATCCTCGTCTGACGGACCTTCGAGATACGGCGGCAAAATCATCAGCGCGTCCGCGCCGACCGATTCAGCTTGCTGTGACCGCCGTATGACTTCGTCCATATTCAGGGCCGAGGTCTGGCAGACAACGTTGCAGCGTCCTGCGATGCGCTTCGCCCCGAGCTCGTAGAGCCGATTGCATTCGGACTCGGTCAGGTAAGGGTGCTGGCCTGTACCTGCCCCAAGAACCAAGCCGTGAACTCCCGCCGATACGTATTTTTCGATCAACTCTTCGAAGAGGCCGTAATCGATCGCACCGGTAGGTTCGAACGGTGTCTGCATTGCAAGATTGATGCCCTTCAGGTCCGCCATTGCCGTTCCTCTTATTGCTAGACTTCCGCGCCTGCCTGCCTGAAACGAAGAGCGGTCACGAACCGGACGCCCATTGATGTGACAAGTCTCGGATAAGTCCTGCTCGGAGCGGCCCGCGTCTTCAGGATATCGATCACAGCCGAAGATTGCCCCGTGGCCAGTTCGGCGACAGCCTTGCCAAAGGCAGCCCCTCGAGCGACGCCGGTTCCATTACAGAAGGCGGCACCATAGACGTCGTGCGCCAACTCGCCGAAGACCATGCCGCCATTTTGCGCGAGCGTAAGCAGACCACCCCAGCTGGCCTCAAAGCCGATTGACGAAAGCCCGGGCCATCGGCGGTCAAATGCTACCTGCTGCTGGGTCCGCGCCCTAAGGACATCTTGTTTGGTTGTTTTGAAATTAGTCGCATACGAGTAAACGTTTCTAAGGAAAAGACGGTTGTCTATAGTACGTCGCACCGTCGTCCCAAAGCTATCGGCCGGAATAAGCCCATATGTTCGCTTGTTGCCCACGTTGGAAAGCTCGCTCTCAGTGAGCTGTCTGGTCATGCTCGCGAACGTGTAGAGTGGTATGGCTCGGTTTTCGAAGAAGCCAAATCTCGTCAGATAACCCGATGCGCAGATGATGACCTTCGAAGCCCTGATTGTTCCAGCAGGCGTCTCGCAGATGTGCTTCGGCGCACCGAACTGGACCGCCACAATGGCGGTGTTTTCATGGATGGTAACGTTCTCGGGGAGGCTGTTTACGGCGTTCTTGAGATACTTCGCAGGCTGGACCAGAATCGTGCCAGGGTGATGCAAAGCTTTGACGTAGTGCTTACTGCCGGTGATCGACTGAATTTCAGGGGCTTCAACCCAGCTGTACTTCTGTCCAAGCTTATCGAGCGCCTCCGAAAAGCGGTGTAGATCGGCAACGCCGTGAGACGTGGCCGCGCTGTGGTATTTCCCCTGCGGGTCCCAATCACAGTCTACCCCATGCTCCTCGACGGCGGTTCGAATGTAGGCGATGCCCTCAAGGTTGACGTACAGCTCTTCCTTGTTTCCCCTAATGTCTTCAACGAAGTCGCGTTTTCGGGGATTGTGCGCGAGATCGATGACGAAGCCCATGCACCGCCCCGATGCATTGTCCCCGATACGTCCGGCGTCGACGAGGATTACCGAAGACTGGGGGTTGAGTTCGGCAAATCGGCGGGCCGCGTGAAGCCCCATCCAGCCGCCGCCAATGACCAGGCAATCGCATGTGACATCGCCTTGCTGCGGCACTAAGGGTAGCTCCGGTCCCGACGTGCGGTACCACCCTGAGACTGTTGGCTCCGGATGCGGTGCTTGGACGACAATACGCTCTCTTGTCTTTGTTTGATTCAAAGAGTTCACTGCCAACTCGCTCGGTGAAGGCGGCCGGTGGGTAGTGCACCGCTCGCTCTGGCTTGTTCCTGTTTCGAATAAACGATGTGTCGTTCGTCTC
The DNA here is from genome assembly GCF_003952425.1 of Mesorhizobium sp. M2A.F.Ca.ET.046.03.2.1. Classification (NCBI taxonomy): domain Bacteria; kingdom Pseudomonadati; phylum Pseudomonadota; class Alphaproteobacteria; order Hyphomicrobiales; family Phyllobacteriaceae; genus Mesorhizobium; species Mesorhizobium sp. M2A.F.Ca.ET.046.03.2.1. The sequence continues at coordinate 3,546,666 of NZ_CP034449.1, read as the reverse complement.
GTAGACGGAAAATATGCGGTCTGATATAGACCTGCTTCATGTCCAAGCTTCGCAATCTTGTCCCATCGACGCATTCGCTTTTCGTCTTCGAAGCGGCGGCCCGAACGCTGAGTTTCAAGAACGCGGCCAGCGAACTCAACGTGACGCAGCCAAGTATCTCGCATTCGATCAAAATGTTCGAAAAGCATTGCGGGACGGCACTCTTTGTCCGAGACAATCGGGGAGTGCAGCTGACCGAGCCCGGCAGGCAGCTCTACGATGAGGTGCGCAACAGCTTCCGCCGTCTGGAACAGCGGCTTGAGACCATCACTGATCGCGGAACGAAGTACATAACTTTCGCAGCTTCGACATCTCTGGCGGCACATTGGCTCGCGCCTCAACTCTATCATTTCCAGGAAGAGCATCCGGACGTCAGGATCAAGGTGGTCGCCACCGACCGCGATGTCGAGCCAGATCATGAGATCGACGTGACGGTTTGGGTGCGGCCCCGGAATTTTGAAAGGGCCAACAGCTGGTTCGTTTGCGACGAGATCATCTTTCCCGTCTGCTCACCGGCATATCTTCTGTCGCACCCCGCTCCCCAAGCCGTCGAAGATCTGATCCACCATCAACTGATTCATTCGTCCGATGCTTTTCGCAAGCGCCTGGATTGGCCCGAATGGGTCGAGTTGGCAGGCGGCGATGCCAGCGACATCAAGCCCAATATCGTGTTCAATGACTACCAGCTAACGCTTCAAGCGGCTCTGGCTGGTGAAGGAATAGCATTGGGGTGGTCCCTTACCGCCCAGCAGTTGCTCGACAACCGCCTCCTGGTCAAGCCATTGCCAACCCAAATCCAGACCGACAGGGCCTTCTTTCTGTTGGCCAGCGAGGATGCCAGCAAGAACAAGAGATGCAAGATTTTGGTTGACTGGTTTCTCGTCCAGTCTGAAGAACTCCGCCCGTGACCTGAATTGCCCCTCACCCTATCCGCCTCTGGATATAAACTGGATTTAAGACAAGCGAAAGCTTTTGCGCATTCTCAGGACAATTGCCGGCGCCTATCATCAGCGCGAGATTAAGCTAGGGTCCGCCCCTATTGGACGGCCGGGCCACTGATGTTTGACGCGGGATGCGGGTCATTCCGCTGAGGGTGACGCGATGATGGACACTGATATTCCCGCAATCCGGCGCCGCACAGGCCAGTCTTCCGGTTCCCAGATTCACCTGCGGGAATAGTGGCTGGCAGCCTGAAAATCAACTCCCAAGGCTTCGAACCGGAAGCCTGATCGGTGCCCCATCGAGATGGGGCGCCGACCTCCTTTGAATTGAGCATCAGGTGAACCAACATGGCTGACGAAGAGATCATCCTTTCCGAGCTGTCCGACGAGGAACTCGTGCAGCAGATGCACGACGACCTTTATGACGGGCTGAAGGAAGAAATTGAGGAAGGCACGGCCATCCTGCTGGAGCGCGGATGGGCGCCCTACAAGGTGCTCACCGAGGCGCTGGTCGAAGGCATGCGCATCGTCGGCGAGGATTTTCGCGACGGTATCCTGTTTGTTCCGGAAGTGCTGCTGTCGGCCAATGCGATGAAGGCCGGCATGTTCATCCTGCGCCCGCTGCTTATCGCCACCGGCGCGCCAAAGCAGGGCAAGATGGTGATCGGCACCGTCAAGGGCGACATCCACGACATTGGCAAGAACCTCGTCGGCATGATGATGGAAGGCGCCGGCTTCGACGTCATCGACCTCGGCATCAACAATGCGGTCGAGAAGTATATGGCGGCGATTGAAGAGCATAAACCTGATATTGTCGGCATGTCGGCGCTGCTGACCACCACCATGCCCTACATGAAGGTCGTCATCGACACGATGAAGGAAAAGGGCATTCGCGACGACTATGTCGTGCTGGTCGGCGGTGCGCCGCTGAACGAGGAATTCGGCAAGGCCGTCGGCGCCGATGCCTATTGCCGCGACGCGGCGGTGGCTGTCGAGACCGCCAAGGACTTCATGAAGCGCAAGCATAACACCCGTAGTTGAATGGCTGCGGTGCCAACCCTGAAGGCGCCGGTGTCGTTTGCGGCCGCTCGATGTTGATCACCATCAACCAGGATGTATGACCTTATGAATGCGCCATTTTCAACAGGAGATCATTCGCGGATCGTGGGATGGAACCCCAGCCGGCAGGTGATCGACACGCAGGACGTATACCGACTGGTTATCCTGGCACTTCCCGGATTTTCGCTACTCAGCCTTTCGTCATTTGTAGATCCCCTTCGCATCGCGAATTCTGTGTCCGGTCGATCATTCTTCGAGTGGACGATTGCAAGCCTGGATGGCCAGCCGGTTGAATGCGCCAGCGGGTTCGTCCTGTCGGTCGGCAGCGACTTCGCTAGCACCGGCGAATGCGTTCCGGCTGGCAAAGGTACGAACATGGTCATTGTCTGTGCAGGCGAACGGGTCGAAAGGCAGACGTCTGCTGCTCTCAGCAAGATTCTTCGGCTTTGCAAGCGGCATGGTGTTCCAATCACAGCGTTGGGTACGGCGACATGGCTGTTGGCGGACAGCGGGTTGCTGGACGGCACCGCGTGCACAATCCATTGGGACAAGAGAGCCGCTTTCTCTGAAAAATTTGGCCGGCTTCAGGTCACTGACCGGCTATTCGTTCGTGATAGTCACCTCCTCACTTGCGCAGGAGAATTTGCGTCGTTCGACCTCGTTATGGAGCTGATCAGCGAACGCCTCGGCAGAGACATTGCGTTGACCGTCTGCCGACATACGACTGCCGGGTATTGGCGCCCTGCCTCTGATAGACAATGGACCATGAATGGCGGCGAAGCCGGCATCTGCAAGCCGGTCGCCGAAGTGATTCGCATTATGGAGGAGCATATTGAGGACCCGCTGCCCTTACGCGACATCGCAAGATGTGTCGGCCGCTCACAGCGTCAGATTGAACGGCTCTTCCAGCGATCGGTTTCGTTGTCTCCCATGCGCTTTTACCTGCATTTGAGACTTAGCCGCGCGAAGCGTCTCATTGCACAAACAGAGTTGCCGATTATTGAGATCGCGGTCGCCTGTGGTTTCGTGTCGGCCTCACATTTTTCGAAGTGCTTCCGCGAAGCCTTCGGCGCCAACCCCAGTACCTGTCGCGGCTGACCCATACTCGGTGACGCCCCCTTACGAGCCCCGCAAAACCCACGTGCCATCAATTGGCAAGCACCTCGGCAGCCTGGCTTTCGCGCTCAACGCGATCGGGCCGATGCTCCGATGGGAGCCGAGGCGTCGAAGAGCACCGTGCCTGACGTCGACCGAAGAAGCCATCGTCGTCTGCCGCTGGATGACGTCCTGGGCTGTCCGAGAGGACACCATCCAAAGCCCAGCTTAGCGCCTCATCACTGACTCCAGCGCCAGGGCAATCCTGACCTGCCCCAAAACGGCGATAGTCCCAGCGGACGCCTCCTTCGGCCGCAAATCTTCGACCGCATCTGCATTGCCAATGGCAATCGAGCACCGGGCTGATCAACCCGTACCAGCTCATTCCGGACCCACCACATAGCAGGCCACTGGAATTGATAGAGCTGACAACGTAGGAGGCGCGCGGGATTTTCATGAGTTCGCGGGCAGTGCTGTACGCTGGGTCGCAAGTTCACAACCCGACACTTTGTCGGCTTTGTTGTTTGCGGACAGGCTTCGTTGGAGCAATGTTGTGTTGTTGTGCCTCAGCCTGATAGCAGAATTCATCAAAATTGCTTTTCTTCGGGCTTTTGGCCAATTGGCACGAGCTTTGATTCTCACATTTGAGAGTTGGCATCAGGAGCCGAATAGCCGCTTCCGATTATGCCTATCAGAGGAGTTGCCATGAATACCGTCGATCAGCAGACGACACTGGAACAAGTCGCACGACAGCGCATCAGGGACGCCCTCGTACTCGAGGGCGACGCCGATCGCCTAACCCAATTCTATCGGGGATGGGCTGGGGCCTACGATGTGGATGTTGGCTCCGAGGGGTACTACGGCCCGATGATCGTGGCGGAACTAGCGGGCACCGTGCAGGCAGCCTATTTGAGCAGCGAGCGAACTGCCATCACAATCCTGGATGCTGGCTGCGGAACAGGCCTTGTCGGCGTGCAACTGGAACGCCTCGGCTTCGGGCTGATCGATGGGTTCGATCTTTCCAAAGAGATGGCCGAAAAGGCGCGGCAAACCCGAGTCTACCGTCATGTCCAAGACTGTGTCGACCTTAACGGAGTACTCTCTGAGTACGCCGACGCGGGCTATGATATCACGGTTTGCTGCGGTGTCTTTACACTTGGGCACGTTAGACCAGACGGGCTGCGCGAGCTGGCTCGCGTCACGCGCCCGAAAGGATTCATCATCACAAGCATCCGCAAGAGCTACGCCGAGGCCGCATTCTTCGAGGACGAAGCGCGGCGTCTGCAGGATGAGGGCGTTCTTTTACTGGCGCAGTGTCTAAGCAACGGCAGATACGTGGCCGAGGAGCGTGCGGACTATTGGGTCTTTCAAGTGCCCGAGAAGGTCAGCGCGGCAGAGCGACAGGGGTTGTGATCATGCTCTGCCTCGGGAGCGAAACCCTGTTGTGGATGACCTAAAGACGAGTAGGGGTATTTCCAGCACGGTGGCGCGTTTCAGTACTACTTCGCGTCACGATAAATCCAAATGGCCGGCAGCTATGCGTCGGCTTCAATCGGCAAAACAAAGGTGTACTAATGTCCAAAGGTTTAGTAGCCAGACTAGACGATAAGCTGCGCGCAAAACGCGAAAGCTTTGACAAAATACCGGTGGTCGACATCGGACCGCTCCTCAACGGTACGAACAAACAGGTGGTGGCCAGGGAGATACGGTGGGCGCTTTCCAATACTGGATTCATGTATGTGAAGAACCACGGAGTCCCGCAGGATTTCATACAATCGGTGTTTGATGTGAGCCGCAGGTTTTTTAATTTGCCATTGTCGCAGAAGTCGTCACTGCATATTGGCAATTCCGATTCGGCCTTTCGCGGTTACATTGAGCTGTTCGGCGAGAACACCGATCCGGGCAAGACCAAAGACCTCAAGGAGTGCTTCGACTTCGGACCTGAACGTTCGACCTTAGAAGGTCCCTTTTTTGGTCCTAACCAGTGGCCCTCAGGTTGGCCCGAGTTTCGGGAGCTGACATACAGATACCATCAAGAGATGGTGGGCCTATCGAAAAAACTTTTGCAGGGAATTGCGCTCAGTCTGGACCTGGCGGAAAGCTATTTCGAGGACCTCATGCGGAACCCGATCAGCATTCAGCGGCTGCTTCACTACCCGCCGCAGAGTGGTTATATCAGCGAAGACATGATCGGAATCGGCGCCCACACCGACTACGGCAATTTGACCATCCTTGCACAGGACGACGTCGGCGGTCTTCAGGTCATGAACCGAGACGGCGATTGGGTACAAGGCACGCCGATCCACGGTACTTTCATAATCAACGTCGGGGACCTGCTTCAGCGGCTCACCAACGGTGTCTATCTGGCCAACCTACATCGCGTAGTGAATAGCTCAGGGCGTGAGCGATACTCAATCCCCTTCTTTATCGATGCTGATTTCGATGCGATCATTGAGCCATTGGCCTCATGTGTCACTGACAGCAACCCTCTGCGCTACCGGCCGGTGACTTGCGGCGAACACAAACTCGGGCGTTTCGCAGCAAGTTATGCTCATTTGGCCAAAGCATGAGAGAGCGGGCCGCCGCCTACTCGCGTGACAATACACTGCGGGGTCGAAGCGGCCCAGTCGAACTCAGAAAACGCCATAGGTGGGACAGTATTGTCACGCATTAGTCCCTTGACCGCGCCTTTGAAACTCAATGTGCGCGGCATCTGGCGGCAACAGGGGTTTTGCAGCCACTTCCTGCGGTATGCTAACGCTTTCGAGACCTGGACCCCCGGCTGGCGTGTCACGCGCACCATCCGCAGCAGGATAAACTGCTCGCTTGCAGACGCGTTGTCACCACTTCGCCTGCTGGTCTGTCGGATTCGCTACACACGCGTGATAGGCAATCTCTTCGTTAGCCTCAGTCAAATAGCCGAGAGAAATCAAAATCCTCGGCTGCCGGGCGGGTGAATCGGCACGATTTTTGAGTGTTTCCTGGGAGAGACAGTAGGCGCCGCTGACTGGGACCTAAGGCGCAAAACATGGACAAGCCCCCAACTTCGTAAATTACTTGGAACCATCGGGATTTTAGGAGGACGTTCCGAAAACAGCGAAATTCCAAGCGACCTCTGGCGAAAAGTACTCATCCCTCAATCGAGCAGGCGAAAGAAACAGTATGTCTGATACTCACATAAACCAAGATCTGTCTATTTTGACGGATGACGTCGCGTGCGCAAAGCAGCTCAATGCCCGCAACGTAAAAATCCTCAGCACGGGAGGAGAAAGGGGGCGCGGGGTATTCGCTGCTCGCGACTTCCTGCCGGGGGAAATTGTCGTCATCGGGCTAATTGACCGTATGGAAACGGTTCGAACGACAAACTCCTTTCAACTGGACTGGAATGTCCATGCTCTCTTTCATAAGCCGGCTGTCATTGTGAATCATTGTTGTGATCCAAACTTAGCGATTGTGCCCAATCGCTTCGGGGCCTACGACTTCGTCGCCATTCAGCATATCTCTTCTGGCGCCGAAGTGACGTGGAACTACGCTACATCGGAATTCGAGTGCATTGGGGTATCGGTATGTCTTTGTTCGTCTAGAAATTGCCGAGGCTCAGCCGGAGGCTTCTCCACATTGCCTCGCGATCATCCTCTGCTCGTATCGGGTTTTTACGCACCGTACCTCAAGAAAACCCAAGGCACCTTCCAAGAGAGAGATAGGGTTGCTTAGCCCCAGGGAACGCAACATGCGTCGGATGACCTGCTCGTTGGCAGTGCCGCCCTGACAGTGTTGCGCGCCGCGGTGAGCGTGCGCGGCCTCTGGCCAGTAGCGGACTTCAGATGAACTGCCTTGAACCAACGTGTGCGCACAATCTGTGCAATCCCCTGCGCGTCACCTGTCAATGCCACTCGTCCCCAAAAGTGCCGAAGTAAAATTCCCCAGTTTCGCCGCTCAGGCTGTCCCGGTGGGGGTGTCCATTTTTCGGTGGCCGGCCGCGCGGTCGCGATGGTGAATTTAATGTCGGCAATGTGATGGAGGCTTTTGATCGCAAGTGTTCTGGCATGAGCTCGGCGTGCTGGCGGAGCCGATAACTCGATCCTTCGATCTGGACGACGACCGCATGGTGAAGCAGGCGATCGAGAAGTGCGGTTGCGACGAGGGTCGCCGAAGACCTCGCCCCATTCGGCGAAGCCGCGATTTGAGGTAACAATCATTGCGCCCTTCTCGTAGCGGGCGTTTGCGAGTTGGAAGAACAGATTGCCGCCACCGTGGACGACGGGCAGGTAACCGAAGCGTCGACGCTCGTGCGTGAGGTCGCGCAGCCGACCACGCAGCTGTGTCTCTGGCGGTCGGCCAGACTGGTATCAATCATCTTGCGATCGGCGCCGACGAAGGACAGGCCCGACGCTCCGATAGGCCCATGACGGCCTGCAGATGCGCTACGGATTCGCGCTTGGCGGCGGGTCCTAACTTTTTTCGACAGAAGCTCGCGCACTGCCGAGGCTTCGAGCGTCGGCGAGCAGCTTCTTTAGCTTGGCGTTCTCGTCTTCCAAGGCCTCAGGCGCTTGGCGTCGGAGACGTCCATCCCGCCATACTTGGCCTTCCAGCTATACAGCGTCGCCTCGGAGATCCCGTGCTTGCGGGCAAGATCGCCAGCCTTCGCACCCTCTTCATGCTCGCGCATAACCGCGATGATCTGCTCTTCCGTAAATCGCTTTGTCTTCATCAGTCCGTAATCAAGGACCCTGACTCTAGTCTCAGATGGAGGAAATTCTCAGTGGCAGGTCTGTATTCAGGTGCTGCTGCCCCATCGCAGTCTGGCGCGAGGACTCTAAACGCCCAGACCGACAGCAACTGACAAAATGGCGGATTCGAAACAAACACCTGACAAAAATGTCCGCATCATTACACATGGATGTTTTCAAAGGTAAATTAATGCCGTCAGCGGGCGTTCAGCGCGCTGGCACGGCCTTTGCTGGTTGAAATGCGGCAAAACTGATTGACGGCTGACTGCATCGAAGCCCGCCTGACGATAGAGGCCTCCTTTCAGTCGACTCGGTGCACCGTCTCTCAGGGAACAGCTTGCCATAAAGCCGCGCAGCTTTGGGATGGCGTTGGAGAGCAATATGGTTTTGCAGATGGGGTCGCCGGCTCCTTCGATCAATGTGGAGACTTGGGTGCGCGGCGAGCCCATCGCACATTTCCAGCCCGGCAAAGTATACGTCGTCGAATTTTGGGCAACTGGGAGTGAACCATGTGCGGCGGCGATGCACCATCTGATGCAGATGCAGGAAAGGTTCAAGCACAGTGGGCTCGAGGTCATCGTGGTCGCGGCTCATGAAGGCGCGCTATCGACGGTTGAGGCGCGGGTCAAGCTGGACGCGTGGTTGACCGAAAAGTGCTCGAACCTGAATTTTCCGATCGCGTTCGACCATACGGGCCAAATGAAAAAGCGTTGGATGGAAGCAAGCTTTTCTGGCGAATTTCCGATCTTGTTTGTAATCGATGCAGACGGTCGTATCGCCTATATCGGTCACGCTACTCGACTTAACGAGGTCTTGGCGAGAGTGCTCAACGGCCGCTGGCGCACCAGCGACGCATCGAAAGTCGACTCGAAGCGGATCGCCGAGCGCGAACAAGCGTTGACCAAGTCAATTAATAGGAGATTTTGGGCCGCAGTGAGAAAAGAGGACTGGGAGACGGCACTCTCAGCAGTCGAAGAGGGCAGCGCCTTGATGCCCGACGACATCAACTTCCGCTTGGCTCAGGCGCATGTATTGCTTCACAGAATGCAAGACATGCCGGCCGGGTTGCCTGTCATACGCCAATTGGCTCGCGACGCGATCGAAAGGAACTCCGAGCATTGGCTGCTGGCAACATTAGACCAACTTTTCGGTCCGGCGCACGACCACTCGCACTTTCCGTCTCATGAGCGCTTCGCGCTCGGCAAAGAGTTGGCCGAGCATATCCTGGCACGCAATCCACTCCAAGGCGACGGCCACAAGTTCCGGACTTATCCGGCGGTGGCTCGATACTATCACGAGAGCGGCAACCAAGATCGTGCGATTGAGCTAATCGAGTTCGCACTGAAATCGCTGGACAGTGCGGACCCTATGCTGGACGAGCTGAAACAACACCTTCTACCGAACTTGCTGCAGGCCTTAGCCAACTACAAGGGTGAGGAGGTTTATTACGGCGCCCTCTGTGCGGCTCCGCAAAGCAATGTCCTGAAGGCACGATCGCAGGGCGGGCCGAGGAGAAAGCATAAAAGGGTTTGATAGCAAGAAGGGCTTACGGGCCAATTCGTTCAGGCATATGGGTCCATCGCAGCTGAATTGGCATCAATATACAGGGTGTTACTAAACATGTTCTGAGGATGCCTTTGAAACCCATGAAATCATGGTGGTATGGGACAAAGCCCGGGCACCTAACGAAGAAAGAAGCGTCAGCGCAGATGCTCGCATTTCAGTTCAAATCGACTAAGAGCAACGAATCGCGGCGCCGGACCGGGCTCGTGCGTCGCGCACGGCCATCAGGTTGGGCCTTCGGAGTCAGAGACGCCTATTCATCTTGCGGCCGCTTAATGGTCGCATCGCCGACGGGGTGGAGTAGGCCTTGACCACGCGGGAGAAGGTGTCCGGATTAAACCGGCCTGCGCGTGCGTCTCGCGTCGGCATGCTTGTAACGGTGAATGGCGAAAGGGCAGCCGAATGAAGCGTTTTATGGGGAAGGTCGCCTTAGTGACCGGGGCTAGCCGCGGCATTGGGGCGGCAATCGCCGACAGACTTGCCAGCGACGGGGCCAGAGTATTTGCGGTTCAGCTCGAGGCGACCGGTCATAGAGAAGGGATAGTCGCGGACCTTTGCGACCCCGGCGTTCCGAACATGGTAATTGACCATGTCGTTCGACAGGCTGGCCGCCTCGATATCCTGGTCAACAACGCTGGGTGCATGGTTGAAGCAAGGGTAGATGATACCGGGCTTGACGAGTGGCGACGCACAATGGCGCTGAATCTTGATGCTCCTTTCCTGCTGATCCGTCGCGCCATGCCTCATCTTCGCAGAAGCCGTGGCTCAATCGTCAATGTTGGCTCGATAGAGGGATTGGCCTCTAACCCAGGGCACGCGGCATATTGTGCCTCGAAGGCTGGGCTGCATGGCCTTACACGCGCCGTAGCGGTGGACGGCGGGCAAGACGGGGTGCGCTGCAATGGCGTAGCGCCTGGTTGGATCGATACGGATCTCAATGTCGATTTCGTCGCCGCTTTGCCCGAGAAGGCACTGGAACGGCTTGGTACCATTCATCCGTTGGGCCGAACAGGCCGCGTTGAGGAAGTTGCCGCCATGGTCGCATGGATTGCCTCCGACGAAGCTGCATTCGTCACCGGCCAGATTTTTGTCGTAGACGGTGGCCGAACTGCCAAGTTAAGTCTTCCGTGACGGTTAGTCGTATTTCGAACTGGGGCGGGCCGCTGGAACGCCATCCTCCCGCTGGCACCTGCCTTGTCGCTATCAGCCGCGACGTCGAGAACCGGGTCCGTCTGATGGTAAAGGAATATGGCGCCCAGTTCCGCCGCTCGGCAACGTCAGAGAATGATTGCCTACGGACATCTGCTGGGGCCAATCTCCGAGGCGGCGGTGCATTTAGGGTGAAATTTGCCGTGAACAGGAGAAGGCTCGATGGCAAATCTGGTCCTTCTACGTGGAGACGAGCGCCCCCGCCGCGGCGTGTTCGAGCGAGAGAGCATGCAATGTTCGCATGCCTTGGCGATGTGTTGTTTAGCGGCGCTGAGCTTGCTGCCATGCCTTCACCGCTAGGGCTGAACCAGGCGCGGATGTCCATGTGGGACCCAGCTCTCCTGGACCAGGAGGCATCTCATGCCGGTCTTGGCGGCGACCGCAGCGACCATGCGCGTATGGTTGGACTGCACGCCACCGGTTGTGACGAGCGTATCGGGCATCTGGCGCGATCGCGTCGGGCGGCGTCGTCATGAGCCAGGCGGTGCTGATCGCTGTCGGCATCGATTGGGACGGCCGGCGCCAGATCTTGGCCGTCGAGATGGCTAATCGCGAAAGCCGCTCGGCCTGGAGGGATTTCCTCGTCGCGCTGAAGGCGCGCGGGCTCAGGGGCGTCGAACTGGTCGTGTCCGACGATCATGCCAGCCTGGTGGCGGCGATCGGCGGGGTGATCCCCGAAGCCCGCCTGGCAGCGCTGCTACGTGCCTCAGGAACGCGCTCGATCACCTGCCGAGAAATCGTGGCGATGATTGCCTGCAGGAGTTGCGCTGGCTCTACGACCGCGCGATCTCGCCGAGGCCAAGGCCGATCTCGCCGCATGGCTTGCCAAATGGTCGGGCCGCTATCCGCGACTGACGAGCTGGGGAGAGGAGACCATCGAATGCACGCTGACCTTCTTTTGCCTGCCGCGCCAGCACCACAAGCACCTGAAGTCCACCAACATGCTGGAACGCCTCAACGAGGAAATCCGCCGGCGCACCTATGTCGTGCGCATCTTCCCGAACGCCGAAAGCTGCCTGCGCCTGGTCAGGGCGCTGGCCGTCGAAACCAACGAAAACTGGATGGAGGCCAACCGCTACATCAACATGGATGACCTGCGCGAGCACAAGAAGCTTGCTTTGCGCCAAGCCGCATGACCAGCTCAGAAAGAGCACGCGGCCGAAGTAGCCGGCCTGAAGCAGCAGCGAACAGGCCAGCGTCGTGACGACTGCCACACGGAGAATCCAAAGCGAAGTAAACCATCGACGCATTGCTGCACAGGACCAGCCCCACGAGCCGACAAAAAGATGAAGTGCAACGCCGTTCTCCTGGTTTTCGCCAGATCATGTTGCGAGCTGGTCGGCCGCAACATGCGTCTGGCAGTTCTTGGGGCAGACGCGGCCGCAGGCTCCGCAGCCTATGCAGCGGCCGGCATCTTCGACAACCATGATCATGCGATTGAGCTTGCCGTCGAAATCGTCGTCCTCGTCATCGCAGGGGCCGAGGATTTCACCCGCATCATCAACGCCGTGAAGATGCATCACATCGCGCGAGCAGACCTTGAAACAACGGCAGCAGCCGATGCAGGTCTTGCTATCGATGGAGGTCAGGTACGACGGCATCCAAATGGAGCCGTCACGGGTGGTGAATGTGCGCATCATCCTAAATTCTTCATTGAAGCGAGTTCTCTCTTGGCAACATCCAACTCGGCATAAACGGCTTGGGTTTTCTCGGCGACTTCCTGTATGTCGGCCCACTTGCCCGGCAGACCCTCGACAAGGTCCTGCAATGCCATCTTGGCAATAGCTGCACGCAACTGGAGCTTTCGGACTTTCTTCCTCATCTTATCTAGGTCTGACATAGATCCTTCCTGGAACAATGGTTTTGTTGATGCGCTCCATCTCGGGCTAGGCTTCAATGGCTGCAGTCGCATCGTCGACCAGTTTCGTACCGGCCTCAGCAAGTTTGCGGAAAGTCTCGAAGCCGAACCGGTGGACGTCTCGACAGAACGCCCAACCGCTGGAAGCCCGCAGGGGCTTCATTCCAATTATTGGCGACGTCGACACGCCGGAGCGCTCCTCGATCGCAAGCGCTACGGCGGTGTAAAACATGTCGAGCCTCCACAGCGCGTCAGGATCGAGGATCGCCGCCAAAGGGTACCGCACGTTGCTGTTGCTTGGTGATGATGAACTCGGCCAGCAGCTCGGCATCCGAATGGCCTTCCCATAAGCCGAAGGAATCCTGAGTACGAATGAGCCGCAGGAGGCATTTGACGAACGGGGAAGCAAGGGCTTCTTCGTCATTGTTGACAGCAGGGCCAACCGGAGGAATTTCGTTGTTCGTCATTTCAGTCTTCGTCTTCGAGGTACGATTTCCTTTTCCTGCGATGCCCACTCCGGGTCCGCTTGCGTGGCCGACGAATGGCTTGGGCGGGCCAACCCCAAGAGTGCCCCGTGGCCGACCTCGACATGTCCAAGAGTGCGAGACCTGCGGCGCGAATTCGCGGCGCACATCGTCTGCGCCGCGATCCGACCGGTGGTCAACGCAATTGAAATCCAACCTGCCGCAAGCCGCCGCCCTGCTGCATCGACATACTTGCTGCGAAGAGAGCTTCGATGGGCGGATTGGCCAGTGTTCAATTCCAATTGTCAGTCCCTTCGCGATTCTTGCTCAGGAAGTGACTGCGTTTTGAGTTTCGGGTGCCTTCTTTTGCGGAGCCACACAAAGATCCGCGTGACAGGCAGGCTCACCCGTGTAGTTGGCCAGTGCTTCGAGCAATGGGGTAAGATAGTACTGTTTGGTGTGGTCCGGAATTGGCCCCAGCCGGTCCACCGATTTCAGTGCCACCTCGATCAACTCGATTGCGCGATCTTTGTTGCCGCTCTCGTAATAATACTGAGCTACCGGGAGGTACCGGCGGTATTTAAACGGGCCATCGCCGTTCGGGGGATTGAGTGCCAGTATCTGTTCCGAGAGCTCGTTGCCCATCGCAAAGCGCTCCGCGCGCGGAAGATGGGAATTGTCCATCGTGGGATCGAAGAGTTGGTTGAGGGCCAAGGCCATCCACGACACCGCGTCGGACGTTTTGTCGATCGCGTCCTCGACCAATTCTCGCATGACCGGCATGCCGGTCTTGATGTCGCGCAGCTTGTGAAGCAGAAGATCCGCATGAATCTGCCGAAAATCAAAAGAGTCTGGCATCAAGGCGAGGCCTTCTTCGATGGCCAAGAGCGCCGCCGTCCAATTCTCGGCCTGCATCGCCGGCTCAAGTTTGGCGTATATCGGCCCGGTAAGCGACATTTCGCGCGCTGCAAGTTGGTTATGCGCGATGCGCTTTGCATCGGCGGCTTTCGCTTCATAGCTGCTGCGCCAGCTGCCGTTAAGGACTTTCGGCAAAACGTCATCGAGTTCCGCCGGGTGGCCGATAAAAGCGATGTGGCCGTCGCGGTCGACCACGAACGAGGTGGGAATCCCAATCGAAGAGCTGGGATCCATCCAGAGCTTGTTCATTTCGCCAATGTAATCGAACCCGATACGATAATTCAGATTCGGGAACTTCTCGGTCAGCCAGGCATCCACGTTGGTCCGCGCCTCGTCTGCGGTAGGACCCTGTTCGCAGGCGGCAACTCCGACCGCCTCAAATCCGCTGCCTTCATATTTCTCCTGCAGTTCGATCAAATGGGGCATGGCGTCGACACATGGTCCGCACCAAGTCGCCCAAAACTCAACGAGGTAGACCTTGCCGGGCCGAAAGTTCGTGAGGGGCTCGCCACGCAGCCAGTTCTCCACTTTGATCGCAGGAGCCGGGGACCCCATACGCAGTTCCATCTTGGTGTCCAAAGTCATTCCACACCTTTCGTCTCTTTTGTCGCGGAATATTTTCCCGTCAAAATCGGACACGGTCTCGAGGGCATCGCTCCCTCTGGCTTGCTTCAGCGAAGCTCTCACCGTGTTGCCGCACATCAAGCTGCAACGGAGGTGCCAATTCCCTCAGCTCCGGTAAGCGGCGGGAAATGCTTTGAAATTCTCCACGAGGCTAAATGCGGCCGATTGTCGTGAACCCGACATGTCTTCTGCCGCTGTCGGGTTTCGCCCTATCTCTTGAGAGCTTGGACGGCTCGCCTGTGATTAGACTGGCCTCGGTCCTCGAGCAGTGGCAGTTTGGCGCCAGTTCGAAAGCGCGAACTCGCCGGCTTGGTCCTCGTGCCGCCACCGCCGCGTGTGGATTCTTGCCCCGGAGTCAAAATTCGCCTCGCGGTTGCCAACGGCGGCATGCGCTCAATGCGCGTGGCGTTGAGCCCCGACAGCACGTAATGGTACCAATTAGTGGATGCCCGTCGCTGCCTCCACTTCTCCAGCCAAGCGCTCGAACGACGCTACCTACCCACGTTCGAGCGCGACCGCGGAATCGCAGACTGCCGAACGTCAGCCGTTGCGAAAGGTGTAGCCGTACCCGTTGATCGCCGGCGCGCCGCCTAGATGTGCGTAGAGGACCCTCGATCCCTGTGGAAAGAAGCCCCTCTGGACGAGGTCGATCATCCCTTGCATCGATTTGCCCTCGTAAACGGGGTCCGTAATCATGCCCTCGAGCCGCGCGCACAAACGGATTGCCTCTTTGGTTTCCTCCGATGGAACGCCATAACCCGGGTACGCGTAGTCCATGAACAACACCACGTCTGCCTCGACAATTTCCGCTCCGAGGTGGACGAGCTTCGCTGTATTTTGGGCGATGCCGAGCACCTGCGCCTTGGTCTTGGCGGGCATGGCGGAGGCATCGATACCGATCACGTTGCGCTGTCGACCATCCTTGGCGAACCCGACGAGCATGCCGCCGTGGGTTGAACCAGTCACCGTACAGACGACGATATAGTCGAAGGCAAACCCAAGCTGCTCTTCCTGGGCACGCACCTCCTCAGCGAACCCCACATAGCCCAGGCCGCCGTATTTGTGGACAGAGGCGCCGGCAGGTATCGCATATGGCCTGCCGCCCCTTGCCTTGACTTCATAAAGTGCCTTTTCCCAGCTGCGGCGGATGCCGATGTCAAAGCCCTCGTCAACCAGGCGCACCTCTGCCCCCATGATGCGGCTCAAGAGGATATTGCCGACCCGGTCGTAGACAGCATCATCATGTGGGACCCAGCTCTCCTGGACCAGGAGGCATTTCATGCCGATCTTGGCGGCGACCGCAGCGACCATGCGCGTATGGTTGGACTGCACGCCACCGATTGTGACGAGCGTATCGGCATCTGACGCGATCGCGTCGGGCACAATGTATTCGAGCTTGCGCAGCTTGTTTCCGCCGAACGCGAGACCGGAGTTGCAGTCCTCGCGTTTGACGTAGATTTCCACCTTGTCGCCCAGATGCTTGCCGAGGCGGTCGAGCCTCTCGATCGGCGTGGGTCCAAAGGTGAGCGGATAACGTTCGAATTTTTCCAGCATGCTATCTCCAGCAAAAAAGTACCTGAACCGGCTACGCACCGGTCAGCCCAGGGGTATGGTCGCGTGTTAGCCGAACACAGATTCCCTATACGATCAGCTCAGTCATCAGAGGGTGACCAAAATTGGTGTGGGTCTGAGCACTGATCCTGTCATCCGCGCATCAAAGCAGCAGCACATGCTGGGCATTCGACCAAGCCGGGACACAGCTGAAAATTGCATTCCGCAGTTGATCAGAGTCAGACGACTGGTACCCGAGCTTTCCTGTAACCATCGGCATGCTGGCCCCTGTGGCGAGTTCCACGAGCGCGGCTAGAGGACTGCCAGATCAGAAAGAGCACGCGGCCGAAGGAGCCGGCCTGAAGCAGCAGCGAACAGGCCAGCGTCGTGACGACTGCCACACGGAGCGAATCCAAAGCGAAGTAAACCATCGACGCATTGCTGCACAGGACCAGCCCCACGAGCCGACAAAAAGATGAAGTGCACGCCGCTCCCCTGGTTTTCGCCAGATCATGTTGCGAGCTCGTCGGCCGCAACATGCGTCTGGCAGTTCTTGGGGCAGACGCGGCCGCAGGCTCCGCAGCCGATGCAGCGGCCGGCATCATCGACAACCATGATCATGCGATTGAGCTTGCCGTCGAAATCGTCGTCCTCGTCATCGCAGGGGCCGAGGATTTCACCCGCATCATCAACGCCGTGAAGATGCATGACATCGCGCGAGCAGACCTTGAAACAACGGCAGCAGCCGATGCAGGTTTGCTATCGATGGAGGTCAGGTACGGCGGCATCCAAATGGAGCCGTCACGGGTGGTGAATGTGCGCATCATCCTAAATTCTTCATTGAAGCGAGTTCTCTCTTGGCAACATCCAACTCGGCATAAACGGCTTGGGTTTTCTCGGCGACTTCCTGTATGTCGGCCCACTTGCCCGGCAGACCCTCGACGAGGTCCTGCAATGCCATCTTGGCAATAGCTGCACGCAACTGGAGCTTTCAGACTTTTTTCCTCATCCTATCTAGGTCTGACATAGATCCTTTCTGGAACAATGGTTTCTTGATGCGCTCCATCTCGGGCTAGGCTTCAATGGCTGCAGTCGCATCGTCGACCAGTTTCGTACCGGCCTCAGCAAGTTTGCGGAAAGTCTCGAAGCCGAACCGGTGGACGTCTCGACAGAACGCCCAACCGCCGGAAGCCCCCACGGGTTTCATTTCTATTGTCGGCGACGTCGACACGCCGGAGCGCTCCTCGATCGCAAGCGCTACGGCGGTGTAAAACATGTCGAGCCTCCACAGCGCGTCAGGATCGGGATCGCCGCCAAAGGGTACCGCACGTTGCTGTTGCTTGGTGATGATGAACTCGGCCAGCAGCTCGGCATCCGAATGGCCTTCCCATAAGCCGAAGGAATCCTGAGTACGAATGAGCCGCAGGAGGCATTTGACGAACGGGGAAGCAAGGGCCTCGCCGTCCCCGTGGACAGCAGGGCCAACCGGTTCATGAGGAATTTCGCTTTTCCCCAATTTCAGTACTCCTCTTGAAGGACGATCTCTTTTTCTGCGATGTGTGGTTCGGGCGCTTGCGTGGGCGGGGAATGGCTTGGGCGAGCCGATCCCACGCAACAGTGTCCCGTGGCCGACCTCGAGCACGTCCACCAATGCGAGACCTTTCACCGCGGCGCGAACGCCTGCGCCGCGGTTCGACCCGAGGTAAACGCAATGGAAATTCCACCTGCCGCAAGCCGCGCACTTTTGCGGCATCGACGTTATTGCTGCGAAGTGCGCCTGGGCGGGCGGATTTGCCGGTGTTCAATTCCAATTGTCATGCCCTTCGCGATCCTTGCTCAGGAAGTGACAGCGTTTTGAGTTTCGGAAGTCTTGTTTTGCGGAGCCACACAGAGACCCGCGTGACAGGCAGGCTCACCCGTGTAGTTGGCCAGGGCTTGGAGCAACGAGGTGAGGTAGCGCTGTTTGGTTTGGTCCGGCACTGGCTCCGAATGGTCCAGCGATTTGATTGCCACCTCGATCAACTCGATCGCCCGGTCCTTGTTGCCGCTCTCGTAATAATACTGAGCGACCGGAAAGTAACACCCGAATTTAAAGTCTCCATCGCCTTGCGGAGGATTAAGTTCCAGGATCTGTTCGGAGAGCTCCTTGCCCATCGCAAAGCGATCATCATGCGGAAGATGGGAGTTGTCGATCGTGGGATGGAAGAGTTGGTTCAGCGCCATCACCACCCAAGACATCGCTTCGAACTTTTTGTTGATCGCGTCCTCGACCAATTCGCGCATAAGCGGCAAGCCGGTTTTGATGTCGCGCAGCTTGTGAAGCAGAATATCCGCATGAACCCGCCGAAAATCAAAAGAGTCTGGCATCACGGCGAGGCCTTCTTCGATGGCCAATAGTGCCGCTGCCCAATCCTCGTCCTGCATCGCCGGCCCAAGTTTGGCGTATATCGGCTGACTCAGCGACGATTCGCGCACACGCGAGATTCGCTTTGCATCGACGGCTTTCGCTTCATAGCTGCTGCGCCAGCTGCCGTTAAGGACTTTCGGCAAAACGTCATCGAGAGGTGCCGGGTGGCCGATATAAGCGATGTGGCCGTCGCGGTCGACCACGAACGAGGTGGGAATCCCGAACGAAGAGCTGGGTTCCAGCCAGAGCTTTTTCATTTCGCCAGTGCAATCGAACGCTGTCCGATAATTCAGATTCGGGAACTTCTCGGTCAGCCAGGCATCCACGTTGGTCCGCGCTTCGTCCGCGGTTGCAGCCTTTTCGCAAGCTGCGACTCCGATAATCTCAAATCCGCTGTCTTTATATTTCTCCTGCAGTTCGATCAAATGGGGCATGGCGTGGACACATGGTCGGCACCAAGTCGCCCAAAATTCAACGAGGTAGACCTTGCCGGGCCGAAGGCTCGTGAGGGGCTCGCCACGCAGCCAGTTCTCCACTTTCAGCGCAGGAGCCGGGGACCCCATACGCAGTTCCATCTTGGTGTCCAAAGTCATTCCACACCTTTCGTCTCTTTTGTCGCGGAATATTTTCCAGTCAAAATCGGACACGGTCTCGAGGGCATTGCTCCCTCTCGCTTGCTTCAGCGGAGCTCTCACCGTGTTGCCGCACATCAAGCACGGCAAAGGGCATGCCAACCCTTCTTAGCTTCGGCAAGCGCCGGTACCGCCTTGAATAAGCGAGCCCTAACACGGCCAGCTGACGTTAACCTGAATGTCGGCTTTCGACGGCTCACCTTAGCGGCTGCCGTTTAGGAAGGTGAGAGTTTGGCTGGCCCGCTGGCGATAAGACCGGCTTCGGCGTCCTGGAGTAGTCGCACTTCGGCGATGGGGTCGAAAGTGCGGGAGAGGCTCGGTACCCTTGCAGCCACCGCCGCATGTGGCCCGGCGTCATAATTCGCGTCGCGGTTGCCAACGGCGGCGTTGGGCTCGATCCACGTGGCGTTGAGCCCGACAGCACGTAAAGCTGCATCGTGATTGAATGCCCTTTGCTGTTTCACGCCAAGCAGGAGTCGCGCGACGCTACCTTGCTCAAGCGCGAGCAGAGCGATCTGACGCCGTAGGAATATTGCTCGTCCCGCTTTTGCCGCCAGAGGCGGAAATCTTTCCTGAATGCCACCGCCGATCATCAATATCGACGAATCATATCCCGCTGCCCATTTGTTCGACTCCGAGGTCGGGCCAGCACTCCGTCAAGGGACGGTTGATGAACCCTAGATGCTCGGGATTGGCGCAATGGCGCGCGCCGCAGAAGGCTGTCAAGGATGCGGCGCGCTCGCCAGGCCAGCAGCCCAAAGTTCGGATCAGCCAGCCCGCGCTGTCCAAGGCAGGCGTTCTGAACGAAAAGGCGTCGGTCTCGCGGTCCGTCCCAGTACACCGAAAAATCCTCGCCGATGGCGAGCTCATTGCCGATCTGTTCGAGGCGATCTGCGATCGGTTCTAGGAAACCCGGCAGCGGTTTCTCGTACCCGGTGGCCAGGATGACGATATCGGCGGTTACTTCTCCGATGTTGTCCAAGCCGCGTTGCAGCGTGAGCCTGTGCCCTGCTCCGGCATTGATGCAGCGCGACACGTTGCAACTTGGCCGCAATGTGATCTCGCATTGGTGTGGCTCGAGAAAGGCGTGGTGGTAGAGCGCCTGATAGACCGCGCGCAACTTGCTTTCTGAAATGCCCTCGGAGGCAAGCGCGAAACGCCGCAGGAACAGCTGTCGATGCACCTCGCTCATCGCAGCAAAACGATCCGAGAAGCATGGCGTGAACAGCCCGTTTGTGAACGCGTGGTCGTCGAAAGGCATCTCGCGCGTCAAGACCCATGTGATCGCCGCGGGCCGCCGTTCTTTCGGCCGGCCGACAAGGTGCAGTAGCAGCTCGGCTCCCGACTGTCCGCCGCCAACAACGCAGACATGCTTTTTTTGCACCTCAGGATTGATGTGGGCCAACTCAGATGAGTGGAACAGGTTGGGTCCAGTCCAGCCATGAAACTGAGGCGGAATTTGCGCCTGCTTGCCTATGTCGATGACGAGGTTTCTTGCATCAAGGACCGCGTTGTCCGTCCGCACGCGAAACTCGCCGTCAAAGCGGATTTCGCGAACGGCCTCGCCGCCACGGACAAGCGGATTCTTCTGGAACGCCCAGTTGAGATATTGGGCGAACTCGGCTCTAAGCACCCCGTGAAATTGCGCATTGAGGAAATTGTAAAGACGCCCGTTCTCGTGGAGGTAGTTTACGAATGTGTAGGCTGATCGCGGATTGACCAGAGTAACCAGATCCTGGAAGTGGCCGACCTGGAGCTCCGCGCAATCGAAAGCGCTGCCTGGATGTCCTCGGAAATCGACCTCCCGGTCCAGGAACAGTGCCCCTTGCGCAATCTCTTCCTGTATCTGACACGCAAGGCTCAAATTAGATGGTCCAGCACCCACACCAATACAAAAGAGGTCCACTTATCCTTACTCCTCTAGGAGTGTTTTCCAACTCAGCGGCATGTTGACGTCGATTGCCGGGCATTGAGCAATGCGAACCTCACAGGCATGCTTGAGCCGCGGTCCCGACTGAGAGGACAGCAAAAGCGTGTGCCGCCTTCCAGGTCTTGGGCTCAATGTCGGCGGCATCGACAGCGGCGCGGCGTGATCCGAACCCAAGAGCAGAAGGAAAGTGTGTGATGCTGTCGCGCGGCTCTTCCGGATCTTACGGCGGCTTCTAGCGCCGGCCTCCACCCCAGGAGTGGCTGTTTCCCTGCCACGACGGAAGCGGCTCTTTCTTTCGAGGGGCGTAACCATGGATAACGGCTCTTAATGCTTTCGGAGACTCCCATGCATGCGGCGTGCCGGATAAAGACCTGTCAAACCAACGAGTTCGCGCAGTTCCAGCTCGTCTGGAATCCGACATTGTCGCACGCCCGACGATCGGGCAGGGGAAGCTCCGCGGCAGCGGCCCTTGCACACCGCAGGCTGACAGGGACAGCCGCCGATTTGACGCGCGTCCGGGTACTGATAAGGGGCCTTCCAACAGGGTTCGCGCACGAGGCGGGGTCTCCTGGTACACCCGCCCTGTGGCTTGGCTGCGGTCTGCTGCAGCCGTTCGTCTTTACTGCCCGTTGCGGACGATCTCGCACGAGTTGGTTCACGAGAGCGTCGTGAAGCAGTCGAGGCGTCCGGTTTGGCTCTGACAAGCGTCGCAAGATGTTCGCGGATCCAGCCATGTCTCCGCAATCCGACCGGTAACCGACGACGACTTCGGACTGGTTGGCGGTCCTACGACCTGATCGGTGTTCCTACGGAGCTGATCAGCGAGCCAAAAACAGCGGCAATGTGGTCTTCCCAAAGCTCCAGCTCGGCGGACCGCCGAAAATCCGCTCACGCAGCCCACGGCTGCCATAAGCACCCATAACCATCATGTCAGCACAGATGTCGTTCGCGTGCTGGGTCAGCACTGTGCCCGCCGATTTGCCGGCGCTCTTAAGCAGGTCAACGGAGACCCGAGCACCGTGCCGAGTAAGATAGGCAGCGATGTCAGCTCCAGACTGCGCGCCTTTCCCGTTGTTTTGCGCCTTTGGATCGACCATAGCGACACAGACTTCCTTGGCAGCGGATAGGATACTAAGAGCTTCCCGAACCGCACGCGAGGCCTCTACACGCGAATCCCAGCCGACCAGCACGCGTCGAGGCGACAGCGTCGCCTTAACGCCCTTCGGCACGATGAGCACCGGCTTTCCGCTATCGAACAAGCAGCCGTTGACAACAGGAGGTCCGAGAGTCTCATCGTTGAGGAGGTCTCCTCCAACGATCGTCAGGTCAGCGCAGAGCGCCCGCTGTCGTGCCACTTCACCGAGGCTAGCCGGATCGCAATAGTCGGTGTCAACGTCACAGGAAAGCGACATAGCTTTCAGCCTTTTGAGGATATCCGCGGACCGTCTTTCCATTCTGGTCACGTCCTGTGAAAATTTCTCGATTTGCTGAAATCGATAGTTCGGTACTGCAATTGCCTGTGCACGTCCTGTATTCCATTCGGGGGCGGAGACAACATCAAGAGCAATGGAGGCGGTATAATGAGTACCGATAGGTGCGCGCCGACCTCGGCACACAGTCCGGCAGCTGTTGTGAGGTCCTCATCAGAATGATCAGCACCCGTCACACTGAATATGCTTTTAAATTCCATTTGCCTGCTTCTCCTGGTCTTCGTTAGGAGCGCCTCAAAGCGGCAACACCGCTCTCAGGAGGAAGAGAGAGCGGCACCACGTTCGATCACCGATTTCAGTCGTCCGGCTTCTCGAGCGAGTAGCCGGCCGACCTGACGGTGCGAATGACGCTGCCGGGCAAGGCCGTTTTCAGCGCCCTCCTGATTCGGCTGATATGGACATCGACGGTGCGTGCACCGACATGAATGTTGGGCAGCCAGGCCGCCCCGATAAGCTCGTCCCGGCTGAAGACCTTGCCGGGGGCCTCAATCATAAGCCGCAGCACGTTGAAATCGATCCGTCCGAGATGGATGTCGTGGCCATTACCGCGAACCCGATGGGCATCGAGCTTCATCTCCAGGCCTCCACAACAAATCCAACTGTCGTTTTCAACCCCGTTCGGACCACGCTTGGTCAGCCCGAGCCTCGCCCGCAGGCAGTCGAGCAGCTTGGCCGGAGCCACCGGCCGCACAAAGCTCTCAACGCCTGCCTTCAAGAGATCGAGGTGCTGGTGCTCGGCGCCAGGCGCGATCAGGGCGATGATAGGCAGGTCGGTGGTGCGCGGTTCCCGCTTGAGGTGGGCGCAAATTGCGGACCCGTTTATGCTGGCTGGGTCGCAATCCAGCACTACGGCCTGAAGCTCCCGTTGTTCGGCCAAGGCCAGCGCAGCCTTCGCGCCGTCTGCCGTCTCACTGCTGAAACCGTCAACCTCCAGTATGTGGCTGTAGAGCAGATAGAACTCGGCATCTTGCGAGCAGATCAGGACCAGCGGCTTCTTCATCGGCGATACCCCAACAACCTGGTCGGCCTCGAGTCCCTGGATCGAGGGGACTGGCCAACATAGTTTCTCGGGTCCGTCATGATGGCCTTTCTCGAAAATCGCGCCCATCATGCCAGCGCCACGTGGGGAAAGGTTTCGATGACTGAAATCGCATCGTCGACCAGCTTCGTACCGGCCGTGGCGAGCTTCAGGAGCGTCTCGAAGCCAAACCGGTGGACATCGCGCAGCGTTTTGGACAAAACGACCAGCCGTCCGGTCGTGAAAAGCACCCGACCAAAACCCTCATGGCTCACCTGGATCATCGGCGATGCCATAAGGCCGCAGCGCTCCTCGATCGCAAGCCCGATGGCGGCGTAGTACTTGTCGAGCCTCCACAGCACGTCGGGATCGGGATCTCCGATGATTGGGATCCCTCGGCGCTGTTCCTTGGTAATGATGAAGTCGCCCAGCAGCTCAGCGTCCGCTTTGCGTTCCCACGAGCCATAGGAATCCTGAGAACGGATCAGCCGCACGAGGCATTTGACGAACGGGGTGCAAAGAGCCGCCTCGTCTTCGGCGACAGCTGGGGGGATTGCGGGGTCAGGCATTGGCGTCCTCCTCTTTTCAGTCCTCGTCCTCGAAGGACGGTTTCTTTTCGGCAATGCCCGCTCGCGCCAGCACCTTGCGCAGCCAAGGCGGAGGACACGTCCTGAGCATCATCTGCGTGCGCAAGAGCACCTGTGGGATCGATTGGGGCTCCGCCACTTTGATCGGGTGGATTTTTGCCGCGACAAGCTTGGCTGCCGAAGGGCCGCCAATTGCCAGACAAAACAGGATCTGACAGCCCTTGAGCGCATCCACCTTTGGCGTGATGCGATCATCGCGCTCGGCCCGATGCTCCCCGCTTTCATCGGACACGTCATCGAAGGCCACGGCTTCTACGAGATTCCATTCCTCGCGCGTCACGTCGTAGACAGCAAAGCGCCTGGCCGACCCGAAATGGGCGTTGAGGTCCTGCATGTCCTGAGTGGCGATCGCAACGCGCAATGCGCCCTTACGTCGTTCAGGCATCGGGGCGAAAACCTCACTACTGACCAGCGAGAGGCGGCGAACAGCGTTCATCGTGATATTTCTCGATTACGGAGTGGATCAAGCGCCTCAGGAGTGGGCGCGTGTTGGTTGGCCTGGAAGATGCTGGCGACCTCGAAGATCATGTCGCGGGTGCCCTGATAGAGAATTGCGAGCTTGTGCTGGCTGCCTAGTCGATCGAAGACCGGGAACCCGATGCGCATGAGCGGAATTCGGAGCCGCTCCGATGCTTGGCGCCCGTGCGAATGCGTGACAAGCAGGTCAGCACCGACGGCAAGACTTTCCAGATCGCCGAGATCGCCGATCTGAACCGAAACCGCCGGGACTTTCTCGAGAATTTTAGACCTGTCGGTCGTTGTGACGGCCGCGGCTATCTCGGAGCCGAGGCCAGCAAAGAAGGTCGCAAGTTGGAACAGCTGGTCTGGTTCGGCAGCGATGGCAATTTTCTTGCCGCCGAAATGGAAATGTCCGTCGAGCATCGCGTCCTGCAATTGCGCCCGGCGCCGGCGCACGCGGGCCGGTACCGCCGCGCCCGAAATCGCAGACAGCAGCGACACGAAGCGGTCCGTGTCCTGCAGCCCAGTCAGTGACTGGAACAACACGTAAGGCACGCCGGTCAACCCGTGCAGCGCTTTCGCCGGGCGGCGCATGTGCTCACCGATGGCGATGCATTGCATGGCCGTGCCCAACTCGCGAATGTCTTCGACGCTGGTGCCGCCGTATGTGGTCGCTACCCAGCGGTCAGGAACCGTACCGTCGAGCGAGCCTGAAATGTCGGGCAGAATAACCGGCTTGAGCCCAAAGCTTTCAACCATGTCCCGCATATGCTCGATGTCGGCGATAGAGAGGTTGCATCCGGGCAGGATTGCGATCTTCTTCGGGTGCCGCGCCCGTTCGCCCGAGCGCGTAATCCCTTCGATCATTGCGGTGACTGCCTTGGCCCAGCCCTCTTCGATCGCGCCGTCAAAATCCGGCGTGTTGGCCAGCACGACCTCCGTACCCGCAAGCTGTTGCGTGTGCTTCCGCATGATGTTGGCAATATCACCCGCGCAATCTTCGCCACGCGTCTCCACCAGCGCGGTCGTGCACACCCCGATCAGCGTTGGCTTCGTGCGGTTCTTGAGGTTGAGGATCGCCTCTTCCAGATGGTCGGCTGCGCCGAGGATGGTCGCCACCTCATCCATCGCCGTAGTCTGCAAGGGAATCGCTTCTTTGAAGTGCCGCACGAAGAGAACGAGCGCAAAGCTTGTGCAGCCTTGGCTGCCGTGGAACAGCGGCATCGCACCGTCGACGCCAAGAAAGGCAAAGGCGGCACCCAGCGGCTGCGACGACTTCAGCGGGTTGACTGCCGCCGATTTGCTCTGGGGAAGGATGCGGGCCATCGGTCGCCTCAACACTCGTGTGCCGTCGCGCAGGCGAATTCATCAAACAGGTACGCGGTCTCGTTCCTCGTGCACGGCAATTCGCCTATCAGCTCAGGCTGGCAATCCCACGGGGCCGGCTGGCGCACCTGAGACCAGATCGGATTGTGAATGGCGAGGTCGATCTGGCGTACGAGTTCCACCATGCCGTCATAGCCGGCATAAGGATGCTGGCGCTCCTGGTTGATATCGAGCCAGGGCGTCTTGGCCTTGAGCGCAATGAATTGCGTGCGACCGCCCGACAGCATGATATCGGCCCTGTGTTCAGAGAGCATGGCGTACAGCTCGCTCGCAGCCATGGATTCGAACATGTGCTTGTCGTGCTTGAGAACTTGTTTGATGCGCTCCTTGTCCTGCACCGTAGATTTCTTGATCGAGGTGCCGACGATCTCGATTCCGATCTCCATCAGCGCATGGACAACCGACCAGGACTTCACACCGCCTGTGTTGAGCAGCACGCGCTTGCCTTGGAGCCTTTGCCGGTAGGATTCGAGTTTCTTCCACGCGATCGCCTCCTGCTGCGCGATCAGCGTCTCTGTGCGCTCGAGGATCTCCGGATCGGCGCCCTTCCTCACCAGCAGCCTGACAAGGTTTCGAAGAGCTTGCGATGTGTCGGAGATGCCATAGAAGGAGCCCTCGAAGAACGGGATGTCCCAGCGCTCCTCCATCTTGCGGGCAAGACTGATCAGCGCGGTCGAGCACACCATCATTGCCGCCCGGGCGCGGTGCGCGGAAGCAATGTCGCGGTAACGCGCATCGCCGGGAATGCAGGCGCGCACCCGGATCCCGAGCCGATCGAGGAGCGGCTTTACAAGCCAGAATTCGCCCGAGAGGTTGAATTCGCCAAGGATGTTGATGTCGTAGGGTCCGGGGTCGTCGGGTTCGACCGTGCCGATGACATGATCGAGCAACGCCTCGGCGGCGAGCTTATTGCCGAGGTTCTTGGAGCCTGCCAGGCCAGGCGCATTGATCGGCACCACGGCCAAACCGAACTTTTCCGTGGCGCGTTTGCACACGGCCTCGATGTCGTCACCGATCAGCGCCGTTACGCAAGTCGAGTAGACGAAGATCGCCGGCGGCGCGTATGTGTGCTTGATCTCGCGGATCGCCTTGAAGAGTTTCCGCTCGCCCTGCCCCATCACAAGGTCGAGTTCGGTGAGGTCGGTCGTGAAGCTTGTCCGCCACAAGGTCGGCCCTGACGAAACCGCACCACGGTTGTCCCAAGAATTGCCCTCGCAGGCGAGCGGCGCATGGACCAGATGCGCAACGTCGGTGATCGGCTGCAGGACGATCTTGGCTCCGTCAAAGGCGCAGCCGCCGGCTGCCGCCCCTGGTGTCAGCGACTTCGAGCAGCCCTCCTTGCGCGCCTTGGCATCTTTGCCACGGTTCTTATCGCAGGCGGGCTCATCGAAGGCGTCCTTGATTTTGGCGCTGAGGGAGGACATTGCTCAGCCTCCCCAGTCCATTGGGCAAGGAATGGCCTCGGCGAAAAGCCGGCCACGGCTCTTAGCGCGTGAGGTCATAGGAATAATCCGTCACACCCGTCTCGCTCGTCTCGCGATCGAGTTTGTCGAAGATCTTGTCGAGGATCGTCGTCAGCACGCGCAACGCTCCCTGGTAGCCAAAGAGCGCAAAGCGGTGATGATGGTGCCGATCGAAGATCGGAAACATCAGCCGGATCAGCGGTGTTCCGGTGTCGCGCTCCAGGTACTTGCCGTAGGAATTGCCGATCAAAAGGTCCACCGGCTCGGTAAAGAGCAGTGAGCGCAGCGCCCACAGGTCCTTGCCCGCCCAAACCTGGGCAGCCTTGCCGAAAGGCGAGGATGCTAGCAGCTTCTTCAAATCGGCTTCCCATGCCGAGGTGCCATTGGTGGCGAGGCAATGG
The DNA here is from genome assembly GCF_003952425.1 of Mesorhizobium sp. M2A.F.Ca.ET.046.03.2.1. NCBI lineage: Bacteria > Pseudomonadati > Pseudomonadota > Alphaproteobacteria > Hyphomicrobiales > Phyllobacteriaceae > Mesorhizobium > Mesorhizobium sp. M2A.F.Ca.ET.046.03.2.1. Next base: position 3,518,782 of record NZ_CP034449.1, on the reverse strand, counting down.
GTTGGCTCGCCGCCGGTCTCCATGACAAAGCGGGCCATTGCGTGAACGAAGTCGGGATCACCGTAGATGGCGTATTTCTTACCATGCAACCAGGATTGGCTGTCCGCCATGGCGTCTACCAGTCGGCCGCGCTCGAGGCGAATTGCCTCGGGAATCTCCTTGCCGGAAATCGCCGCGACCTCCATCAGGAATTCGTCCGTCGCCTGAACGCCGAGCGGATAGTGGAACGAGGCCGTCGCCTGCCCGACCTCCTCGCAATAGCCCAGTGTCTTTCGGGTGTTGTGATGCTGCAGCGAAAGCGTTGCCTCGGCGTTGAGGGCCTTCTTCACCTCGTTGATCTTCGTGCCCCCGTCATACATGCGGTATTCACCGTCCGAAGGCGTATCGAACTGGTCAGAGGCATCCTGGATCAATGTATAGGACACGCCCATTACATCGAGCAGGCGCTTGAGCTCCCGGTTGTTGCCGACGCAGAAGCCGTCGAAGCCCGGAATGATGTTGATGGTTCCTTCGATTTGCGTACGCTCCTGACCTTTCCAGAAGTGCTCCAAAATGCCTTTGACCATGTTGTCATAGCCGTCGACATGACTGCCAACGAAGGCCGGGGTGTGGGCAAAGGGCACGTCGAAGTCGCGCGGGACTGAATCTTCGTCCTTGGCGTTCTGGATGAAGCTGTGCAGGTCGTCGCCAATGACCTCTGCCATACAGGTCGTCGACACGGCAATCATCTTGGGGTCGTAGAGCTGGTAGGTGTTGGCGAGCCCGTCGACCATGTTCTTCAGGCCGCCAAACACCGCCGCATCCTCGGTCATTGAGGAGGAGACCGCCGCGGCAGGCTCCTTGAAATGGCGCGACAGGTGCGAGCGGTAATAGGCGACGCAACCTTGGCTGCCGTGGACGAAGGACATGGTTCGCTCGAAGCCGGCGGCAGCGAATACCGCACCCAGCGGCTGGCAGGCCTTGGCCGGGTTCACGACAAGCGCTTTGCGGGCGAGGTTCTTTTCGCGGTATTCCCACGTCTGGGTGAAATCGCGCTGATCGGAAATGATTTCATCGGGGTGCGGACATTCGAAGTTTAGCTTCTTCTCAGCGAGCATCTTTCTGTATTCCGGCTCGCGGAACAGGGGAGCGTGATCGAGAATTTTTTCAGCCGACTGCGGCATGATGATTACCTCTTTTGCATCTGGCTGCGCGGGACGGCAGCTCAGGACGTCAAGACGTTCCAGGCTCCGGCGGATCAGAGGCCGCGGGAGTTCACCGTCTCAGTGGGAGACTGGGGCTGAAGCAAATGTTTATTCGGCAGCCATCGCCCGCTCATCGCCCCGGCTTCTTTTCCAAGGCGCGTGGAATAGGTCCCAGACCGGGTTGTTAATGGCGAGATCCACATCACGTGCGAAAATGGCAAAGCCATCGTAGCCGTGATACGGGCCTGAATAATCCCAGGAATGCATCTGGCGGAACGGTATGCCCATCTTCTGCACCGGGTATTTTTCTTTGATTCCCGAGCCGACCAGATTTGGGCGAATCCCTTCGATGAATTTCTCCAACTCATAGCCGGTCACGTCATCGTAGATCAGCGTGCCGTTCTTCACGTAGTGGCCGGTGCGCTGATAGTCGTCGCTGTGGGCGAATTCATAGCCGGTGCCCACGATGACCATGCCGAGGTCCTCGTAGGCCGTGACGACGTGGCGGGGGCGCAGGCCGCCCACATAGAGCATCACGGTATTTCCTTCCAGGCGCGACAGGTACTTGGCGATGACCGCATCAACAAGCGGCCTGTACTTGGCAATGACCTTTTCGGTCTTCTCCTCGATTTCCGGCCCAAAATGCTTGGCTATGTTGCGCAGAGAGGCTTCGATCTGGGAGGGACCGAAGAAATTGTACTCCATCCAGGCGACGCCATACTTTTCCTCCATATGCCGACAGATGTAATTCATCGACCGGTAGCAGTGGATAAGATTGAGCTTAGCCTTCGGGGCGCGCTCGATCTCTGCGAGTGTGGCGTCACCCGACCAGTTGCCAACCACGCGCAGCCCTATCTCCTCAAGCAGTATGCGCGAGGCCCAGGCATCGCCGCCGATATTGTAGTCGCCGATGACGTTGACGTCGTAGGGGCCGGCCTCGAACTTGACATCCTTTTTGTCGAAGACCCAATCCCGGATTGCATCATTGGCGATGTGGTGGCCAAGCGACTGCGAGACGCCGCGGAAGCCCTCGCAGCGTACCGGCACGATCGTCTTGTCATACTCCTTGGTCTTTTTGCGAGAAACGGCCTCGGTGTCATCGCCAATCAGGCCGATAGGGCATTCGGACTGCACGGTGATGCCGTTGTTGAGCGGAAACAAGACTTCAATCTCGTCAATGATCTGTTCCAGCTTCTTGTCGCCGCCGAAGACGATGTCCTTCTCCTGGAAATCGGAGGTGAACTGCATTGTCCCGAACGTGTCGACGCCCGTTGTACCGACGTAGTAGTTGCGGCGCTGCGACCAAGAATATTGGCCGCAGCCGACCGGGCCGTGCGAGATATGGACCATATCCTTGACTGGCCCCCACACCACGCCTTTCGAACCAGCATATGCACAGCCGCGAATCGTCATCACCCCGGGAATGGACTTGATGTTCGATTTGACGTCGCATTCGGAAAGGACCTCGCTTTCCCCGCCAGCCTCGTTGCCGCTCTTTGCGACGTTGAGGTGCTTCTTGCGGCGCTTCGCCGCCTTGTCGGGATAATGCGACAGCACCTCTTCGATAAGCTTCGCATGAAGAGCACCGTCATTCTCGTATTCCCGGCTCATGAGTCCCCCTTTCAAGGTTGGGTGACGCCTCAAAGAATAGGCGCCGTTCTCTGCAAGGCGCGCCGATTCATGGCAGCGCTAATGTCACTACTGGGCCGCCGCCTTCGCCGCTTCCTTGGAGTGAAGCTCGGCAAGCATCTGCTCGTCGGTCTTCATGATGCCGAAGTCGAGCAGCATCTCCTCCAGCTCCTCCATGGTGATCGGCGTCGGGATCGTACCCTGGCCCGAATTGGCGTGGATCTTCTCGGCCAGAGCGCGGTATTCCCCTGCCTGCTTTGAGTCCGGCGCGTACTGGATCACCGACATCTTCCTGAGTTCGGCATGTTGGACGATGTTGTCGCGGGGCACGAAGTGGATGAGCTTGGAATTCAATCGGCCAGCCAGTGCTTCGGCCAGATCGAGTTCGCGGTCGGTTTGACGTTCATTGCAGATCAGCCCGCCCAGCCGCACACCGCCCGAATGGGCATATTTGAGGATGCCCTTGGCGATGTTGTTGGCGGCATAGAGCGCCATCATCTCGCCGGACATGACGATATAGATCTCCTGGGCCTTGCCTTCGCGGATCGGCATGGCGAAGCCGCCGCATACCACGTCGCCGAGGACGTCATAGGAGACATAATCGACATCGTCATAAGCGCCATTCTCCTCGAGGAAATTGATCGAGGTGATGACGCCGCGGCCGGCGCAACCGACACCCGGCTCGGGGCCGCCGGACTCCACGCACTTGATGCCTCTGTAGCCCACCTTGAGCACGTCCTGGAGTTCGAGGTCTTCCACCGAACCTTCCTGTGCGGCGAGATCCAGGACGGTATCCTGAGCTTTCGAATTCAGGATCAAGCGTGTGGAATCGGCTTTGGGGTCGCATCCTACGATGAGGATTCTCTGCCCGAGGTCGACAAGGGCAGCGAGCGTATTTTGGGACGTGGTGGACTTGCCGATGCCGCCTTTTCCGTAAAAGGCGATCTGACGCAGACCTGACATAATAGCTTTCCTTCCTTCGTTCTAATCATCGCGACTGCCCGCGACACAAGTGCCGATAGGCAGCTCGTGCCGCCTCACACCAAGCATCGCAAAAAGCGTACCAGCGTGATCGGCCGATCCCAGAAAAAACTTTGTCATTAAATTCCAGCCGCTTAGACGGCGGCAAAACGCGCGAACGGGCCTTTCAGGCGTCTGTCACGGACACGACAAAGCCGACACAGATTGTCGTGCGCCATCCAAACCGCCGTGTGTCGAGCTCGAAGCGGGAGAATGGGGAAGTTAGCCCAAAGCTGATGGCGAGACCATCGGAAGACATCGGCTCTTGTCTTTCCAGCCTGCCATTGATCGGGCGGTCGCTGGATGAGCAGGAGCCTGGGGCTTGACCGCGGCGCGGGTAGTTCAGGCAGGCTTACAGAGCGGGAACGCCGGCGGCCGATAGACATCCGCGCTTAACCTTTCATAGCCCGTCTACAAGTTGGTTCCGCCGACGCGCTATATGGAAGCCAAATAATTCAGTAGCTTAGCCGAGAGCATTGATTTTTTCAGAAAGATACGTGTTATACGCGTACGAACCGCCGAACCCATGGTCGGCGCCCTCATGCGCGTGAGACCCCGTTGTGGGCGAGGCTCGCGACTGGCTGCACGATCCTAGCCGGCCTGCTTGCCATTGAGTTTGGTCCCGCCGCGGTAGGCTGCGGCATCAAGGGCAACATCAGCTACAACACTGGCAAGAAGATTATCACGTTCTTGGACAGGAATCTTACTGGGAGACACGCATCAACAGGCGGGCGGGCGGGCTTCGAGAGGTTAGTGTCGCGGCAGCTTGCAGATCTGCCCACGGGGCCGCCACGATCGCAAAGTGTGTACAAAAGCGCCCTCTCTGCCGAACTGAACAGTGCTCACGGCCATAGCCTCGGATGAGCCCGACTGGCTTGACCTCTGCATGATGAGAGCAGCTTTTACACCAGGTGCGCAGCACATGTCTTTAACGAACGCATCGTCTTCAAGAATATAGAGAGCAATTCGGAAAACCGAGTAGTTGGCGGCGAAGCTAGGAGAAGGTATACACCACCCTCTTGTTACCCCAGAGTAGAACGTGCAGCTGCGGCAAGACGCGGGCTTCGAACCACCTGTCGCTGGTCACCTTTTCTACCAGCGATTCCATGCGCATCATATTCCGTCGGACTCGACAGAGACGTCTTCATTACCACGGCGGGGCGGCGTGTGATTGCCGGGTTGCAGACAAACCTCGCCGCGACGTCTTTGGGACGAGTGGTGTCGGCACCGAATCCCTATCATTTAGACTAGCCAGCTTGGGGAGCGCCGTCAGACCGCCAGACCGGAAGAGGAGGCTTCGCGCCAACTTGTGCCAAGAATGTTGGACCGTGCGGAACCGCTGGGGCGGCGCTCAACTCTGGCGCAGGATGAAGCGTCGATTGGGTGAATGAATAGGGCGCGCGTTCGACGGGTAGAGGGAGGCAAATCGCTGGATGTCTGCCGGATCAACGTCAACCGGTTCCATCGCCACCATCCACTCGACGTTTTCGGTGCACGGCGGCGTCGTCAGTGAGCCCTCATAAGTCCAATAGCCAAGCGAGGCTGGCAGAAGCCAGTTGGGATTCACCTCGTCGATCGTCACCTCCCCATTCGGCAGTTCGGGAAAGGCCGCAGCAAGGGCAGCAAAGCTGGCATTTGTCGCGCCGGGCGTTAAAAAGACGCCCAGCACGCCCAGAGTACCACTTTGCGTGTCCTTGTGAACGAAATGCACCTCCATCGGGAAGCTCTTGCCCGCCACGTGATGTTCGCTTGGCGCATGGAAATGGAACTGTACCAGTTCGTAGACACGATCGCTGCGGGTCAGCGTGCTGCCTTGTGGCATATTGATTTGAATGGTGTGGCCGTTGTTCACCATATTGCCGCCGCCCTTGTGCCAGCCGATGGCGATATGCGGGATATCCGCCTTGACCGCGCTGTTGATATTGATCGGCGATTGCTGCGTGCCGGCAGAGCATACGAAATTTTCCTTATCCAGATCAGCCCAGTGCTCCGGTCCGACCGGACCGGTGTACCCCCAATGGGCACTGGTCGCTTGGGCGGCTTGAACGCAAATCCGGCATGCGCCGAGCGCAACCAACCCTTTGATCAGGTGACGACGATACATATTACTTTTGCTCCTCTTGCGAACTGATGTTGGTGGCTGCCCTAATGGACGCGTGATGGCCAATCGGCGCGGCCAGTATTGTCCTTTGCAACTGATAGATGCCCGCATGCCTTGGCGTGCTTTCATAAGTGCGGCTGCCGTTTCTCGGCTGGCCGGCTTCTGCAGCCCGCAACGGGAGCAGTTTCAACCAGCTAAACGATAAAAAATTTGAGCAGACCAGCGCTTGACCCCCGCCGCAAAGGCACAGGCGAAGGTGATCACTGCGCGGCTGCCGTTCGCGCCGGAGGCCGCATCGCTATACTTTACACTCGCTGCCCAAGGAGACGCAGGCGACCCTAATACGTTTTCATCGCTACTCCCGACGCAGCCGACCCACGCCACGAAAACGTTGCTATATTTCACGTTGGGCCAGTGAGGAAATCGATCTTCTTTATGGAAGGCATTTGCGCAATGGATGCATTCCCATGCTGACAGTCGTGCGTCAGGCCGGACAATGAGATACATCGATAAGAGCTGGACAAGGATGAGGGGATGACGTGCTTGCGACGGAGCAGGTGGGGCGAGAAGGCCAGTTCTTGCGGATTTCAACTTTGCGTGACGACAGCTCATCGGAGTCAAGGTGACACACGCCGGCAGCGGGGTGTCCGGGCGGTTTCCAGCCGCACAATCGCGAGACCGCTGACGCGAACAAAGCTCGGCTGTACTCGGCACGCGAAGAGAGCCTGCCAAGCCGTTGGAGCCCGGCCTTCCGGTGCGACGCAAGCCGCAGACTAGACCGCCCTCTTGTTACCCCAAAGCAGAACGTGCAGCTGCGGCAACACGCGGGCTTCGAACCACCTGTCGCTAGTCACCCTTTCGACAAGCCATTCCATTCGCATCATTATTCCGTCCAAGTCGACAGAGGCGTCTTCACTGCCAGGGCGCGGCGGCGTGTGATTGCCGGGTTGCAGATAGATCGGAAGGTGCGGATATCTCGCCGCGACTTCTTTGGCGTAGGCATAGTCACTCTCGTCGAAAACGACGAGCTTGAGCACGATTTGCGGCTTCTCTTGCGCCGCTTCGAGGCATGCATCAAACGCAGCCCAACGGGTGGTCATCTCGCTGGACGGCGGCTTTGGGCTAAGGGTCAGCACGTCAAGATCCGCAAACCACTCCCTCACCACGGAACCCTGCGTTTCCAGTGCAAAACGATAGCCCTCGCGATGGCCGCGTTCTATGAGGGGACCGAACGGCTGAATGGCCGGGTTGCCGCCTGACAAGGAGACCATAACCGGCCTGCCGCCGGAAAGCGCATGGACGGTTTGCCACACGGCATCGATCGGCATCGGTAGCCATTCATGGCGATACTGATTGTCCACCGCGTGAAGGCTGTCGCACCATGAACAGCGATAATCACATCCGCCGGTTCTGATGAACACCGTCGGCAAGCCGATGAGCACGCCCTCGCCCTGGATAGTCGGCCCGAATATCTCGCTCACACGGATTGCGGGATGCATGTCGGTCACGGACGGTATTCCGCCCAAGTTTTCGGTGTTTCGCTAACGCGCACGGCCGCGGTCTGCGGCAGACGTGCCTTGCACCATTCATAGAAATGTCTGGCCAGGCATTCCGCCGTGACCTTCTCATGTCCCAGCACGTCGTTGAGGTGCCGATGGTCGAAGCTCTCGTCAATGTAGCGTTTGAGCGGCGCCAGATCGTGATAGTCGCGCACGAAGCCGTGGGCGTCCAGTTCCTTGGCCGACAGCTCCACTACGACGACATAGTTATGCCCGTGCAGGCGCGCGCATTGATGGTTGGGAGGCAAGGAGGTGAGCTGATGCGAGGCCGAGAAGTGGAATTCCTTGGTGATGTGGAACATTACGCGCGCCTCCTGCGCAGCGCCTCAAGCCAGAAATCGGCGTCCTCGTAGTCGGTGGGATCAGCGTGCCCGGCGAGATGGAACGCTTCGCGCCGCTCGACGCAGGTCCCGCATCGTCCGCAGTGACGCACGCCGCCCTTGTAACAGGACCAGGTCTCAGCAAACGGGGTGCCGTATCTTGCGCCATCCGCAACAATGTCAGCTTTTCCGAGATTCACATACGGTGCATAGAGGCGTATCTGCGCATAGCCGTCGAGCGCGCGGTCTTGCATTGTCTGGAAAGCTTCAATGAAGGCCGGACGGCAATCGGGATAGATGAAATGGTCCCCACCATGCACGGCCGCCGCCACCGCTTCGGCGCTGTGGGCGGCGGCGAGACCGAAGGCGATTGCCAACATGATGGCATTGCGGTTCGGCACCACCGTAATCTTCATCGTGTCTTCGGCGTAGTGGCCGTCCGGCACGTCGATACTGCTAGTCAGCGCTGAGCCGGAAAGGCCACGGCCAATTTCGCCGATGTCGATGATCTGGTGCGGGACCTTCAGTCGCTGCGCGCAAAGAGCGGCGAAGCCCAATTCCTTCCTGTGCCGTTGGCCATAGTCGAAAGATAGAAGGCCGGTGAGTTCGTGCTCCGCTGCCACCATGTGAGCAAGGGAAACGGAGTCCAATCCGCCAGAGCAGACGGCGAGAGTCTTCATCATTGGTATCCTTGTTTTGACCGGGTAAGGCTGCGACCGGAGATTTCTCTGCGCCCCCACTACTCCAGCGACTCAGTTTTGTGAACCGGGAGAATTTGCGCTCAGCCCGATTGGAACGGGAGTGCGTCGCGTCCAACACGCGTGATCAATAAAAGTTGAGCGCTTCAGCAGTTTGTTTCGCATCGCGCCAACTTTCGCAATCTGCTGTCGGATCGTCGACTTCGAGACAAGGTGATGTTCGGCCGACATCGGCTGACTCTTAATTAAGCCGCAGAACACATGTTGGCTTTCTGGCCTTCGCTTGTGCGGTTGGCACGACAATTGACATTCTAATTGTGGGGCGGCACACCCCGCCAGCCGAAAGTGGCAGTGAGCTCCTTCAGGCGCAGGTTGATGTGCTGATTATTCGGCGATTTTCCGATCTCGAACCAGAAAGCGAGGGCGACATGGATGCCAGCAAATTTGACATTGGCGACATCCGCCTGGAGAACCCTGCGCGGCGCGATTGAGGCCGCAGGCGAGCCTGCTCTACCTGCCGCCCTACAGTCCCGACTTCAATCCGATTGAGAACGCCTTCGCCCAACCTAAGGCGCTGCTGCGAGCAAAGGCCGACCATCAAGGCTCTATGGGACTGACGTTGCCCCAGCAGTTTTGAGTTCGTTTCCGGCGTGGGTTGTGCCCTGCTGGGCGGGTGAAGCGACGGGCGCTGGCGCGGAGCCTTTGGCATAGCGCAGCGCGAGCGACCGTCGCGGATTGAAGGTGCTGGCGAACTTGGCCGGGGTCTGCCAGGCGATTTGGGAGTGCGGCCGCGCGGTGTTGTAGTCGGCGTGCCACAGGGCGATGGCTACGCGCGCCTGAGCCAGCGAGGTGAACAGCGTCTCGTTGAGCAGTTCATCGCGCAGTCGGCCGTTGAAGCTCTCGATGAAGCCATTCTGCATCGGCTTGCCGGGCGCAATGTAATGCCATTCGACGCGGTTCTGATCCGCCCAGGAGAGGATGGCGTTCGAGGTGAACTCGCTGCCATTGTCGCTGACGATCATCCTGGGCCGGCCGCGCTAGTGATGAGCCGGTCCAATTCGCGGGCAACCCGCATGCCCGAGAGAGACGTATCAACGATGAGTGCCAGGCACTGTCTCGTGCAGTCGTCGACGACGGCCAGGATGCGGAAGCGGCGCCCGTCGGTGAGCTGGTCCGATACGAAGTCGAGCGACCAGCACTCGTCGGGCCTCAGCGGCACCAGCATTGGCGCCCTGGTCCCGATCGCCCGCTTGCGGCCGCCACGGCGGCGAACGGCGAGCTTCTCCTCCCGATAGAGCCGGAACAGCTTCTTGTGGTTCACGACCAGGCCCTCCCGCCTCAGCATCACGAGAAGACGCCGGTAGCCGAACCGGCGACGCTCCTGCGCGATCGCCTTCATCCGCTCGCGAACCTCCCGGTCGTCCGGCCTGCTGGTCTGGTAGCGAACCGTCATGCGGCAACAGCCGATGGCTTTACACGCCCGCCGTTTGCTCATCCCGAAGCCTTCCTTCAGGCGAGCGACAGCTTTCCGCTTGGCGGCGGGCGTCACCATTTCTTTCCCACAAGGTCCTTCAACGCGGCATTGTCGAGCATGGCGTCGGCCAGAAGCCGCTTCAGGCGCGTGTTCTCGTCCTCCAGCCCTTCAGGTCGCCGAGCCTCGGTGACATCCATCCCGCCGAAGCGGGCCTTCCAATTGTAGATCGAGGCGTCGCTGACCCCGTGCTTGCGGCACAGATCGCCAACCGATACCCCGGCCTCGTGTTTCTTCAAAATTCCGATGATCTGCTCTTCAGAGAAGCGGCTGCGTTTCATGTCCTGATCCTCTGGATGGGCCAGAACGAACTTCAAACCGGATTAGATCAGAGGGGCAAGGCCTCGGCGCGGTCGTCGACCTCTTCACCCCAGCCGAATGTGCCAACTACTTCAAAGCCGCAGGATATGACCTGGATCAGATAGGACGTGCTCCAATGGTTTACACCTGACAGGAGTCCGGCCCCCACAACCGTTTCGCAATGAGGAGCAGCGCTGCCGCTGCTCCTCCAATCACACGACGGATTCACGATGCGGCAACTCGAGCCATGATTTCGGATCGAATGGCCGATGCGGTGTATAGTGAGGCATCCAGCGGCAAATCCCCAAATGCCAGTTGACACAGAAGATAATTAGCACCTGCCTCTTCCAGCTGATCAAGGAGAGCTTTTCGGACAGAATCTGCCGTTCCCACGACGCACAATTCACTTTCAATTGCTGCATCGAAGTTCAAAGGCAAGTTTGGTGGAGTGGAAATGGCATTTAGTTCGTATAGAAATTTGAAGCTATTGAGCCATCGTTCATAGGCAGGTGCTGCGAGCAAATACGCATCTGTTTCAGAACGCCCTATCACCACCATTCGGAGCAATCCAAGAAATGGCGCTTGCTGGCCAATGTCAGCATCGTGAATTCGGGCGGCGCGGAACGCGTCGGTAACGCTGCGAACAGAAGTGGAAGGTCCGACGCAGGCGATGTTTGCCCCATTCGCAGCGGCCCAGCTAGCCGGCTCGGGTCGATTGGTGGCGATCCATGTCGGCGGATGGGGATATTGGTGAGGTCTCAACGTCAGCGGAACATCTTTCAACTCAAAGTGGCGGCCCTGATAAGAAAGCGTCCCGCCTTTCATCGCATTGATGAGAATCTCACTGGCCTCCGCATACTGTTCTGGTGCTGCTTCTACAGCAACCCCGAAGTATCCCAATTCAGTGGGAGCAGAGCCGCGCCCTATGCCGAGTTCAAGCCTGCCGCCGCTCAACTGATCAAGCATGCAGATCTCCTCGAAGGCACGCAGCGGATGATAGAGCGCAAGTAGCATTACCATGGGACCAACACGAAGACTGCGGGTTCGCTGGGCGACGCTCGCTAAGAACAAATTCGGTGATGGACCTCTGCCATGCGGCGTACAGTGGTGCTCGGCGAGATGATACGCATAAAAGCCATAGCCATCGCACGCTTCTGCTAGGCTCAGCCGATCTGCATATTGTTGTGCGATGTCATCGCCGTTTTCGTCCAGATGATCGAAGATGCCGAAGGTCAGGCCCGAAGCGGAAATTTTCTTCAATTAATTGTTCTCCAAATTACCTATTATTTATTCGCTAATCATCATAGCTGGCGACATATCAGCACCTATTACTTGGCGCTTAATGTGAATTGACTTAATGCTTGTGCACACCGCGATTCTTCTTAAAGCTCATACAGACGCGTTTGGCGGCAGCAAGGAATTTGTCCATCTGCTCTGTGGTGCCAATGCTGACGCGAATACAGTTCTTCAAATCTACGTCAGGAAAGCTGGCGATGAGGATCGCCTGCTCTTTCAACGCGGCTTGCCAGCATGAGCCCTCCTGTCCCGCCGGCACACGGGCCAGCAAAAAGTTTGCGTGGGAGGGTGTTACGGAAAAGCCAAGTTGCAACAGCGCCAGGGTCACTCGCTGTCGTTCATGCTTGATGTGCCTGTGGTTCTCTTCGTAGGCGTGGCGATGCGCAAGAATGCTTTTCCCGACCGCCTGCCCGATCACGTTCATGTTGAAGACATTCTGGATGTTGCGCAGCCTGCCAATGATTTCTGGGTGACCGAAACCGAAGCCGACTCGCACGCCAGCAGCAGCATAGCTCTTTGAAAAAGTCCTCAAGATCAAAAGATTCGGATGTCTATTGACGAGGCGCAGGGCATTGTCGGGTGCGAAGTCAACGTAGGCCTCATCCAAGACGACCAAGCGATCTGCTTGCTCCACAAGGCGTTCGATTTCGGCCACCGGCACGAATGTTCCGGTCGGATTGTTCGGATTAGCCAACAGAATGAACTTCGCGTCTTTTGCGGGGCCGGACAGCAGTTTTTCTATCGGCAGGGGATGAGCTTCGCTCGATGCGATTTCGAGAAACTCGGCACCCTGCAACATGGCAAGTTTACGGTTGAACGAAAATCCGGGCGACAGCATCGCCACTCTATCTCCTGGGGCGAGGAAAGCTCTGTAGATGAGTCCGAGCAGCTCCGACGAACCGTTGCCGGCAATCACCTGATCTTTGGAAAATCCGTAAGCATCGGAGGCAGCTGCCCTTAAGCTGAGATTGTCGTCTTCCGGATAAAGATACTGGTGTTCGATCGCAGCAATTGCACTTTGCATTACGCTCTTCGGCAACGGAAACGGGTTCTCGTTCGTATTTAGCTTAACGCAATTTGCATCCGTCGCTGGTCCGTTGGACGAGAGAGCATCTAATTTGCTGGCCACCGGCGAAAAAAGCGAAAGCACGGTCTTCAGTTTTGCATCGCACATGTTCTTCTCCGTTTTTCAGTCCCGCAGGGCATGTGACATGAGGCAATAGTTGATCGTGACTTGATCGACGTTCGGCTATATCAGCGCTGCCTTCCCACCCTGGTGGGGATCGCCGACCACGGTTTGGATTTGACACCGGCAAGCTGTCGAGAACCTGATGACGACCCAACGTGTGGCCGACGGCCGATTCGGCGCAACAGACGGTGTTTCAACATCGCATCGTCCTCAAAGCCGCATGCAGGGCCTGCACGACAGCCCGTCTCCAGCGCCCGCAGATAGGTGGAAGCCGAAGTCTTGCCGAACCTCAGTTGCTCTGCCACCTGGCCCACCGGACTGCCCTGTTTATGGGTCAGGCGCAGGATATCTCTGACGCTCGTTCGTCTTGCTTGCTTCCGTCTTGGCATGGGCTCTCTCGGTTTGCTGATGAGAGAGCCAAATACCGGCTCATCTGAGCATGAGACGCAGGCCTGACGATATGGAGCGTCGCTGTGGCGCGCGTAGCCAAGAGGGTTCGCCTCGGTGGCGGGGCATGCAAGACGGCGCACCTCCTTAGCCATCCTGTCCCATCGTCTCAGATCGTGAGGCGCACCTTATAGTCGGTGAGGAGATCTTGCAGGGTCAGGTTACGCCCTAGCGCTTAAGGTTGTTGGTCGCACCGAGCAAGCGCGGGACCTGTCGACGGACAACAGCGGTGCCACTGCCGGCACTAGGTCGTCCAGCATCGCAGTGAACCGCGTACGTAGTATTTTGTCGTAGGCGGCATTCTGGATAGCCGGATACGGGCTCTTCACCCGCTGCACCACCGATTGCGGGATGATGTCGCGAGAAACATTCACGGATTTCGTGAAAAAAGTGTACCCGCCGAAGAGCCCCACTCGCGGGGGCGGTGCAGCACCACCTCGGTGTCACTGCTCGTGTTCATGCGATGGACTAGGCCGGCCAGCTGTTGACGCAGCTCGCGGTAGTTGTAAGTCTCACCCGTGTAGACGAGCACCAAGTCAGGTCGGCCATCCTCCTGGAGCATCCTCGGCTGACGGCCGCCCTGGATATCGATGATTGCCAGGCGGTGGTGTCCCAGCGCCGCAGGCCCGCCGATCCAAGTCCCCTCGTCGTCCGGACCGTGGTTCGCTATGGTGGCCGTCATATCGGCAAGCTCCCTTCGCGCATCGGGACCTCCGAGGTCTCGATTGAAGTCGATCCATTCACAGATGCCGCACAGGTTATGTCGCCGCATTTGGGGCGAAGCAGATATAAGGCCAGTGGGAAACCATCGAGGCAAAGTGACGGATCTAGCCCAGCTACGATCCGCATCCGACATTGTCGGACATCGGACAGCACCGCGATTCGCTGCATAGGAAGCCTGGAGTCGCGATTTCCCTTGGGGGAATCAGCGCATGAAAGGAGAGCTGGGTCGTGTCTGCCGAAATGAGAAATTGCTCCCCCTTATTGCCTCACCGAGGAATGTTACCCAGCGCGATAGACGGACATGCCCTACCTCCCCCGTTGCAGCTGAGGGAGATAGGGGCCAGCTCTTCATTCAACCCTCATGGAGGATGATCAGCCCAGCCATTTCCATGCGCCGGCCTTCACAAGCCGTGCACCATTCAGGTTCTTTTCCTTGAAGCGCGACGATCCTTGTCAGACGTCGCAACACTTGCTGCCGAGAGCACGAGCTCTTCCTCGAGCATGCCTTGATCTGCGCCTCGAACGGCTCGCACATGCTGGGTTTCAACGACTTCGCAGAGGTTGATATTCTGCAGTGACTTCGTCTCGCTGCTGCACGGCATTGACGCTGGGAGCCATGCTCGCGTGGCGCAATTGTGCTGAAGCCGGTGCCCACGGCAACGTTTCTTAACCCGCCCCAGATCCTGGCGTTTGGCTATTTCCGACATTCGTGTCCGGCTTCGGACAAAGGCCGGGTTTGCCGAACGGAGTCGCACCCAATTTCCAGTGCTGCTTGAGCAATAATATCGACCGGCATTACTGCACAACACGAAAGTTGCTGCAAAAACCGAAGTGAACCCAAGGCATCGGGTCAATTGGCATGGCGCTTGCGACTCGGTCGATAGAACGCAGTCAAAATCACGGTTGCAGACCATGCCTACCTCTCAAAGCTCGATAAAGCACGCGAGCGAAATTCCCCGTCTCCGCGGAAGCTCGTCGCCTTTAAACGTGCCTGCTCGGGGGCGGTCTTGCACAAGACCGGTCCGAGGCAACCACGCCAAGGCGCGAGGCTGCCGGAACTGTCGACCGAAGTCGATGCCGCTTCAGTTTAACCGAAAAATGCACCGTACCACTTTGGCCTGGGAGCAAATCAATGACCGACAGAAAGAACGTTCCTCTCGTGACCTTTCGCACGCGTGTTCGCGATGAGTCGATCGGGGGCCAAATCCTTATCGGTGGGAGAACAAGACCTCCGACGATTATTTCGGGGGCAAGCGCGTCATCCTGTTCTCGCTGCCTGGCGCCTTCACCCCGACCTGCTCGACCTTCCAACTGCCCGATTTCGAAAAACTCTATGATCAATTTCTGGAACTGCGAATTGACGCGATCTACTGCGTCTCGGTCAACGATGCTTTCGTCATGAATGCGTGGGGAAAGTCCTTGGGGCTGCAGAAGATCGAGCTGATCCCAGACGGGTCGGGCGAGTTCACGCGCAAAATGGGCATGCTGGTCGCGAAGGACAATCTGGGCTTTGGCATGCGCTCCTGGCGATACGCCGCTCTGATCGACGATGGCGTGGTGGAGCAGTGGTTCGAGGAGGAAGGCTTCTGTGACAACTGCGAGACGGACCCCTATGGCGTTTCATCCCCGCAAAACGTTCTCGACAAACTGAAGGCGGCGGCATGACCCAGAAGTGGCAAGTCTCACACAACCCAAGCACACACTAGAGCATCCTCGGCAGATTACGGTTCAACATGCATCTCTCAGCAAGCCTGCTTCAACGCCAGAAGCAACGTATGGTCTTATCGCCTCAAGCCATTGAAGCTATTCGCTTGCTGCGATTGACGCATACTGAACTCCATCAGCTCGTGCAGCAGGCACTCGAGAGGAACCCCGTTTTGAAGCCTGACCCGTTTGACGACGATTCGCCGCTGTCAGGGGTGGATCAGCGGAGCAGTCAAAGCAGAAGCGAAATCGGCGAATCGCCCATTGGCGGGCCGTCTGGCGGGCGCGGGCAATGGAAGTCGCAACGCAGTAGCGGCAACGATCGACCTGCCGTCGAGGAGTTTACCGCCCACACCGAAACATTGCACGACCATGTCGCCCGCCAGGTCGCCCTCACCCCGTTCACCCCCAGGAGCGGCTGATTGCCGGACAGCTCGCCGCCCATCTGGAGGACACTGGCTATCTTCAGGTAAACCTTTTCGATCTGGCCAGGAGGTTAAACGTTCGGCAAGCTGATGTGGAACGGGTCATCGGAATCTTGCAGCAATTTGATCCGCCGGGGATTTTTGCGCGAACTCTCAGCGAATGCCTGGAGATTCAGCTGCGCCAGCAAGACCGGTTCGACCCGGCTATGGCAGCTTTGGTCGCCAATCTCGAGATGCTTGCACGGGGGATTTTCAGGGATTGAAGCAGCGTTGCGGAGTCGACGAGGAGGATCTCCTCGACATGAGGAACGAAATCCGCGCGCTCGATCCCAAGCCTGGAGACCGGTTCCAGTCCGGGACGCCGGAAACCATCGTACCGGACGTCTGGGTAATGCCCAAGTCCGAAGGTGGATGGCGGGTGGAGCTTGATCCGGCCACGCTGCCCAAAGTGTTGATCAACCACACCTATGTCGCCGAAATCTCGCAGCTGACCAATCAAAATCCGGAAGGCAAAGCGTTTCTCGACCATTGCCAGGAAAAAGGGAACTGGCTGATCAGCTGCCTCGAGCAGCGCGCTAAGACGATCCTTAAGGTTGCGACCGAAATCGTGCGCCAGCAGGATGCCTTTTTTACACACGGCGTCGCCCATCTGCGGCCTCTCTGTCTCAAAAATGTCGCTGACGGGATCAAAATGCACCAGTCGACGGTAAGCCGGGTGGCTTCGAACAGGTACATGTTAACTCCGCGCGGGGTGTTCGAGCTGAAGTATTTTTTCACAGCGACAATCGCATCCTGCGAGGGCGGCGACGCGCACTCCGCCAAATCTGTCCGCCATCGGATCAAGGCAATCATCGCCGAAGAATCGCTCGACAAGGTACTTTCCGACGAAGACATCGTTGCTCAGCTCAAGCAGACCGGCATCAATGTCGCTCGCCGTACCGTCACCAAATATCGCGAGGCGATGAACATCCCTTCCTCCATACTACGGCGCCGCGATAAGCGTTTGTCCGCAGCTGCGATCAAGCGAAGTGACTAACCGGCATTCCTGGTCGGCGAGAGGCGACTCTCAACTTCCTCCGGGCCGAAGCAGCTTTCGAA
Organism: Mesorhizobium sp. M2A.F.Ca.ET.046.03.2.1; assembly: GCF_003952425.1. Taxonomy (NCBI): domain Bacteria; kingdom Pseudomonadati; phylum Pseudomonadota; class Alphaproteobacteria; order Hyphomicrobiales; family Phyllobacteriaceae; genus Mesorhizobium; species Mesorhizobium sp. M2A.F.Ca.ET.046.03.2.1. Next base: position 3,501,558 of record NZ_CP034449.1, on the reverse strand, counting down.
GTCCTGGCATTCCCGACAACTGGGTGCAGTGCATGACGAAAAGCCTTCGGCCTCACACAGCTTGCGGTAAAAGTACTTTTTCCATTTCATGTTTTCTGTGTTGCCTGCCGCCAGCGCGGGAAAATGTCTGGCAAGCAGGCGGCTGAGCTCAGCGCGATTTGAGAGGCCAAGATCCCGCCAAAGATGGTCCGTGCGCATCGCACGCCGGGCGATGATCTTGGCCAAGCGGCCGCTCGCCGGGTCGGCCGGCGCAGCATGCGCTAGCAGCAGCCGGCGTAGCAGCTCCTCTTCCAGTTCCGGCTCGGGCTCGCTCAACTCCTCCAAAGCGAATACGCTGCTGGAGGTAGACGGGAAAGTTGCGGCCAAGACATCACGCAATTCGACAGACGAAAGGCCTGTCCCCTCCGTCGCCAACACCTCGCCCGCCTGGACCTCCTCAAGCGAACGTGAATGTACGCAGGGCAGCACATGCTGATCGAAGCTCCTCCCTAGCTCGGACCCACGCCATTGCGCGCTGGATAGGCAGCCATCATCGTAACGGCCGGCTTCAGCTTCCGGCATGACAAAGCGCCTTGTTGACCGCAGGGATGATCTTGTCGCCCCAGAGCTCGATCTGGCGCAGCATCGTCTTTTGGTCGAAGTCGCCCAATTGAGTCTGAACTGCGATCTGGTCCGGTTTCAAGATATCGATCTCTTCCAGCAGGCGATCAATCACGCGATTTACGCTGCCAATCGGCAAATTTTTGCGCATGGTCTCGAAGGACAGATCCTGCTGGGTCGGTGTCTCCTGCAGCAGGTAGCCATCGTGGCTCTGTTGGCGGCGCTGATGCAGGGCTTCAGAAAGCCGGCGCTGGAAGCGGGCATTGTCGAGATAGCTGTTGATCTCCAACTCGTCGTGGCTGGCATAGCAGCAGCGCAGCAGCGATATCTTGACGTCGGTGACGTTCTTTTCCTCGGATGCCGCCGCCCTCTCGACTGATTCACGCAGTGTGGTCAAAGTCTCTAAGCCGTCGTGGAAGGCTGTGACAAAAAAATTGTGCCCCTCGCGGTAGGCCCGAGCCATCCGTGCGGCTCCGCCAGCGATCCAGATAGGCGGCGTCGGCTGCTGGACTGTGCGGACCGAAATCGCTGTTGGGGGGATCTTCTCATACTGGCCGTCGTGTTCGAAGACGTTTTGGTTGAGGCCCTTGAGAATGATGTCCAGGTATTCCGAAAAGACGGCCGGCGCCTCATCGATGTCCACGCCGAACCGTTCGAACTCGAACTGCTGGTATCCCAAGCCTACGCCGAGCTCGAGACGGCCGTTCGCAACGATGTCGGCGAAGCCGATCTCGGACAGCAGGCGCTGCGGTTGGTAAAGCGGCAGCACGCAGACGGCAGTGCCCAGGCGAATCGTGCTTGTCAAGCCGGCGCAGTGCGCCACCATCATCAGCGGGGATGGTATGAGGCTGTAATTGTTGAAGTGGTGCTCAGCAAACCACGCGGTGTTGAACCCAGCCTGCTCCGAAGCGACGGCCTGTTCGATGGAGTTGCGGATGACGCTTTCTGAGGATTGGTGATAGCCACGCTGGGCGGCCAGAATGAAAGTGGCAAATTCCATGATTTCTCCTCGTTATAGACACGTCAGCCGACCGGGAATGTGCTCGGCATGCACATGCTTGGATCTCAAGCACCTCAGGTGCGTCGTGGAGCCGAGGCTTCATAATGCTCGGCCGGTCGCCCTGCGAAGGCCTGGCAATTAACCTGCGGCCTCCGCAAAACATTCGTCATAGAGTTCGCTGGCGTTTCCCGCATCACCGAACGAGGTCCAGCCGCCGTCCACGTAGAGGATCGAGCCGTTGATGTATGAGGCGTCAGACGAAGCAAGGAAGAACGATGCATCTGCGACGTCTTCTGGCCGTCCCATCCTGCCCATGGGGATGCGTCGTCCGATTGCTGTCAGGTCGATGCGGCCGGCTTTGGCCAACTGAGCAAGTGCGGGCGTGCGGATGTGGCCAGGAGCGACGGTGGCTGTCCGAATTCCGACCGGCCCGAGTTCGGCCGCCATGCAACGGGTCAGCATATCCATCCCCGCCTTGGAGGCGCCGTAGGCATGGCGCGGCGCGAACGGCAGAAAGCTGTCGATCGACCCGAGATTGAGGATCACGCCGCCCGGGCGCATAGCCTTGATCGCTTCGCGCGCGCAGGTGAAGGCGCCGGTAAGGTTGACATCCAGGACGTGTTCGAGCTGTTTCGACAGTTGCTCGATCGCAGGCACAATCCTGTCGGCGGTATCAGCACTATTGACCAGAACATCGATATACCCGAAGCGTCCCCTCAGTTCTTCGAACATCGACACCACATCGCTCTCGACGGCCACGTCCAGCGATTTCGCCAGATGCTTGCCGGGGAGCGATGTAGCCAGCTCTGCCGCTGCAGTGCCATCTTTATCAGCAATCACGACGGTGTCGCCGTTCGCGGCAAAGCGGCGAGCGACGGCCGCGCCAATGCTTTTTGCGCCACCGGTGACGAGCACGATTCGCGCATCTGTGCATTCGGCCGGACAGGAGAGCTCGGCTTGGAGCGCACCATCCACCGGCGGGTGAGCATCCCCCGGCTGGTTGAATGACATCCAGCCTCCGTCGACTGCCAGCACCGAGCCGGTGATGTAGCGCGCCTGCGTGCTGCTCAGAAAACGCACGACCCTGGCGATCTCGTCGGGGCGAGCCAAGCGCCCCATCGGCACGCGGCGGCGTATCGCCGCGAGGTCCATTTTGCCAGCGCGTGCCAGTTCTGTGACCATTGGGGTGCGGACGGAGCCCGGCGCCACCGCCGTGACGCGGATTCCTCGCATAGCCCACTCGCATGCAAGGGACTTTGTCAACGAGATCACGCCAGCTTTCGAGGCTGCGTAGGCGTTGCGCCTGGGATTGCCGACCACGCCCGCCATCGAAGCCACATTGACGATCGCACCGCCCGGCTTCATGCGCCGCGCCGCTTCCCGGGCCATAACGAATGGCCCAATAAGGTTCACTGTCACGCCGCGTCGGAAGGTATCGACAGCGGTGTCGATGATCCTATCCATCGTGGGTCCAACCGCCGCATTGTTGATGAGGACATCGATTTGCGCGAACCGTGCTTCGACCTGGCCGAAAAGTGAGAGCATGTCCTTCTCTCGCGACACATCGCACTCCAGACCGACGTGCGGCGACCCGAGATCCCGAGCCAGTTCAACCACACCACTGCCCGGAAGGTCCACCGCAACTACAGTGTCTCCGTCCGCGGCAAGGATATCGACCAGGGCACGGCCGATCCCGCCCGCAGCGCCTGTGATGATTACGGTGCGTGCTGCCAGTTTCACGAGAGCTTCTCCACGATGACCGCTTGTGATCTCAGCCCATCAACCTTGGGCGGAATGAAGGGCCGAGCCAAATCGTTGCAGTGACCGCCAGTTGCGGCCCCACACAGATGTCGTTCCCGTAGGGCGCTCATCCTCCATTTCTACCCACTTATGCAGCTCCCAGTTGGGGACCCTCGACGCCATCTTGGTCGGTGGGGATGTGACCCTTGAGCAACTGGTAGATGGGATCGTCTGGATGTTGTGCTCCAATCGGCTGTCGCCGGCCGAACCTATCTGCCTCAAGAATCGCTGGCGGGATTTGCTCCTCAACCCAATCGTAGACGACTGTCCGTTCCGCAATTCGCCACTCGTCCTGCCTCTTCTGAAACAGATCGCAGTAACGGCCGCAAAGCAGCGTCTGACGTATTTCTTGGTCTGTATCCGGTCCGCGTTGCAGCGCGGTGAAATAGCTCTCGACCGCGGCCTCTGCTGAACTGATGAAGTCGATCAGGCTGTTCGTGATTTGATGGATGTTACGGTGCCCCGGCAGACCGAGAGCAAATTGGATGAAGTCCTCTGCCGGTCCGCAATAGGGACCGTGCCTGTCATACGCTTCGGGCCAGTATGCGCTACGCAGCGCCGCCTCATCGGCGCGGTCTATCCCGCGGCAGTACCGATACAGGCAGTTGCGGATCGCCTCTCGGTCACGCAGTTCGGTAATTTTCGCGTGGTCGACAGGGTCTGTCGCGAATTGTATGATTGTTTTATCCTTCCCGATGCCAGTCTGCACTTTGCGTGTGTCTCTCTCTACAACTGAGTTAGCGGGGGCTCGTCAACTTCCAGAGCTTGTTCGGGGCAGGCTCGTACCCCTTTTGAGGCAAGCAGTTGCTCCCCATCGGCAACATCAATATCACCGGGCAAGATGTAGCCGGCGTCATCAAGCTTGAAGACTCTCGGCGCCCGCGCCCAGCAGCGCGCATGACCCTGGCATCTGGCTTTATGTACGACGACACGCATAGCGAACTCCAATGTCGTTGGCTGAAACTTCAGGACCAGTCCAGGATCAGATTCTCGATCCCGAACACATGGCCGCCGAAGGTGATAGGTTCAGTCCCTGTCTTGATCCGAAAGGCTGGGATGCGCGCCAGCCACTCCTCCAGGCCAATGACAATCTCCCGCCGGGCAAGGTGTGAGCCAAGACAACGATGGGGACCATAGCCAAAGGCAGCGTGCCGGTTGTCCTCGCGCGCCAGATCGATCTCATTCGGGCATTCGAATTCCGCCGGGTCACGATTGGCAATCATCGTGGCACAGGAAACATAGTCTCCCTTGCGGATCGGCGCGCCTTTGAAGTCGACATCCTTCGTTGCCACTCGGATCATCTGAATGGTCGAATAGGCGCGCAGCAATTCTTCCGCAGCGACGGCAATCCGGTCCGGTTCGCTTCGTAGCAATTCCTGATCTTTGGGGTTGCGCGCGAGATGGGCCAAGTCGAAGCATATGGCTGCTGAGACCGTGTCGAGTCCCGCGACGAACACAAGCACGCCGATGCCACGGACTTCTTCGTCACTGAGCAGACGACCCTCGACCTTTGCCTTCACGATGAAGGTCATGAAATCATCGACCGGCTCCTTGCGGCGCTCGGTGGCAAGTTCGTCGATGAAGGCCACGATCGTCCGGGCTGCGGGTGGTCGTTGCTCCTTATCGCCGTGGAGCAGATCTCTAGCCCAGCCGACAAATGTTTCTAGTCCGTTGTCCGAAAGCCCAATAAAGCGAAGGAAGATATTGACCGCGAACGGAACTGCAAAATCCTTCATGATGTCGCAGCTCGTGCCTGATGCGGCGATCCTGTCGATCAGCTTGATCGCTCGTTCCCGGACAGCCGGCTCCAATGCCATTACCCGCTTTGGCGAAAGCAGCGGATTGAGCAGTGAGCGAAAAACACCGTGGAATGGCGGATCGAGCTCAAGCGGGATCATCGGCCAGCTCTCGCCGAGCACAGAGGCGAAGATGCTGCGATGGCTGGAAAACGTTTCGGTGTCCTGCAGCACCCGGCGCTGGTCGCTCGCGCGAGTGATGACCCAGGTACCCCGACCGTCGCGCGTGTTGCTGGTTGAATAAAAGATCGGAGGCCCGGCATGAACGCAAGCAACCGCTGCATGCGGATCCCCGTTAGCGGTCGGCAACATGCCGGGCGACGTAAACAGGCTGAAGTCCCTCACCATTTCGGGCGGGACATGATCTGGAACCGGCCGCGATTTAACCGCGCCAGAATCGAGAGACCGTTCATGAGATGCTGTCGGCATTTGCATGCAATCGTTGGTGCAAGCTCCGTGCCGAATTCGTCTTTCGATAATCCTTGCCGTTTGCTGGGCAACAGGTGGCGCCTGCGCTGACTTGCTGGTCGGGATTGCAACATTCTTGTCCAGCGTCGGACACAGAATGTAGAAAGCTAGACACCGACTTGGAGCAACTCAACTGGTGGGATCGCTAGCTGTGGAGCCTCAACAGGTTGTCCTCGGTTAGAGCGAGGCGACTGATAGGTGTTTTGGACTTTAGGCTCCCGTGGGGACGGTGCCAATTGTATCTGTGCAGCCAGACCGGCAACTCTGCGGCGCGGTGATCTGAAGTCGGATAAGCGATGGCATAAGCCCATTCGCGCAGTGCTGTCTGGATGAAGCGCTCGGCCTTGCCATTGGTCTTGGGTGTATAGGGTCTTGTCCTGACGTGCTTGAGGCCGAGATCGCGGCAGGCCTTGGCGAAGGCCTTTGATCTGTAGCAGGAGCCGTTGTCGGTCATGACGCGGGCTATCGTGACGCCGAGGCTGGCGTAGTAGGCCACCGCCGCCTTGAGGAAGGCGATGGCGCTTTCTTTTTTCTCGTCGGGCAGGATCTGCGAGAAGGCGATGCGGGAGGCGTCGTCGATGCAGACATGGACGAACTCCCAACTGCTGCCGCGCGAGCTGGCATTGCCGGTGCGCTTGCCGGTAATGCGATGACCGATGCGCTCGAAACGACCGAGCTTCTTGATATCGATATGGATCATCTCGCCAGGATGCTCGCGCTCGTAGCGTCGGATCGGCTCGGCCGGTTCGATATCCCGCAACCGCGACAGTCCGGCACGCTTGAGAACCCGGCTAACGGTGGCGGGCGAGACGCCGACCTCATGGGCGATGTGCTTGCCGGTCCAACGTTGCCGCCGCAGCGCCATGATGCGCTCGGCGATCAACGCAGCGGTGGCCTGCGGCATATGGGCGGGCCGCGAGGAACGGTCGATCATGCCGGCCCGCCCTTCGGACTTGTAGCGCTCGACCCAGCGCGCCACGATCTTGGCCGACACGCCGTAGACACGCGCCGCATGGGCTTTGGAGAAAGCGCCTTCTATCACCGACAGCGCCATCTCCTCTCGACGCAGCGGTGTGAGACGGGCATTCTTATGGATGTTCATTCGGATCCTCCGATGGATGCTGAAGCGTGGTAACTCCAGTCTCCTCGGTCCGGTCCGAATGGACAACCTCCCGAAAGCTCACAGCTAGCCGATCATGTGCCCGGGGAGCATCCAGTTCGAAAGCTTGCTCTAAGCGGCTTGGTGACTTGGCCGAGGTCACCCAGGTGGAAATGACCAACACTTGGGGTAAGCCTAGTGGCGCTCCCCTCGATGATGTCTGGCGGGGTGGTTAGCCGCCTCCGTGGGACAAGATCAGTCTACACGAATGGGCTATAGCCTCTCCTCGCCTGCCTCACTGGCCGTCCTTCAGAGCCGGCCACACGAGCTTTTGTCTTTCAGCAGGGCGTTTTTCTCGCCAGCTACAGAGCCACACCGACGCCATTAATGAGCGTCCAGTCGACGGGTTGGATGGCCCTGTCCATCTTGCCCAGCACCTTGGCTTAGCATTTGCCGGTGCGGCGGAAGCCTTCAAGACGCAGTTCTTGACCTTCTCCAGATCAGCCTCGGATGGATATCGGCAAGGGTTCAGCTCGTCCTTTTGAACTTGCGCATCTTCGTGTTGGCCAACCCCAGGCCGCCCGACATATTTGCGGTCTATCCGGCACCTCAACTTCGAACAACCTTGCGGCAAGCTCTTGGGATAGCCCACGCTCGTGCCTCCACCACCCGCTCAGCAGAGCCAGATTTGTCGTTGATGGCACGGAACTTGCGGAGTCATTCGCAGATGCGTCACGGACCGAGAGTGTCGTCCCATGAATTCGATCACCAAAAAGGCCGCCCGACGTTGCTGGGACCGCCTGCAATTACCTTATCCCAGAATTGGGAGCAACGGCTTCAAAAGGGATAACTCATCACCTCAATTTTGTCGATCGCGCGGCCATCGAACCGCAGCCATCGATCAGACTTCCGCCTCGTTGCACTCATTGCGACCGCCTTGGTGCTTGCGACAACCGCTCAATTCTGGCTGCCAGGATAACCACATATGGCGACGGAACTTCCTGCTTCAAAGCAATATAGAGATCGTCGATCATCCCCCCATCAAGGCCTCGATCGAGGACACCGCGTTCGGCTTGCTTGGTTCGCAGTGAACAGACCGCACTTCGACGAATGCGATCGATGCGACCGCGCCGAGAACTCTCCCGCATTGTCGACGGTTGGGTCCGTCGGCCCTCCGATGAGGCCTCGGATGCGTCGGGCGCCGAGGCCTCGACTGATGCCGACTGGCCGCCGCCGGAAGGTCTCGCGGCTTTGATCCCCGGCGATGTAGCCACCCCTGCTGCAACAGCTCCTAGCCGGAGAACTCATTCATGACCGAATCGGCGACAGATTTAGTGGACGCGGCTTTGTTCGACCGAGATCGGCTTGACCCAGAAAGTCCCTATCAACGTTCTGGCCCTGCATGGGGTGCCATCATTTCGCTTTCCTTCGGCACCTTCGGGCTTGTGACGGCAGAGTTTCTGCCCGCCAGCGTTCTGACACCGCTCGCGCATGATCTCCGTATCACCACGGGCACGGCTGGACAGGCGCTAACAGCGACCGCAATCGTCGCGGCGATCTCGGCACCGATAATCGCCATCGTGACAAAGCGTCTGGACCGCAGGGTCGTCATCTGGGCGATGACGCTCCTGCTGATCCTGTCGAACGTTCTGGCAGAGGTTGCGGGGTCGCTGCCGGTTTTGCTGGCGGCACGCGTCGTCCTTGGCATATCGCTTGGTGGTTTTTGGTCTATTTCGGCAGCGTTGGCGATGCGGCTGGTTCCAAGTCACCTCATGCCGCGCGCCATGTCGATCATCCTCACCGGCGTTTCTGTCGCCTCCGTCTGCGCGGCTCCAATCGGCGCTTATGTCGGTGACATTTGGGGATGGCGAGCCTCGTTCAAGGTCGCCGCAATCGTGAGTGCCGTTGCGCTGCTCGTGCAACTCGTAACCATTCCGCCACTGCCTCCGATCGAAGTGCGCAGATTCCGCAGTCCGCTGGATGTCGCGAAGAATCCGGCGATGAAGGTTGCGGTGCTAGTCGTGCTATTGGTCGCTTCCGGCCATTTTGCCAGCTTCGCCTACATCCGCGCCTTTCTCGAGAGCGTTCCTGCGCTCGAAAAGAAGTCAATCCCGCTCGTGTTCCTTGCTTTTGGCACGGCCGGCGTCTTCGGCAATTTAGCCGGCGCATTCCTCACCAAACACAGTCTCAAGGCGGTCGCGGCCCTGCCGCCCCTGCTCATTGCCGTAGCCGCTGTCTCGCTCCTGACTATGGGAGCATCGGCCTTGACCTCGGCAATTGCAGTTGCCGTATGGGGCTTTGCTTTTGGCGCGGTCCCGGTCGGATTGCAGACATGGATGGTGCTACGCGCCGCTCCGAAACAGGCCGAGAGCGCTGGTGTACTGATGGTCATAACCTTCCAAGTGGCCATCGCAGCCGGCACAACTTTCGGTGGCCTATTGGTGGATCACACGGGTATTGCCAGTGTCTTTGTCTACAGCGCGGTTGCCACGTTCCTCGCTGTCTTGACAGTATTTTTGCTCGGCCCGAACCGCAAAACCTGACCGCCTGGTGGGGAGTGACGGTCGGCGGCGTTCACGCTATTGCCACCTCTGAGCTCGGCCCAAAGGCCGCGGCTTCGTCGTAACCATGCGGTCGATGGGCAGCGCCAAATTGCTTCCTGCTCATCGCGTTGCGATAATACAGCGCGCTTATTGCGTCATCGTGTCCCCGGTCTCGGCTTCAATGCCCGGCTACTGGCTGCGGAGGCAGATGGGCGCCGGCGTCCCACCGACGACGATCGGTCTTTTCTCATGTAGCTGTCGGGGAAACGAGGCAGGTTTTCCGCCAGAACCCGCCAGTCGTCGCGCTCGCGTTCGCCTTCCTTGCGCGCACCGAACAACTGGATGATGATCTTGCCGTCGGACCCATATGCTTCGAGCGAGGTGACGTGACTGTCATTGGTCGGCTTGCGCACGGCCCAAACCTCACGGATTTGGTGGGTCCTGAGATGCAGCCGGAACGTTTCGTCCAGCACATGGATGCACGGCCCGATCTGCTTGACCGACTTGATTAAGCCGGAATGGGTCTGGATAGAACCTCGGTTGCCGACGAAGCACATGATCGGCAATTCGTCTTCGGCCGCACGCTGGAGCACGGCGCCAACTGCGGCATTGTCGAGCAGCCAAGCGTAATCCTGGCCGACCATGCGCAAAGCCTGGCAGCGGCTGAGCTTGAGCGTCTTTAGAAGGTTGACGTCAGTCAGCCGGCTCCAGTGCTCGCGTAGGTCGTCCACCGTGCCGGCCCAGTCCGCAGTCCTCGCGCCCAGGTCGGCTACTCTCGCCTTAAGCGACATGGTCGGCTCCTGGTTGGCGGATACGAGCTCGGCCACCAGCTTTCGATAGGCATGAAGGTTGGAGACCGGCCTGAGATGCACCTTATGCACTGCTGCGCCGGTGGCGTCGAAGAATTGCAAACTGCGCTGGATTCCGCCGCGATGGCGCCTTTCAACAGCGAAACCATACCTCCAAGCTTGCGGGAAGACGCGAAGGTCGAATTCGTCACCAAGGACCATGGCGTGATTGTTGCCGGTTATCACTCTGTTGAAGACGCCAATCTTTTCGTGCACGGCACCTTGATTGCGGGTCAGCGCCGTCACTTCGCCCACGAATTCGAGGCCCGTCAGAACGTGATTGACGCGCGGGTCGATGCGTGCCGCGCCGAAACCGCAATGGGCCGCGACCAGTTCCGCTTCCGAAATGGCCAATTGGGCTGCGAAATCACGCGCGGGAATGTTCGGACAGACTTCCCACGCACGCCGGATTTCGTTGGGCGACCGCTTCTTGCGCTGATCCATGTTTTTACCCCTGCCCCGTTCTTCTTTTGACGATCGATCGAAAAACGGGCCTCAGGGTGTGCACGGCGGACGCGATCGATCGTCAGGCACATGCCAGTCGAATCCTGTCTCCGGGCGGTCAGCGGCCAATCGCCGGTAGAGAGCGATTGTTGGGTGGTCGGCGCCAATCGGCCGATCGAGCATTCGGGTACCACCGGCGGTGCTGCTTTCCCACTCAAGGCGGGTCTGATGGATCATATTGCTCTCCTTCGTTCTTCGATTGCGAGGGCAACCCAAAGGTGAATCGGCCGGCAATTTTGCCGCCGCAACGAAGGCTTCACAAAAATCGTGCCAGTTGCTCCGCGGCAAGCTCTGAACATCTTTGGCTCTGTTCATTGCTTTACGCGTGAGTGCATCGCGAACTCAGGCGCCCTTCCTGTGACGCGGACGCGACAAATCCGACAGTAAGTGTCGGTTGTCGGACGTCTCCCCAGCAATCGAGCATAAGAGACGTCGGGATGTCCTACGGTTTTTGACACGTCTTCCCTTTGGCACGGTCCATGCGAGATGATCCGCGAAAACGTCGGACCGAGGAGAAATCGAGCCATGATTACGCTCACCGACAACGCTGTTGCCGCCATCAAGGCCGCTCTTTACCGCGCCAGCGAGCCGGCGGAAGGATTTCGCATCATGGTCCATGCCGGCGGCTGCGCCGGCTTCCAATACTCAATGGGCCTGGAGAGCGTCTCACGTGAGGGCGATGCGATCATCGAGCGAGATGGGCTCAAGGTGTTCATGGATAGAGGCTCCCAACCCCATGCAGCCGGCATGACCGTGGACTTCGTCACTGGGCTCGAAACATCCGGCTTTGTTTTCGATAACCCCAATGCGCGTGAGACGTGCGGCTGCGGCAAGTCCTGCAAATGATTGCGAGGGAACAGGCTATGTTCGACTATAGCGACGCCAAGGAATACTGCGTCGAACCGGCACCGCCGGCGCTCTGGAACCGGCCGACACGCACTGTCGGCCCGGAACAATTGCGTTCGGTGATGCGCCAAATCGCGATCATCGATCGTTGCCGTGGGCAAGCAAACAAAATTGCCCGAAACAGCTGAATTCCCGGCAGATGCCGCCACCAAAGGGCAATGTCGACAGCGACCGGTCAGCCAAGCCATCGCTCGCCCGGCCGCCCACCTTACCAGATACGATATGCGCCAGAGGTTCAATGGCCCGCCTACCCTTGAATCATTTCAGCAGTTGAAGGATCACTCCCATGAACCCTGTCTATCTCGACAACAACGCAACGACGCGGGTTGATCCTGCAGTCGTTGGAGCGATGTTGCCTTTCTTTACGGAGCAATTTGGCAATCATTCGTCCATGCACGCCTATGGCGCATCGGTTGCTGAAGCCGTGAGAAAGGCGAGGCAACAGTTGCAAGCCCTCATCGGCGCGGGATTCGAGGACGAGATCATCTTCACCTCGGGCGGGACTGAAAGCGACAGTACAGCCATCCTTTCGGCGCTGGAGGTGATGCCCGACCGAACGGAAATAGTGACTTCCGCGGTTGAACATCCGGCCGTTCTGAAGTTGTGCGCGCACCTTGAAAAGACGCGCGGCGTCAAGGTGCACATTATCCCAGTCGATCACCACGGCCGGCTCGACCTGGACGCCTACAGAACCGCTCTCACTCCACAAGTGGCAATCGTCTCGATAATGTGGGCGAACAATGAGACCGGTACGATCTTTCCCGTGGTTAAGCTTGCCGATCTAGCCAGGGAAGTCGGCGCGCTTTTCCACACTGATGCAGTGCAGGCGGTCGGAAGGCTTCCGATTGAGCTGAAATCGACCGCGATCGACATGCTGTCGCTCTCCGCCCACAAGCTGCATGGTCCAAAGGGGATAGGCGCGCTTTATGTAAGACGTGGCGTGCGCTTCTCCTCCATGATCAAGGGTGGGCACCAAGAGCGCGACCGGCGTGCAGGCACTGAAAACACACCCGGCATAGTCGGACTGGGCATGGCGGCCGAACTCGCCTTGAAATTCATGGACGAGACAAAACGAATAAAATGGTTGCGCGACCGCCTTGAGAACGGGATCATCCAGCGCATCCCAAACACATCCATCAACGGCGATCCGCAAGAGCGATTGCCAAACACTGCAAACATTGGATTCGAAGGTATCGAAGGCGATGCAATTCCAATTGTCCTGAGCCGGCTGGGAATCGCCTGTTCCGCCGGGTCCGCCTGTGCCTCTGGCTCACTGGAACCGAGCCATGTTCTGATCGCTATGAACGCGGCATGTGGGGCAGTCCGCTTCTCCTTGTCGCGTGACAACGGCGAAGATGACGTAGACCGCGTGCTTGAGGTCCTGCCTGCGATCACCGAGAAGCTACGGGCCGTTCCCAGTGCTGGACTGTGCGGGCGAGGTGCAGAACAGCTTCATTCCGGCCCGGGTCCGAGCGGCACAATAGCCGACGAGCCGTGAGGTCTTCCTCAACGTGACGACCCTGCGCAATGGAGAGCAGTCAAACTCGGGGTCGCCTTCACCACTTCAGAAAAGCTTGAGATCGCCAAGTCTCTTGCCCAGCCGCCGTGCCAGAGGTCGGCACGCCGTCAGCAATGTCACCAATGCATCGACACCACAATTACGCGCCGGGAGAATACAATGAACTGCTCCGCTGATAGCCGCCCGATCGATCGCACCGATATCCTAGCGCGACTGAAGGGCCTGTCGGCCGCGGAGGACTTCTTCGCCTGCCTTGGCGTCTCCTACGACCCGAAAGTGATGAATGTCTCGCGGCTCCATATCATGAAGCGCGTGGGCCAATACCTTGCCGAAGAAGATTTCTCCGGTCTGCCTAACCAGGTAATCGCCGCGCGGGTGCGCGCCAAGCTGGAACGCGCCTACGAAGATTTCGCGACTTCCTCGCCGCTCACGCAACGTGTGTTCAAGGTGCTAAGGGACCACGATCCAAACATATGTCCCGCACCTGGCCGCGCCTTCGTCCCGCTCGACTCTGCACTGAAGCGGTTCGGAAAGTAATGAGCCCGACACGGCTGCGACGCGACAATGTCGAGAAGTCGACAAATCCAGTCCTCATGACGCCTCCTCGGAAGCAAACGAAGCCACCTTCTGGAATAGAGGCAGGAAGACGACTTGGCATGAACGATGCAGGCAATGAGGCGAACCGCCAAGCACGAATCCGGACTGGGAGCTTAGAGAAACCGCCAATGCATATCGTAATCTGCATCAAGCAGGTGCCGGATTCGGCACAGATCCGCGTGCACCCGGTGACGAACACGATCATGCGTCAGGGTGTTCCGACCATCATCAATCCTTACGACCTGTTCGCCCTCGAAGAAGCGCTCAAACTGCGCGACGTTCATGGTGGCGAGGTTACTGTGCTCACAATGGGTCCGCCCATGGCGGAGGACTCGCTGCGAAAGGCGCTCGGTTACGGTGCTGACCGAGCAGTTCTCTTGACGGACCGCTATTTTGCCGGATCCGATACGCTGGCGACTTCCTTTGCTCTTTCGCAAGCAATCGCAAAAATTGGGGAGACTTTCGGCAGGCCGGACATCGTCTTCACCGGCAAGCAGACGATTGACGGCGATACCGCCCAGGTCGGACCGGGCATAGCCAAGCGCCTAGATTTATCGCAACTTACCTATGTCGCGAAGATTGCCTCCATCGATCTCGATACGCGAGAGATCGAAGTCGCGCGTCGCGCCGAAGGCGGCACCCAGTTGCTGAAGAGCAGACTCCCTTGCCTCATTACCATGCTGGAAGACACCAACGAAATCCGCCGGGGCTCGCTCCAGCAGGCTCTGTGCGCGGCGCGCAGGCAAGTCGTGAAGTGGACTGCAGCCGACGCCGGCATTGACGATCTCACCCGGTGCGGTCTGCGTGGCTCGCCTACAGTCGTCAAGCGTGTTTTCGCCCCCACCGCACGGGCAGAAAGGGCGGCGCAGATCGACACCGCGGAAAGGGGCTTGCAGGACATAGCCGATGAACTCATCGCCGATATCTTAACCCGCCGGCCGGCGCTGGAACATGAGCTGGCCTTCAACAGCGGCACGTGACGGCCAGGAGCAGAAAATGTCGACCGCAAGCCAAACCACCCCTCGCATTGCCCCCGGCCGTGCCGGTGTAAAGAAAGAACTTCCCGACCATTTCAAAGACTACCGGCACGTGTGGGTCTTCCTCGAGCTCGAACGCGGCAATGTGCATCCTGTATCATTCGAACTGCTGGGCGAAGGCCGCAAATTGGCCGACAAGCTTGAAGTCCAGCTCGCGGGCGTCGTGCTGGGACCGCCGGGCGAGATGGTCGAGGACGCTGTTGCCGAGGCCTTCGCTTACGGGGCGGATCTTGTCTACATCGTCGATGCGCCGCCGCTCGCCGACTACCGGAACGAGCCGTTCGCCAAGGCGCTCACGGATCTGGTCAATACCCATAAACCCGAAATCCTCCTTCTCGGCGCGACCACACTGGGCAGGGATCTTGCAGGCTCGGTAGCGACGACCCTGCAGACGGGGCTCACGGCCGACTGCACCGAACTTGATGTAGATTCCGACGGTTCACTCGCCGCGACCCGTCCGACTTTTGGTGGCTCATTGTTGTGTACGATCTATACACTAAATTACCGGCCGCAAATGGCGACGGTGCGACCAAGGGTCATGCCTATGCCGCAACGGGTGGATAAGCCGGTCGGGCGTGTCATGCGGCACAAGCTGTCGCTCGTTGAGGACGATATCGTCACCAAAGTCCTCGGCTTCCTACCGGATAACCAGTCGGCAATGGCAAATCTTGCCTATGCGGATGTCGTGGTTGCGGGAGGCCTCGGTCTCGGAGCGGCGGAGAACCTTCAGCTTGTGAAGAATCTTGCCCGAGCGATCGGCGCCGAGCATGGCTGTTCGCGCCCCTTGGTCCAGAAGGGCTGGATGCCGGCTGATCGACAGATTGGACAAACTGGCAAGACCATTCGACCGAAGCTTTACATCGCGGCCGGAATTTCCGGCGCCATCCAGCACCGAGTTGGGGTCGAGGGGGCCGATCTCATCGTCGCGATCAACACCGATCCGAACGCGCCGATTTTCGAGTTCGCCCACCTCGGGATCGTCACGGATGCAATCCGCTTCCTGCCCGCACTGACGGAAGCCTTCACCCGGCGGCTGTCGCCGCACAGTCGAGACAAGCTTGCGAGTTGAGGGAGAGGACATGATTGAACAATTCGATGCCATAGTGGTCGGAGCCGGCATGTCTGGAAACGCAGCTGCTTACACTTTGGCAAGCCAGGGGCTGAAGGTACTGCAGTTGGAGCGCGGGGAATATCCGGGCTCTAAGAACGTCCAGGGTGCCATAATGTACGCGAACATGCTGGAGAAGATCATCCCGGACTTCCGGGATGATGCGCCCCTCGAGCGGCACCTGGTCGAACAGCGACTTTGGGTGTTGGACGACACGTCTCACACCGGAATTCATTACCGGTCGGACGACTTCAATGAGGCGAAACCCAACCGCTACACGATCATTCGCGCCCAGTTCGACAAATGGTTTTCCCGCAAGGTGCGCGAGGCTGGCGCGACGGTCCTGTGTGAGACGACCGCGACGGAACTCGTCCGTGATGGCAATGGCAAGGTGATCGGCGTCCGCACAGACCGGGCTGGCGGAGTGGTCTTCGCGAATGTGGTCGTTCTCGCAGAAGGGGTGTCGGGATTGCTTGGCACTCGCGCAGGCCTGCGCGAGATGCCGAAGCCGGAGACCGTGGCGCTTGCCGTCAAGGAAATGCATTTCTTGCCCGAAGAGGTCATTGGCCAGCGGTTCGGGGTCAAGGGCGATGAAGGCTGCGTAATCGAGGCCGTGGGCACGATCTCTCGCAGCATGGCCGGGCTCGGCTTCCTTTACACCAACAAGGAGTCGATATCACTCGGCATCGGCTGCCTGGTCTCGGATTTCGCCGCGACGATGGAGAGCCCGTCCGCCCTCCTGGATGCGATGAAAAACCATCCTTCGATCCGGCCGCTGATCGCTGGCTCGGAGGTGAAAGAATATGCCGCCCATCTTATCCCCGAAGGTGGTTACAAGGCCATTCCGCAGCTCTTCGGCGACGGTTGGGTCATCGTCGGCGACGCAGCGCAACTGAACAATGCCATTCACCGTGAGGGTTCGAACCTTGCCATGACCTCGGGTCGTGTCGCGGCTGAGGCGATCATCAAAGTCAAAAGCCGCAACGGTCCTATGACCAAAGCGAACCTTGCGCTCTACAAGACGATGCTGGATGACTCCTTTGTGATCAAGGATCTTAAGAAATACAAGGACATGCCAGCCTTGCTCCACACCAATTCCAGCAACTTTTTTGACAGCTATCCGCGGCTGATGTCGCATGCCGCTCAGAACTTCATGCGTGTCGACGGCACGCCGAAGATCGAGAAGGAAAAGAACACCACGGCCGCCTTCATCAACGCGCGCTCGCGCTGGGGGTTGGTCAGCGACGCGGTCCGCCTGGCATTGGCATGGCGCTGAAGAGGGTACAAGATGACGATCGCAGTGACGAAGGTTCGTGTCGAGGACAAACTTTACCAGAACCGCTATCTGGTCGATTCCGGCCGCCCCCATATTATAGTGCGACCGCACGACAAGCCAAGCGCGAACTTGCTTGCGTTGACCTACGTCTGTCCGGCGAAATGCTATGAGTTGAATGACAAGGGTCAAGTCGAGATCACCGCCGACGGCTGCATGGAATGCGGCACCTGCCGGATATTGTGCGAGAAAGGCGGCGACATCGAGTGGAACTATCCGCGCGGCGGCTTTGGTGTCCTGTTCAAGTTCGGATGATCAGCCGGGACCGTGCCAAGAGCATGCCGGCAGCGAGCAACTGCGGCACACCATGAGCCTCTCCATCCACTTGCAAAGAGCTAGTGAATATTGGCCTTTCGCAATTCAAATTTCCTTGACTCGTTAGCGGTGTCCTCAGGCCACGGCGCTGCCCTGTGCGCCGGACTTACCACCGGTCACGTGGTCGAGCCCCTTTGGGACAACGCCCGGCCATCGTGCCGGATGGCAGCCACAACGGCCGGTGAGCAAGTGGAACGGCACAACCCATGGCAAAGACGTATGTGCTAGTGCATGGTGCCTGGCATGGCGGATGGTGTTGGCGGGACGTGGCTGCCAATCTTCGCAAGATGGGATGCCACGTGACCACGCCGACCAGGTGTCGGCGAACGCGCACGTTTGCTGTGCAAGGACATCACGCCCGACACATTCGTGACCGACATCGTCAACCACATTGTGACGGAAGAGCTGAGCGATGTGATCCTTGTCGGTCACAGTCTAGGCGGCATCAGCATCACCGGCGCCGCCGACCGGATACCCGACCATATCAGCCATCTCGTTTATCTCGACAGCGCCATCGTCGAGAGCGGTCAAAGTGTATTCAGCACCATGCCCCCGACATCGTCGCGGCCCGTCGAAAATTGGTTGCGGAGGAAGGACGGGGTATCTTCATGCCGACTCCGCCGCCAACAGCATTCGGCATTCCCGAGGGACACTCGCTCACGGACTGGGTGCGGCGCCGGATAACACCGCATCCGGCAGGCACCTACGAAAGCGGACTTAAGCTCGAGCACCCGCTCGGCAACGGCAGACCCCGAACCTATGTCGTCTGCACTAATCCACTCCACCCGCCGATGGCGGGAGCGCGAGAATGGGTCGCGAAGCAGGATGGCTGGGCGTGGCAGGAACTCGCCACTGGCCACGACGCAATGATCCTCGCGCCGACGGAAGTTGCTCTCCTTCTTAGCGCAGTCGGCTGAGGAACCAAGTAGGGTGAGCGGCGGCCGATTCTCAGGCCGTGGCCTTGAGCTCTGGTGCACGGATAGGCCCAACGGGTCGTTCCGGTGGCGCCACCGAAACCACTAGGCGGGAGTGGCCTGTCCTGCCGACGTCGCAAGCTTGCGAGCGTTCCGCCGCGGCCGCAGCCCGTAGCGCCGGGCAACCTCCGAGATCACCGCGTCGGCTCCAGGGTCTCGGAATGACTCCGTGCCTTGTCGTCCATCGACCAATGCCGCCGACCAACAGCGCCGTTGATCACCCTCGAAAACGCCGAGGCTGCCGCTCAGGGTCAATCGTAAGTTCAAGTTCAGACACAAGCCGATCTCCGATCCACCTCAGAATCGGCAGGCCCACAGATCGCGGGTCCTCCTGGAAGGACACAGCGCTTACCCTTGAAATATGGAGAACCATGGCTTTGCGCCGTCGGCAGTTGAGCTGATCTCGCAATGCTATTTCCCCGGCAACGTCCGAGCCGGAGAACTGCGTGCTTGGCGTTCTCCTCTGGAAGGAACCAATCTTTCGGAACGTGGCAATGTCATCGACGAGCTCTCACGGGCCAGCACGATGCCGGTTCGGCGCATCGGCGCCCCCTGAACACGAGATAGCCACTTGCGATTCTAACGATACGGCCGGACGGGGGCTGAGACCGCGGCGGACGGAGCGTGACGGCTGATCGACACAATGGAGAAGGCCGGCTGGGTTCAGGCTAATGCGGCTCGAATTCTCGGCCTCAAGCTGCGACAAGTCGGCTAGGCGATACGCCGGCATAGTATCGAGGTGAAGGAAATTCTAAGAGCCTGATGAGCCAATCGTCAGGCCAGTGGTCTTGCGCGCCCTGTGCGCGACAAGGAGTGCTTCGTGCTTCTGAACGGATTTGGACTTGCACTGTCGCAAGCAGGACAAAATTGTGTCGCGCCGGCCTGACACAATGCGATATCGACCCGAATAGTGAACTGAAGCCGCTTTTTTCAGTTGGTATGGCTCTTGCACCTTGAACCGCGACGTTACCAGCAACGGAGCCGTTTGATGTCCTCACCGACAGTTTCGATTGAGGGGCCGACTAGCACGACATCCGAGGGTTTTCTGGCAGCCGCGAAATCCGGTGGCTGCGCATCGTCCTCCTACGGCTCGTCGCCGACCAGCCCGGGCGAAGGGGATCCGGCTATTTGGGAAAGGATCAAGGATCACCCCTGCTTTTCGGAGGAAGCGCATCATTATTTCGCGCGTATGCATGTGGCGGTCGCGCCGGCTTGCAATGTCCAGTGCAACTATTGCAATCGCAAATACGATTGCGCCAACGAGAGCCGGCCTGGTGTTGTGTCTGAGAAGTTGACGCCCGACCAAGCGCTACGCAAGGTCATCGCCGTTGCCAACAAAGTTCCGCAGCTTTCGGTTCTTGGCATCGCTGGGCCGGGGGATGCCTGTTACGATTGGGAGAAAACGAAGGCAACGCTCGACCGCGTCATCAGGGAAATCCCCGACATAAAGCTGTGCGTCTCCACTAATGGGCTCGTGCTGCCGGACCATGTCGCCGAGCTTGCCGAAATGAATGTTGATCACGTGACGGTCACCATCAACATGGTCGACCCGGAAGTCGGCGCGAAGATCTATCCATGGATCTTTTATGAAAATCGCCGCTACTTCGGCATCGAAGCCGCTCGAATCTTGCACGCGCGGCAGATGCTGGGCCTGGAGATGCTGAGCGCGCGCGGCATCCTCACCAAAATCAACTCGGTGATGATTCCTGGAGTGAACGACCAGCACCTGTTTGAGGTGAACAAAATGGTCAGGGAGCGGGGCGCGTTTCTGCACAACGTGATGCCTCTGATTTCGGACCCGGCGCACGGTACCCACTACGGACTCATCGGGCAGCGCGGCCCAACGGCAATGGAGATGATGGCTCTTCAGGATCGACTTGAAGGTGGCGCCAAGTTGATGCGCCACTGCCGGCAGTGCCGGGCAGATGCTGTCGGCCTGCTCGGTGAAGATCGTGGCCAGGAATTCACGCTGGACGGGATTCCCGACGATGTCGCCTACGATGCTGGCAAGCGTCAGGCCTATCGGCAGGTGGTCGCACACGAGCGCCGTGATCATGAGGCGGCGAGGAGCGAGGCCATCGGTATGGTCAAGGCAACAGACTCCGAAAAGTCGCTTCTGGTTGCGGTGGCCACTAAGGGAGGTGGACGGGTCAACGAACACTTCGGCCACGCGAAGGAATTCCAGGTTTATGAAGTCTCGCCTAGAGGGATCAGCTTGGTCGGGCATCGGAAGGTCGAGCGGTATTGCCTCGGAGGCGGGGGCGAAGACGCCATCCTCGAGGGCGTCATCGCAGCGCTCGAAGGCATACACATAGTGCTATGCGCCAAGATCGGAAATCGCCCGAAGGAACAACTCTCGCGAGCTGGACTGCGCGTAACCGACGCCTATGGCCATGACTACATCGAGACCGCAGTCAGCGCACTTTACGCGGCAGAGTTTGGGATCAGACCACTAGCGGCGACGGCCTGAGCCGTCTCGTCCGATAACCAGGAGTTAGAATGGCTTTAAAGATCATCGCATCCCAATGTACCCAATGCGGGGCCTGCGAGTTCGAATGTCCTTCGGAAGCGATCAAGTTCAAGGGCGACGCCTATGTGATCGATCCAAACAAGTGCACCGAATGCAAGGAGGCCTTCGATACGCAGCAATGCGTGTCGGTCTGTCCGGTACCGAAAACCTGCGTTCCCGCTTGATTCCTACCGAAACGGTCGGGTTCGCCGCACGACGACGCCTGCAACCCGCGACCACAACAAAAGCCTCGAGAAAGGAATGGACAGCATGTGGTCCAGACGCGAACAGGAGGTCGAAATCGGCAGACCGCCACGGTTCATGCAGGGTGAGCGGGTCCGTGCGATACGCCACATAAAAAACGACGGCACCTATCCCGGCAAGGAGATCGGCGAAAACCTCGTGCGGAAGGGCGACGAAGGCTACGTGCGCGACATTGGAACCTTTCTCCAGCAATTCTTCATCTATGCGGTCGAATGGATCGATCGTGGCACGGTCGTCGGCATGCGAGCGCGCGAACTCATTAGCCTCGACAAAGTCGAGGTTCCCTGCGGAGCTGAAGGCATTTCCAACGGGGGAACAGCCGGATGAAAGTAATGATTCGCAGGACCGCTACTGGCTTGTCGGCTTATGTCCCCAAGAAGGATCTCGAAGAGCCGATCACCGAGATTGAGAACGCTGACTTATGGGGCGGGACCGTGACGCTCAGGAACGGTTGGCGGCTCATGCTGCCCGACCTTCCGCGCGACACGCGTTTGCCGATCACCGTCGAGGCGATGAAGATTTCCGACGGGGCCTGATGCCGGTGGGTTCAGTGGCGGAGAGGAAACGCGTATGAACACGATGCTGAGCTGGGACCATCTCGTCGTCGTCCGGGGCAGTTTTGCCAAAAAACTGATTGACCTGCTGAACGGCGCTCTCAAGGCCGATCGAGTGATCCCCTATCTCGGTCCTGGTCTTCTGCAGCTTAACCCACCGGAATCACCTGTACCTTGCACCCCTGAAGATGTCGCCGCGGCCCTCAACAAGCGGGCGCCTGCCCCTTCCAGGATTCGCACCAATATGTGGTCGGTCGCGCAGTTTATCGAGCAGCGCCGACATCGTCGGACTCTCCAAGCGTGGATGGCGGAGATATTCGCAGCCCCCGCCGAGCCGACCGTTCTTCACGCCTGGCTCGCAACCCTTCAACTGTCTGTCATCATCGACAGCTGGTACGATGGCGCCATGCGAGCAGCCCTTGCAGAGGCCGGCCAAACAGACGTTGTCGAGATACAAGGAACGACGCGCGCGACCGGAATCGGTAACATCTGGACGAGAACTTACGATTTGTCAGGAACAGAACTCGAGGCCGAACAAGTGGCTAGGACGGTGCTCTATGCGCCGCACGGCAGCGTCAGGCCGGCGGCAAACTTCCTCGTGGCTGATTCCGATTACGTCGAAGTCCTAACCGAAATTGATATCCAGACGCCGATCCCGGACGCGGTGAAGCAACGGCGCGTCAACCGGGGTTTTTTCTTCGTGGGCTGCCGCTTCAACGATCAGATGCTGCGCACATATGCCAGACAGCTGATGAAGCGCCCCACTGGCCCACATTTTGCGGTGATCGATTCGGCTACGCTGACCAGAAACGAACGTCGTTTCCTTGCCGAAGGCGCAATCACGGTCATCGACATGCCGATCCGCAACGCCGCGGCTCGCCTCGTCGGGGTCGATGCTAGCCAGGATTAATGGCCGGCGATTGCTGGTGAGTCGCTGCTTGCCTCCAAGGGCGAAAACTCAGTTGGGAATACATTCGTGAGTAGTAATGCTAGTGGCAGCACAACGTAGGCTCTGAATTCGTTGGGCGATGTGAAAGGGTCCGCTGCTGCGGGACGTGAGCACGTTGCGGCGGCATTACGCACATGATCTTGTGACCCCCGTGGCAAAAGAACTGAAGCGCCCGAGTCGCGACAACATATGCAGCGCTCAATGGCTTCGACAAAAATTCGGCACAGTTTCGACAGTTCGCATGCACCTCCAGGGTCAACGAGGTTGATTATGCCTGTTTATGTGGGTCGGCCACGCGAGCAGGAATTCCCACTACCTTTGCCCCGGCGGGAACATCTCGTGTGACCACGCAGCCAGCGCCTACCACTGCATTATCACCAATCGTGACGCCAGGCAGAATGATTGCTCCACCGCCGATCCAGACACGGCTGCCAATGTGAACAGGACGCCCGACCTGCAGGCCGGCCTGCCGCTGCTCGGCATCATGTGGATGATCGGCGGTATAAATCTGCACAGCAGGCCCAATTGCCGTTCCTTGCCCGATTTTGACCTCTACCACGTCAAGAATAACGCAGTTGAAGTTGATGTAGGCATTGGCTCCAATGCGGATATTGAATCCGTAGTCGCAAAAAAAGGGCGGACGGATGACCGTTCCGCGCCCAACCTCTCCCAGCCGCTCGGACAAAAGCTCATGCCAATGCCCCGTGGTCTGCCCCAGCGTATCATTGTACCGCTTGAGCCAAGCCCCGGTGGCCAACAGGTCAGCTTGGATCTCCGGATCCGCCGCATTGTAAAACTCGCCTGCGAGCATCTTTTCTTTTTGGCTACGCATCATAGTCTCCCGTCAGGTCGTGTCCCGTACAGTGATGCAGGAACGCACATCAAACTGCCTCGGCAACTTTGTAACTCGGTCTTGCCGGGCGCGCGGTCGGTCACGAGCCGGGGCGACAGTTTCGTCTCGACCAACTTCCGCGAATTTGGATATCGCAGATCAACCGGTCGCAGGGGCCAATACCTGACGAGGTCGGCAACTGTCCAGCGGTCGAACTCACTTTCATGCCCATCTCAGATTGCGTGATATCGAGCGGTAAGCCATCAGCTAATGTATCGACCAGGTCCCGCCAGCGGAGATCTGCGCGTCGCCTCTACGCATGCTGGCGTGTCACCAATAATACATCGATTATTTCTGGATCCAGGCACGTCGAATTGATTTGCCTTGCGGTGTAGAGCGAAGTTACTAGCCATAGGATTACTCCTTTTTAGTTTGTCAGTCGCAGAGCCCCAGTATGACTACGTGGTAGAAAGCACACGGCCGGAATCTTGGCAGCGCTGTTCACACCCACTTCGTAAGCCTGGCCGATGGGCTCGCCAGAGCACCAATGCTTGACCTGCTCCAGCTCTTGCTCGGCGGGTTGTTTCAGAGACGCTTGATCTCGATACCGCGTTTTCTCAGCACGTAGCCGATCTGGCGCGGGGTCAAACCGAGCAGGCGCGCCGCCTTTGCCTGCACCCAGCCACACTTTTCCATGGCAGCAATGACCGTATCGGCATCGGGCACCCTACCACGACTCGTGGCAGGGCCTATCGGCGCTTGCCCGTCGCCGACGGGCGGGGCGGCACAGGCGGCGGAAGGCTGGATCGTAGTCGACTTCTCTGACGTCGGCGGTCCGTTCTTCCACAGCGCCGCGGCCAAGCACTGATCCGCGTAACAGGCAAAGTCAGTTCTGAGGATTGATGGACCCGTCGCCAGAACTGCCGTCCGTTGAACGCAGTTTTCGAGCTCTCGGATGTTGCCTGGAAATTCGCAGTTCATTAGCACCTCAATCGCTTCGGGAGCGAAGGTCAGCGTGTGATCATTCTCAGTATTGAAATTCTTGAGAAACTGAGCGGCCAAGAGCGGAATATCACCTCGCCTTTCGCGCAATGCCGGCACGCGTAAAGTGACGACGTTGATGCGATAATAGAGGTCTTGCCGGAACTCCTTGCGTTGAACTGCCGTTTCCAAGTCCCTGTTCGTTGCGGCAATCACGCGAACATCAACTTTAATGGTGTGGTTGCTGCCGACGCGCTCAAACTCCTGCTCCTGCAGGACACGCAGCAGCTTAGCCTGGAACGAACCTGATATTTCGCCAATCTCGTCCAGAAACAATGTGCCTTTGTCGGCAGCCTCAAAGCGCCCCTTGCGCAAACTGCTCGCGTCGGTGAAGGCACCCTTCTCATGACCGAACAAGTCAGATTCCAGAAGCGTCTCGGTGAGCGCCGCGCAATTGACCTTGATGAAGGGCTGCTTGGCGCGAGGCGAGAGCTCGTGAATGGCTTTGGCAACCAGCTCCTTACCGGTTCCGGATTCACCTCGCAACAGGACCGTAGTCTTCGCCTTGGCCACCTTGACAAGGTGCTCACGCAGCTTGCGCAGCGCCTGACTATCGCCAAGCATCTCCTTGCTGATCTTTTTACGTTCCATTTGGCAGCCCATCCCACTCCGCCACCCGCCGGTAGAACTGCACTGGACGGTGAGCTGTGTTGTATTTCGTCATCATCATTCTCGATCTCACCTTTGTTGCTTCGAAATTTTCGGCGCGCGGACGCCCTCGGCAAATGGCAATGGCGCCTGAGCATCGTTGCCTTTCACCAGGACGAGCGTCTTCCTCCGCGCGGGCGCTCGCAATATGCGGTTTGCGCAGGCCTTTACTCGACCGGTCGCTGTTCTGTCCGGCTTCTGCCGCACCGCAGCCTGCAAACTCATCCTTGACAAGAAAGGAGGGGAGTCAACCGAGCTCTCCTTGCATTTATGCAAGGAAAATTGTCAGTTTGATAGAATTCTATCAAAACGGCAGAAACGCCCCGCCCCAGTTTGGCTGTACCTGCGGCGTTCAGCGTACGTGACGACATGTGCGGACTTGTCCCAATTGCCATCCGAGTTGTGCGGAACAGTAGCTGCTGCGCTGTTCGCTTCAACCGCGTGAGGCCGGAGACAGTAGAGACGGCGGCTCGTCGAGCGAGGTTTCATTGTTCGGCTACTAAACCGGCTGTCCTTTGGTGGGAGTTGGTTTCGCCCAAGTTCTGGGCCTGGGGGCGTCTAGCCCGTTTCGCCGCACAGGCTCCTTCCACATCGTCGAGGCCGAGAAGGAGGGACCCCACAGCTCTCCCTGTATCACAATGCCCCGCCCCTCAAGCAGCTAGATACGACAGGTGACCTCAAATGAGGCGTCTTGCATGGCTTCTACACCTGCCTGAATGCCAGAACTGCGTTCGTACCGCCCATGGCGAAGGCGTTGCTCATGGCGACGCGCACCTTGCGCTCGCGCGGCACATTGGGTGTGATGTCGAGGTCGCAAGCGGGATCTGGCTCGCGATAGTTGGCGGTCGGCGGCACGACGTCCTCTTGGATTGCCATCACGCAGGCGATCATTTCAAGCGCGCTCGCTGCGCCGAGGCAATGCGCGTGCGTGGACTTGGTGGAAGAGATGGACATCGAATAAGCGTGGTTTCCAAACACACGCTTGATCGCCGCCGTTTCAGTCTGATCATTGCTTTTGGTACCGGTGCCGTGCGCGTTGAGGTAGTCGACGTCCTCGGCATTCAGCCCGGCATCGGCAAGGCAGGCGCGCATCGCCGACGCTGGCCCCTCGACAGATGGCGCGGCAATGTGGAAGGCATCGGCGGAAAGGCCGACGCCGGCGATCTCGGCAAGAATTGTGGCACCACGCCTCGTGGCATGCTCGTAGCTTTCCAGCACGGCCATGCCCGCACCCTCGCCCAGCACCAGGCCCTTCCTATCGGCGGAGAAGGGCCGGCAGGTATCGGGTGAAAGCACGCGCATTGCTTCCCATGCTTTCAGCACGCCCCATGCGAAGGGTGCGTCGCTGCCTCCGGAAACCATTACGT
Organism: Mesorhizobium sp. M2A.F.Ca.ET.046.03.2.1; assembly: GCF_003952425.1. Taxonomy (NCBI): domain Bacteria; kingdom Pseudomonadati; phylum Pseudomonadota; class Alphaproteobacteria; order Hyphomicrobiales; family Phyllobacteriaceae; genus Mesorhizobium; species Mesorhizobium sp. M2A.F.Ca.ET.046.03.2.1. The sequence goes on along the minus strand of NZ_CP034449.1, from coordinate 3,474,947 downwards.
CGGCCCGGCCCAGCTTGATCTGGTCCACCGCCGAGGCGATCGCATGGTTGGCCGAGGCACATGCGGAGGTCACCCCGAAGACCGGCCCGCGCAAGCCGAGGCTCAAGCTCACCTGGCCGGCGGCGGCGCTTGGCATCGTTTTGGGTACAGCGAGGATGCCAACTCGCCTCGCGCCGTCCAAAAGGAGGGCCCGGTAAGTTTCCTCCATCACATCCCAGCCCAAGCCGCCGACGCCCACTGTCGCGCCGAAGCGATGGGCATTCCCCTCGTCGCAGGAAAGTCCGGCCTGCCGCATGGCTTCGCGCGCTGCAAGCACGGCGAGCAAGCTGAAGCGGGCCATGGAGACGAACTGCTTGCGATTGATGTCGTGCTGGGGCAGCGCCTTGATCTCAGCGCCGGTCATGCCCTCCAGGTCATGAAGCTCGGAATTGGCGATCGGGCCGATGGCGGAGCGGCCTTCGCGCATCTCTTTCCACATAGAGGCGGCGTCGGTGCCCAGTCCGCACAGGCCGCCCACTCCGGTGATAACGACGCGCCTGTCCATTCAAGCCTCCTTCGCAAGCAAGCCGCGGACGGCTTCCACGACGTCGCCGACATTCTTGAGATTGGACCAGGCATCGGCCGTGTTCATGTCGATCTTGATGCCGTAGGCCTGCTCCACATCCCAGAGGACGTCCGCCAAACCCAGCGAATCAAACCCGAGCGCGTCCAGTTCCGTGGCGATTGTTATCTCGCCGACGAATGACGTAGGCATTCCCTCACCGCTCTCCGACTCGGCGCGTTTCTTGATCAGGGCAATGACGTCCGTTGCGAATTGATCGGCCATTCTGTTTCCTGTCTTTCTTTCCCGCGTTTCGACCTGGACGCGGCTCAGTTCCTGAGGCGCGCCGCGTCGCGAAAGCCATCACGCTTGGGCAACTGACAAAGCCCAATGCTCATAAAGCCGGATCAGGTCCGGCCGGTGTGTGGCGTAGGTGCAGTATGACGATGTGAGCCGCTACACCGTGCGCGTCTCCCAGTCTGTCCATAGGCTCGGAAGAAGTCGGACCCGGTCAGTTGCAACTCCCTTTCCCAGCACTCCACTGCCCGGTAGAGCGCATGAAAAATCTCCTTTCGGGCGGTTTCTTAAGACGCTCGCCACGCCATGAGGCAGTGGGGGCATCGGTGTGCGTCAGGTGCTTCTGCCCATGCAGGATTCCAGAACATTGATGAAATCGTTTGTTTCGATGAAAGGCATCCACACTTTGGATAGTTGACCACGCGTTTCAAAGATCGTGAACTACATCTCGTCGTTGTGCTCGACGCACTCCCGACAGAGCGCAACCTCATGGGCGCGGCATGCAGGATTAACCGAGCCCAGCCGGTCATGAGTGCGGCCGGCGCTCGGCTGCTCGATTATTTGCGCGATAAGCTCGCGACCATGTCCGCGGAGGTATTCAAACTTAACGCTGCGTCCGGGAGCTCTTGCCCTCCAGTTCGCGACGCTCTCCCGCCCATCCAGTGCTCGTTTATTTCGTCGGATAGTTTGACCCGGCTCTACCGAATCGCCGCTTCAGGATCATTCTTCCCGATTTCGTCACGCTCGTATTTTCTGCCGCGTCCTACACCGATTGGGCGCGAACAAAACTGAGCGCCTTGGAACCCGAACCCGTGCGTCGTGACCGGGAGCATCCGGGGCGAACTCATCCGCTCGGGGGCATCGCATCACCGGACGGCGACAGGCACGGTCGACCGGCATCTCGGCATCGGCTGGGAATTCGTCCATGGTCTGCATTGGCGACGACGCTTCCTGAGGCCACGTAGCCCTTATGCCAAGCTGGGCGCCCGGTTTGCGGCATCCGTGCCTACCCTCTTCGGACCTCGTGGGTTCCAACCGGCGACGAGGCGTGCATAGGCGCCCTCGGCCTGCTCCACCCAGCGGCGCTCTTCTTCCCGGTGGCTCTTTATGTTGTAGGCGTGCGCTCCCTTTTGGCCGCGCACAGCCTTGCTCCCGGCCTTGAGTTCCACATCGCGCAAGCTTCTTGGCATGCAGGGAGGGTCGAGCCTACGCGTAACTCTCGCCCTTCTCAACAGATGACAGATCACGACAGAGAGTTTGCGTGCGGTTGCCACGGCCGCGACATGCTGTCCGCGCCGGGCTCGCACGCCGCAGGGAGAAGGCTCGCAACGGTCCGGGAGCACGAGCGGCCGCCCAGGCCGCCTCGACGAGCATGCCGCGCGCATGACCACGGCCCTGCTTGGTGATCCGCCCATGGTAGGCCGGACCTGGCCGGACTGCTGGACGCTTGGGTTCAACCCGAGATAGGTCACGAGCTTCTGCGGATCGTCGAAGCGCGACACGTCGCCGATCGCCGCCCTTCATCGCCAGCGCGACGGTGATGTCGACGCCGGGAATGGTCATCAGCCGCTTCACGCCTTCATCCTCGAGAGCCGAGCGGACAAGATCGCGTTCGATGACCTGGAGGTCTTCGCCCAATCGGTCGAACTCGCGCAGATGCCCATCGATCGCGAGGCGCTCGTCCTGCGGTACGACCTGCTCGATTACCAGGTCCGACCCTTGGCGCCGCACAGGTCGGCATGCGGGCAGGACGGATCAGGTGGCTATGAAGGATCGACTGGATGACGCTCTTCAATCGAGATCTCTGTCGGACAATCTGATTGCGCCGTGTCACCTGTCGACGCAGAGCCTGCGTCGGCTCGTCCGCAATCCAGACTTCTGGCAAGAAGCCGCTGGCATAGAGCTGCGCAAGAACGTCGGCGTCGATCGTCGTTTTGATCTTGGCATAGGCAACGATAAACACCTGTTTCGGCTTGGCGATCCCCACCTTCTTCACATGCGGCGCAATCACAGCTGCAGCGGACGTCGCGCTGCCGGTGGCCTCGATCACCCCGACATCGTTCGGCGACAGCTTCGCGGCGAACGCCGCCAGCAGATCGCGCCGCATGTCGACGCGGCCGAGTCGCCTGAGCCTGCCCTCCTCCCATGCCACTGCTTCGGCGAAGGCGCGGTGAATATCCAGTCCGATGATAAGCATGCCCGTTCCTCCTTCTTGGCTCGGTCAAAGACGGGAGCTGGCGGGCAACACGACATCTACTGATCCGCGCTCGCAGCGCATCCGGGAAAGTCGCCAGGGGCGGCCATGTAACGAGCTCGGGCTCTCAGCCCACGGTCTATTGACGGCCTGCCTGCACCTTTGTGCTCCCGGTGCCCCACGTCCCGGATGGGCTCACCATAAGGGCGTTCCAAAACAAGAACAGCAGGACGAGAAGACACCACAGATCACATACCGGATAGCGGCAAGGCCAAGCGCTTCGTTCAGATAGGCTTGCGCCAATGGGCTTAGGCCGAGCCTACAACAGCTCTCAAAAACGCTGCCGGACTGCTGCATTGGCTCGCCGATACAATTGGCACAGGCCTCACGGCAGCTTAGGATCAAACCGCCCATCAGTCGCCTCGGACTGGAAAGGTGCACCCTATTAGATTCCACGCCCAGCTAGGTCGGGGCCGCCGAAGACGCTGGTTGATAGCCCGGCGCCATCGGCCCGGCGTTTCAAACTGCCAATCTCTGACCTGCACAGTACGAACGATTGCTCGCTTCGGCAGATCACGCGGCTCATATGTCGGACCTTAACGTCATCCATCATAAACTTTTTGCGACAAAAGATTGCAAGAATGCTAAATTGTTAAAGTCGTTTGTTTCGGTTAAAGGCATCCATCCCATGGATGGCTGATGACATGCGTTTCAAAGGACTTGATCTAAATCTCCTCGTTGTGCTCGACGCACTCCTGACGGAGCGTAATCTCTCGGCGGCGGCACGCAGGATCAACCTGAGTCAGCCCGCCATGAGTGCGGCCGTCGCCCGACTGCGCGATTATTTCCGCGATGAACTGTTTACGATAAGAGGTCGCGAACGATTTCTAACCCCGCGTGCGGCAGCATTTGCCCCCGCAGTTCGCGACGCTCTCCAGCACATCCAGTGCTCGATTATTTCTTCGGATCCGTTTGACCCAGCTCGAGCCGATCGCCTCTTCAGGATCATTCTTTCCGATTTCGTCACGCTCGTGTTTTTCGAAAAGCTTGTGGAGCGTATTTCACGGGAAGCCCCCGCCGTCAGCTTCGAACTGCTGCCTGTCGACGATAGCCCCGATGAGCTTCTCCGGCGCGGTGACGTCGATTTTCTAATTCTACCGGATATGTTCACGTCGAGTGTGCATTCAAGCATTGCGCTGTTTGACGAGAAGCTCGTGTGCGTAGGCTGTCCCACAAACAAGCAGCTGCCACAGCAGCTTACATTCGAGAGATACATGTCGATGAGGCACGTCGCGGTCAGGTTCGGGCGTACGATGAAGCCGTCTATCGAGGAATGGTTTTTGCTTGAGCATGGCCTTAAGAGACGTGTCGAGGTCGCCGTGCAGGGCTTCAGCATGATTCCACCTATGGTGTCCGGCACAGCTCGTATAGCGACCATGCCCTTACGGCTGGTCAGGCATTTCGAAAAAACGTTCCCCCTGCGGGTTATCGAACTTCCGCTGCCATTTCCCACATTCACCGAGACCCTCCAATGGCCGGCCCTCCACAATAGCGATCCGGCAAGCATCTGGATGCGGGAGATAATGATACAGGAGGCATCTCGGATGGCTGCCCCGCTGTGAACCCTCGGAAAATTCAGGCGCACCTATAGTCACTACACCTGTCACCATCTACTTTGACGACAATAGCCCTCGCCGGATAAAGTCGATGCTGGCGGCAAGTGCGCCTGCGAGATCGTCCAGAGAATGGACTTCCTCGATCAGCTCGAACGAGAAAGGTCCCGCGTAGCCGCCATCCAGCAGCGCCTGAATCTGGCTGCCATTGTCGGAACCTGCAAGAAAGCGATCGGGGTAAATCCAGAAGGTCGGGTCGTTTACGCTTGAAATGTGCACCAGGCCGGTAAGCTCGCAGAACAGGCATGTCTCCCCGGCCAGGGTGTGGTGGAACGTGTCGTGCACGAGGCGAAAGACGGACTGGCCATCAACCGCGGCAACGGCCTCGGCCGCTTCCTTCTTTGATCGAAGCGAGCAGGTTCGGAAACCCAGCGGCTCGATGAGACCGATCAGACCCCGCGACTGGAGGATTGGCTTGATCTCGTTTAGAGCGAAACGAAGATTGTCCTGGCGCTCGCTATTGGTGGGCCACGAGCTGCGGTTGGCCGGCACCAACACGAGCGTCTCTGCCCCGCACGCCGTCGCATAATCGGCGAGGTTGCTTGCCTCGGCCTGACGCGTTGGAGTCCAGTCGTTGAACCGCTGCAAGGCGTTGACAGAGATGATCGTGACGCCCGCTTCGGTAGCGGCAAACCGAACGTCCGCAGCCGGAATGCCGCGTGCGACAGGATTGCTGAAATGAGGGTAACGGATTTGGACGTCGGTCAGGCCTTGGTCACGGGCAAGCGCGAAAAGCGCACTGACGTCAAGGCGGGGCGCCGCCATGTGATCGAGTGCAAAGCGGGGCGATACCTGGCGCATTGCTTGACTTTCCTTCCATGAAGCGCGGCTGCCATTTCGGCATCCGGCTTCTTTCAAGACGGAACCACGCCGGTTCACAGATCGGACAGAGACGGCCGAGTCAATCGAGCTTTCCTTTCATCGGTGAAAGGAAAATGGGCGCTCATGATAGAAATCCATCAAGGTCAAATATTTTCCGGAAGATAAATGTCGAACGGCAGAAATGTCTGCCCCGGGCTCTCCGCGACGCCGGCTTTGATGGCCCGCTCCATTGCCATTATCAGCTCCTGGCAAAGTCGGCGCATTGGCGTGCCGACCGCCATCGTCAAGATGTCATCCGCAAGCGCCCCACGTGACTGCGGCGTCATTTCACTCACGATCGCGACGAGATCCTGACCGCTCCCCTCTTCTCGGAGCGCGGAAATTGCTCCCTCTATACCCCCGCCGGCCATATAGAAGCCGACGAGCTCTGGTTCCCGCTGCATAAGATCCAGCAATTTTTCGTAAGTGAGCTGCCGTTCATCAAGGTTCACGAGCGGATCAAGCACCTCGAATTTGGGCGCGTTCTCACGAAAATAGGCACGAAAGGCCGTTTCCCGCGTCGCATGCGCCTGGAAGCGATGGCTTCCGACAAACACCGCCACCTTGCCGGGCCGTTTTGCGGCCTTGGAAAACACCCAAGCGGCAGTCCGTCCGACCTTGCTGTTGTTGAGGCCGATGTAGCCCTCGCGCACGCCATCGGCGAAGTCGGATAACAGCGAAAATACCGGGATACCTTTCGCCTTGAGCTCCTCGACTGATGCTGTGATTTTCGGGTGATCGGCCGCCACCATGGCGATCGCCTGGCAGCGGCTTCCAAGGTCCTTAAGAAGCGGGAGCAGGTCACGCGGCAAATGTGACTGCGCGAACTCGATGATCGGAAGGCCGTGGAAGGATTTAGCCATACTGACCGACTCTTCAATATTGCGAGCGAAATCTTGGTAAAAATCGTGGGCAGGTTTTCTCAAGATGAAGCCCAGCTTGTAGTGCGGCAGGTGCTGCTGCAAGCGCTGTTTGATGAGACCGGCAGCATGATAGCCGATCGCGTGCGCGGCCGCATGGACCCGCTGGGCGGTCTCCTCTCGCACCGGAAGGCGGACGTTCAGAACCCGATCGACTGTTGCTACGCTGACTCCGGCTTCGCGGGCGAGATCGGCAATTGTGACGCGCTTTCCCCTAGCGATTCTGATCGGCCGGTCCTCCGTCATCCGGTGCGATCCCGCGACGGCTTGGGGCGGCAAGCTGAAATAGTTACCACACCCCACGGTTGATAACGCATTCGACGAACAGCGCTCCATGCGGACCCAGATGAGTTTCCGTGAACCGTTCGTTTGCTTAGGGGCTTCATGGTGTTGTATTACTCTCCGCGTTAGTACACTATTTCCAGCGCTCTTTGGAGGCCGGCAATTCGACTGCTGTGAAGGCCGTGACTTACACGTCGCGCTATTGCTTGCTTGCGGGGAGCCCGTTTGATGTAACCCTAACCGCGGAAAGCGGCTTCCATCCGGGACTGGTCCAATTCGCCTTCCCAGCGAGCGACAACGAGCGATGCCACCGCATTACCGACTAAATTCGTCAGCGCGCGGCATTCCGACATGAAGCGGTCCACGCCAAGAATTAGAGCCATTCCGGCAACGGGAACACTCGGCACGACAGACAGAGTAGCGGCCAATGTGATGAAGCCGGCGCCGGTGACGCCTGCCGCACCCTTCGAGGAAAGCATCGCAATTAGCAGCAGGAGGATCTGATCGGCAATTGACAAATCTGTGTTCGTCGCCTGCGCGATGAAGAGGGCGGCGATCGTCATGTAGATATTGGTGCCGTCCAGATTGAATGAGTATCCAGTAGGGATGACGAGACTTACGACCGAACGCGCGGCGCCGGCCTTCTCCATCTTCTCCATGAGCGAGGGCAGCGCGGCCTCCGAGGAGGACGTTGCCAGGACAAGCAGCAGCTCGTCCTTGATGTAGCGGACAAGAGAAAAGATCGAGAAGCCGTTGCAGCGGCAGACCACGCCGAGAACCCCGAACACGAAGAGGAAGGCGGTCAGATAGAACGTCGCGACCAGTATCGCGAGGTTGGCCACCGAACCGATTCCGTATTTGCCGATCGTAAAGGCCATAGCGCCGAAGGCGCCGATGGGTGCAGCCTTCATCAGAATGCCGACGAGCTTAAAAATGGGGGCGGTGAGCGCCTGGAGAAAGGTAACGACCGGCCTGCTCGTCTCTCCGGTCATCGCCAGAGCAATGCCGAACAAGACCGAGAAGAACAAGACTTGCAGGATGTCGCCTTCCGCGAAGGCACTGGCAATCGTTGACGGGATGATGTTCATCAGGAAGCTGGTCACGGACTGCTCGTGAGCCGTGGCCACATAGCCCTTAACGGCTTCGACATCGAGCGAGGCCGGATCGATGTTGAGGCCGGCGCCAGGCTGAACGATATTCGCGACAATCAGCCCGACAACGAGTGCAAGCGTCGAGAAGGTAAGGAAATAAACCATCGCCTTGGCGGCAACTCGGCCGACCTTCTGCAGATCGCTCATGCCGGCAATGCCGGTCGCAATTGTCAGGAAGATGACAGGTGCGATAATCATCTTGATGACTTTGATGAAGGCATCGCCGAGCGGCTTCAGGCTTTGGCCGGTTTCCGGATAGAGGTAGCCAATTGCGGCTCCAAGGACCATGGCGGCAAGTACCTGCACGTAGGTCCGGGCAAAATGGCGCTTGCGGGGCGCTGCGATCGCGCGGGGGACTCTTGGAACCAACATCGTTTCTCTCTCCCTGACCGGATCGGGGTGGGGGCTCCTCCTTCTCCCATGCTGCGCTCCGGTCGAGCGCTGCTGTCATCTCGGAGCAAGCGCCGTGCCAACTGGACGCCTGTCCCGTCCAGCGAGATTGGTGCAGTTGCGCACTGGAACCCTCCACCTTGCCGGAATTCTGCACTCGAGGCTCGCCAAAGATCGCGTCTGAGGAAGTGCTTCATCAGAGAGGGAATTGACCAGGTCGCCTTGCGCCCGTGCCCTTTGATGTTCGCCGCAGATCGACTGCCGGTTGCCTTGGTGACTTTGGTTTGTCAGTTTTGGAACGGAATGCGCGCAAACTGCAGGATATCCTACACGCCCATCAGAGCACGCGGTACAAGCGATTAAGCGTAGGAGCGCATTGAATCTCCGAGGTCAAAAAATCTTGAATAAGGTCCGCGTGCGAAGTGAATCCGCAACTCGTCAAAGTTCTCCACCGTTTGATCAAGCGGTCGCGTTTCCTGGCGCTGCAAGATGGCGTTATCTGATGGCTCAAGCGCTGGAACGCCCAGGAAATCCCAAACCGCTCCCAAGCATTGGGCAGGTTCGTGAAGTAGGCTCTCGTATTCCATTACAAGCAGGTTGGTCGACGTGAAGGAGTCCATAACGCGAGCGTGAAAATCGTCGGCGGCTTTGAAATAAGCCTCACAGTCGGCGATTGACAACCTGACGCTCGGTGGCCGAGCGGTATCGTTGTCCGAGCTGAACTTCAGCCACTGACCGCTTTCCCTGGCCTGCACAAAGGATCGGAGCGATTCCAATACGTTTCGGCGAACAACGAGGATGACCTTGAGTGCTGGCCAACGAGCTAATTCCGCAAAGAATGCTGGACGCTCGCGAAACTGAGGTTCATTGATCTTGCAGCCAAGATGCGTCACATTCTTGTAGTCGCGCATAGGGCAGCGCACATAGGCAAGCTCAAGAAGCTCGCGATCCGTGCCTAGCAGGCGATCCGTGCTGGGCCAATTGGGATCATATTCGTTTAGCAACTCACCGTTACTCAGAACGGTCGGATGCTCGTTTAGCAATTCTTCTAAATAGTGTGTTCCGGTCCTTGGCATAGCAAGGATCACAAAAGGCTCAGGAGTTGGTTCGTTGTGGGTCATTGCATGTGTATCCAACTAAATAATGGCCGCGACGGTCTGGGGACGCGCACAAGAAGCTTGGCTGCTATCGCTTGAACGCTCCGGGTGGGTCCGCGCGCCTCACCACCCAGCCTGTACTCCGAGGTGTGGTCGCGAAGATGGGCGCGTGCCTGCAGCGGCTGGGTGGCGCCCGGCTTCGGCGTTGTTGTACCACTCGCGATTCCTGGCACACGCATGCCTCCGGGCCGCTGGGGGCAGTTTGCAATCCGGCATTGCGGACCTCCTTCTCGTTGATGGGCGTAGGTAAGCGTCAACGCATTAGTCGTCGATGAAACAGTCCAGCCGACAGAAAAAAAGGCAATACAGCGAACATGCAAAGTGCGCCTATATGCAGCCCTACATTGTCGCCCAGGCGGCCGAGCATCACCGGACGGATTAGATCGATAGAATTCGCCAGCGGCGAGAAGGCCGCAATCTGCTGAAACACTCCTGGCAATTGGCCGACTGGAAAAACCGCGCCCGAAAGGAACAGCATGGGTGTGATGACAAGCGTCTGATAGAAAATAAAATAGTGATAACTGGGCGCGAGCGCGATGACGAGCATGGCCAGGCTCGCAAAGGCGAACCCGGTGAGAGCGATGACCGGCAGCACGTAGAGAACCGACGTCCACGCGGCATAACCTAGCGCGGCGGCAACAATCGCAATTGTCGTACCGGCCAGAAAGGCCTTTGTGGCTGCCCAGGTCAATTCACCGAGAACGATGTCGCCGAGGGTAAGTTGTGTGTGCAGGATTGCTTCCCAAGTGCCCTGATCGCGCATTCGACCGAAAACCGCGTAAATTGTTTCGAAGGTTGATGCTGTCATCGCGCTCGTCGCAACCATGCCGGCTGCCAGAAAGGCGATGTAGGATGCACCTTCGATGCGGCCTACCAACAGTCCAAGGCCAGTGCCGAGCCCGAAAAGGTAAATCATCGGATCAGCAAGGGTGCCGAGCATTGAAGCAAATGCCACCTTCTTCCATGCCAGATGATTGCGGCGCCACACCGCGATCCAGTTCCAGGCGTTGGCGGGTAGAGCGGCCGCAAAACGTTCACCCATTGCTCACTTCTCCATCTCACGTCCGGTTAACCTCAAGAAAACGTCCTCCAGACTGGGTGGACGCTCTAGAATACGCAGACCCGCTCGACCGCGAAGCTGGATGCGCACATCCTCCGGCTCAGGCGCATAGCAAAAGAGCGTCTCGCCGCTTACCTCGACACGCTGAACGTACGGTCTGATCAGCGAAATCAGCTCCTGTGGATTGCCGCCGAAGATCTCGATCACGTTGCACCCAATGTACTCGTCGATCAGCGCATGAGGACTGCCCTCGGCGATCTTGCGTCCCCGCTCGAGAACACACAGCCGATCACAAAGCCGCTCAGCCTCTTCCATGAAATGGGTGGTCAAAATGATCGTTTTTCCGCTCGCCAGCAGGAAACGAAGTCGCTCCCAGATCAGATGGCGGGCATGCGGGTCGAGGCCGGTCGTGGGCTCATCCATCACAAGCAACTGGGGGTCGTTGATCAGAGCACGTGCCAGCGTCAGGCGCCGCTTCATCCCGCCGGATAGCAGGCCGACACGTGAATCCGCCTTGCTCTCAAGGCGAGCGAACTCGAGGAGCCGTGGGATGACGGCGTTGATCTCTCTTGTACTCATGCCGAAGTAGCGCCCGAACACCAACAGGTTCTCGCGTACCGTAAATTCCAGGTCGAGATTGTCGAACTGCGGGACCACGCCTATGCCCTTGCGGGCCAAGCGGCTGCGTGCCGGCACTGGTAGACCGAGGACTGTTATATCACCCGCGTCAGGCCGGGTCATACCGAGGAGCATACGCGCAATCGTGCTCTTGCCTGCGCCGTTCGGCCCCAGCAGACCGAAGCACTCTCCCGATGCAACGGTGAAGGACAGCCCGTCCACAACGAGCTTGTTTCCGAATAATTTGGTTACGCCGGTAAGGTCGATTGCTACATTGGACATGCGTCTATCTCAAGCGGAATGAGTCCGATTGGCCACCGGCAGCTTACTTGCGAATTCTGGTTCAGAGCAGGCCACCGCCTTGAGATGGCACCTTTGGAAAGTCGCGGCCGGAGCGACGCGTGTATCGCTTCCGCCAAAGAATAACGTCAAGATGCCACGTGTCGCTTCCAGATAGTTCCCGTTCTGACCATAGGTAACTCGAAAGCTTCACCCCGTGTCGACTGACACAACTTACTCGGTCACTCGGCGCTGCAAGGCCGTCAGACTTCACCAGCTGTGAGCGAAAGATCTGCAGTATGAAGTGACTCCGCAATTCCAGAATTGCCCGCAGCATTTGCTCCGGCAAGCGGCATCGCGCTTGTGATTTCCTTTGTGCTCCTGTTGGGCAGGGGAACACTTTTACGCGACAGCCAATCGCTATTGCTCAATGTACACAGGGCGTAAGCCTTCAAGGGGATCAACAGGAATATCCTGATTAACGCGTGCATTGAATAGCCGATGAATCGAAGCTGCCGAGTGCGGAAAGATAACACCGTAGATCTGATTATGGTCATCGTGACAATAGCCAGCACCGTCCACCAATTTACTGTATGTGAAAATAGTAGCTCACCGAGCGCCGTTACTACCGCGATGCCGAGCAACAATGGGCCGAGATTCTCTCCCATCACATCCAAAGTTAGATAGCGATCCAGGCCACGCAGTAGACCTCGCGCAAGCATCGTGTCCCGGAAGGTGCTTCGTGCCCAGCGGAGTTGTTGGCGCAAATAAGGTCCCATCTTGTCCGGAACGACTGTCGCCGCGACGGCACCTGGAACGTACTCGGTTCGAAAGCCTGCTTTCAGCATGAGGATCGTAAGATGACGGTCTTCACCGAAGTCGCTTGGTTTCCCCCTGAACAGCTGCGTCTCGTATTGATCCAGCAGAGAAAGGAGACAAGACCGGCGGTACATTGCACATGGGCCGCAGCAGCACATGACCGCACCAAAGCGACCTTGCGCCGCGCGCTCCTCATTGCAAGCCAGCCAGTATTCCATATCGATCAATCGGGTCAACCAAGTGTCGCTGCGGTTGTATGCCGTCAGCTGGCCCATGGCCGCTCCGACCATGGAATCCCGCATTTTTACTGCAAGCTTTGTGATGACGTCGGACGCAAGTGTCGTGTCAGAGTCGACGCTGAGCACGAAATCTCCAGATGAGCGGCGGATGGCGGCGATCTGCGCCTTGCGTTTGCCAACATTCTCGCGGAGCAGAATGAAATTGAATCTCGGGTCGCCCTCGTAGGCGTGATGTACCGGGATGACGGCATTACGATTTCCAGAACCGTCGTCAACCAGATAGACCTGAAATGTTCCGGCGTAATCTTGATTTGCAATGGAAGCTAAACACGCCGCGAGTGTGCGCGGGTCCTCATTGTAGCAGGGGATAATGACATCCACGCTCGGCCAACGGTCGGATCCGAACAAGCTTTCCGACGGCGGCGTAACATTTTCCGGTTGGGAGTAGACCGCTTGCATGCCTCTGTAAACAGTCGAGAGCACCGCATAAGACGAAACGGCAACAGTACTGGCTGTGGTGAGAAGGTCCATAGGATCTCTGTTTGTTCAGGGGTGTTGAGGAAGTGATCGGATTACAAATCCGCGGCCGTGCAATTCTGGAATTAGGCGTGACAACGCTGTCACCGTCTGGTCGCGCAGACTGGCTTGATTGCCTGGTTGCAATTCGTCGGGAGCGCACCCGTCGTGCAACAGCACGATTGCGCCCGGCCGGATATCGGCGAGCACTCTGTCGACGATGGCGTCAACGCCGGGGCGAGACCAGTCGCGTGGATCAATGGACCAATGGACGGGCGCCAATGCCGCACCCGCTGATGCAGCGATTACTTCTTCGGTCCAGATGCCATACGGTGCACGAAAGTACCGAACCATGGCCTGCGGGCAAGCCATCCCTATGACTCTGTTTGCCTCAACTATCTGGCAGTCGACTTCGACGGACCCGCATTTGGCCAGGTCCGGATGAGTCATCGTGTGGTTGGCTATACCGTGCCCGTCTGTAATAATTCGGCGAACGAGTTCCGGCTCGTCGGCCGCGTAGGCCCCAACAACGAAGAAGGTCGCCGTCACCTGATGTTGCGCCAGCACATTGAGTATCTGCGGTGTGAAAAATGAATTGGGACCATCGTCAAACGTCAGATAGACGCTGCGCTCTGCAGTGCCATCGGCATTGTCACTCTGCCCTTCGCATATGTAGTCCAGAGGCTTCATAGTTCCGGACCGTTCCGGTCGATCAGGGTACCGGACGGCCACTCGTCCATCGAGCGTCCGATCGGCGAAACCAACACGAGTACGTCTTCCAGGCGCGTGGGCGGCAGGTCGGGATGCACATCTGGACGGGTCGATCGTACGCGAACGCCCGACACAATGTTCGCGAGGCCGGCTCTGCAGAATCTTTCGACATGGTTTCGCAGCGCGTGCCGAACCGTGCCGAAAGCGAATGGAACACCCAACTGATGGAGCACTGGGTACGCCACGCGCATCGAAAAACCGATTCCGAGCCCTTCAAGATCCGGACGAACCGCGTACAGGCCCAATTCAGCGACGATCAAGTCGACCTCGCCAACTTTGATGAAGCGCCGCAGCATGCCGATGTGAGCCGCTACCCCATGCGCGTCGTAGCCGATTGCGCGGAATTCCGGCCTCGCGCCGGCCCAACTGCGGCCGCCTTCGAATGGCTCCGCGTTGAAGGCGCCAGTCCGTCCATAGGTCTTTCGAAAAAAGTCGGAGAGTTCGACATGGTCGGCCAGTTGCAGCTCATTTTCCCAGCACAACTTCCAATCGACATTCGGGCGCATGGAAGACCTCACCTTGGAGCTGTCTGGTTGAGATAAATGTCCAAGCATTGGTTAAATAATTGGCATCGCACCAACGGGGCGTAACTTGGGGAGACCGCCGAAAGACCAAGCCGTAATGCAGATGCGACTGACTTTGTGCGCCCCGCACACCAGATGATGCTCCTCGGATCCAACGCAACCATGGGAACTACCTATCTTTCCAACTTGAAGCGCCTCTATGGGACCTGCAGCAAAAACGGTAAAATCCTTTGTTTAGATGAAAGGTATCCACGCTTTGGATAACTGGGCGAATGCGTTCCATATGGCTGGTCAATTATCGTCGTCACGCTCGAGGCACTTCTGACGAAGCGCAAAGCTCACGCCCGCGGCACGCGCGGCCGTTGCCGGGCCGCGCGATTATCTCCGTAAGAGCCGAGCGGAGCTCAGACACGACGATTGATCAGAATCTGATTCGCGGGTTCAGTATCTCTTTCGTGTATCCAGCTCTGGGCTGTCCTTTGGCGGGAGTTAGGTTCGCCCAGGTTCTGAGCCTGGGGCGTCGGCCCGTTCGCCGCACAGGCTCCTTCGCACATCGTCGAGGCCGAGAAAGAGGGGGCCACACAGCTCCCCCTGTACTTTCCACCACCCGACACCAGCGCTCACCCAGGGCGCCGGCCTTGCTCACCTCAACGGATAGCGCACTCGCGCCGCTTCACGATTAAAAGAATTCTACAAGCAGATGCCTGTTTGATCGTGAGACGTCCGCTGCCAATTCCCGCATCGCAGAGGCAGCCAATAGCGCTCGCTTCACATAGTGGTCCGGCAAGCAGCTAGATACGACAGGTGACCTCAAATGAGGCGTCTTGCATGGCTTCTACACCTGCCTGAATGCCAGAACTGCGTTCGTACCGCCCATGGCGAAGGCGTTGCTCATGGCGACGCGCACCTTGCGCTCGCGCGGCACATTGGGTGTGATGTCGAGGTCGCAAGCGGGATCTGGCTCGCGATAGTTGGCGGTCGGCGGCACGACGTCCTCTTGGATTGCCATCACGCAGGCGATCATTTCAAGCGCGCTCGCTGCGCCGAGGCAATGCGCGTGCGTGGACTTGGTGGAAGAGATGGACATCAAATAAGCGTGGTTTCCAAACACACGCTTGATCGCCGCCGTTTCAGTCTGATCATTGCTTTTGGTACCGGTGCCGTGCGCGTTGAGGTAGTCGACGTCCTCGGCATTCAGCCCGGCATCGGCAAGGCAGGCGCGCATCGCCGACGCTGGCCCCTCGACAGATGGCGCGGCAATGTGGAAGGCATCGGCGGAAAGGCCGACGCCGGCGATCTCGGCAAGAATTGTGGCACCACGCCTCGTGGCATGCTCGTAGCTTTCCAGCACGGCCATGCCCGCACCCTCGCCCAGCACCAGGCCCTTCCTATCGGCGGAGAAGGGCCGGCAGGTATCGGGTGAAAGCACGCGCATTGCTTCCCATGCTTTCAGCACGCCCCATGCGAAGGGTGCGTCGCTGCCTCCGGAAACCATTACGTCGGCCCGGCCCAGCTTGATCTGGTCCACCGCCGAGGCGATCGCATGGTTGGCCGAGGCACATGCGGAGGTCACCCCGAAGACCGGCCCGCGCAAGCCGAGGCTCAAGCTAAGATGGACGGAAGCGGCGCTGGGCATCACCTTTACTCCAGTGAAGAGTTCAGCACGGATTGCGCTACCCAAAAGCAGTGAGCGGTAAGTTTGTTCTGTTGCGTATGAACCGGTAAATCCGACGCCCACTGTCGCGCCGAAGCGATGGGCATTCCCCTCGTCCCAGGAAAGTCCGGCCTGCCGCATGGCTTCGCGCGCTGCAAGCACGGCGAGCAAGCTGAAGCGGTCCATGGAGATGAGATGCCCCCGGTTGATGTCGTGCTGGGGCAGCGCCTTGATCTCAGCGCCGGTCATGCCCTCCAGGTCATGAAGCTCGGAATTGGCGATCGGGCCGATGGCGGAGCGGCCTTCGCGCATCTCTTTCCACATAGAGGCGGCGTCGGTGCCCAGTCCGCACAGGCCGCCCACTCCGGTGATAACGACGCGCCTGTCCATTCAAGCCTCCTTCGCAAGCAAGCCGCGGACGGCTTCCACGACGTCGCCGACATTCTTGAGATTGGACCAGGCATCGGCCGTGTTCATGTCGATCTTGATGCCGTAGGCCTGCTCCACATCCCAGAGGACGTCCGCCAAACCCAGCGAATCAAACCCGAGCGCGTCCAGTTCCGTGGCGATTGTTATCTCGCCGACGAATGACGCAGGCATTCCCTCACCGCTCTCCGACTCGGCGCGTTTCTTGATCAGGGCAATGACGTCCGTTGCGAATTGATCGGCCATTCTGTTTCCTGTCTTTCTTTCCCGCGTTTCGACCTGGACGCGGCTCAGTTCCTGAGGCGCGCCGCGTCGCGAAAGCCATCACGCTTGGGCAACTGACAAAGCCCAATGCTCATAAAGCCGGATCAGGTCCGGCCGGTGTGTGGCGTAGGTGCAGTATGACGATGTGAGCCGCTACACCGTGCGCGTCTCCCAGTCTGTCCATAGACTCGGAAGAAGTCGGACCCGGTCAGTTGCAACTCCCTTTCCCAGCACTCCACTGCCCGGTAGAGCGCATGAAAAATCTCCTTTCGGGCGGTTTCTGTTCTGCCCATGCAGGATTCCAGAACATTGATGAAATCGTTTGTTTCGATGAAAGGCATCCACACTTTGGATGGTTGACACGCGTTTCAAAGATCGTGAACTACATCTCGTCGTTGTGCTCGACGCACTCCCGACAGAGCGCAACCTCATGGGCGCGGCATGCAGGATTAACCGAGCCCAGCCGGTCATGAGTGCGGCCGGCCGGGTCGGGCGATAGGCAGTCATGCCCTGCCCTTCCTGCGGGTCAAGCACTCCGAAAAAACATTTCCCCCATAAATGCTAGATCTTCCGTTGCCTTTTCGCGGGCTTCTGCGTGAGGTGAGGCACGCCATCCATGGCATGTGGCACACGCACGCGATGCCAGTGCACGGTCGTTTTCTCGGCAAGGCCGTTCTCTACCTCGACCCGCACGCGCTCGCCCTGACGGACCCGGATTTCCGGGCCTGGAACGGGCCTTCGGCGCGCAATCGAGCCCGGTTCACCCGGCCCAATGGCGTCCACTTTGGGGGCGCATGCACTGCAGACCCGCTGGACCTGATCCGGGAGAGGATGGGCGCGGCGATTGGAATAGCTATGAAAGCGCATCGGACCGTGGAACTGCGCGCGCAGACTTTCGGAGGAAGGCTCGCTTTTAAACGTTATCGTGCAACTCTGACCGTTCTTCGCCTTGGCGGGTGCCGCGGAAGAATCCCGGGTTCTGCGAGCGCTGCGAGAACACCTGCGGTCGATCCTGTACCACAATCTCGCGAAGCTCGATGCTCTCTACAAACGATGTCTTGGATTCTCACGCCCTTATTTCAGCACTTCGCTCGCTTGCCCGACTCGGCCGCGGTCAGCCTTCACCGCCAATTTTATTGGCGCAGCGACGTTCCTATCGGTTCAGGCGAAGCTTCTTGAACCTGCCGCTCTCTCGTTGCCCTGGCACGATTAATCGTCCTCTCAGTCTGTCATTGGCGGAGTCGCTCCTGAGGCGCGCGCCGGCGAGTTCGAGGAGCGCGTGGCTATCTCCTCGGTCCAGCCGGATTCCGCTGCGCGCTCAGCCAATTCCTGGAAGGCCGATTCCAAGGCGAGCTGGCATTGAAGGCCGCGGTCCGGATGGTCGACTAGCTTGGTTCCACGATCGCAATGCTTGATCGCTTCATTGCAGGCCATGGGCTCTCGCCCTCTCCTTTTGCCACACGAGGCGCCAGCTCACGTGTTGTGCGCCCCGGCAACCGCTTTCACCAGCCGCTCCAGCGATCCCGCGCGCTCCAGCTCCGCAAAGAATGATGCGGCGTGACGCTACCCAGCCGGTGCTTCTCGGCCATTTGCACACATAGGGATAGTCGACCATGAAATCGGACCGAGGCGAGGCGTTGGACGTTTCAGTCTTGGTCTGAATGCGCCGCCCACGAGCCGATCGGCCTTCTCGATGATTTGGCGCACCCTCGTTGTCGACAAGCCATGTTCCTGAGCCAGGTCGGCGAAACTCTTGCCCTTCAGAAAGCCGTCGACCAGGGCTATGTTCCTATCGACGGTCGGCTAAATCCCAGCAGGCGCGCGCAGTTTTCCGGCATCATTCCGTTTGTTCATCCGCTTGTCCGCGCCCCCTGCAAATCCTACCGGGCCAAATCGGTGCTTGGAAGACCCACTCATGTCATGGCCTCGGGAAAGTACAAGGCCGACGGTTATGTGAATACGAAAGATGCTGGCGATCACCATGATCGTTGGTGACCGCTGACCTCCCCAATGTCGGCTTCGACGGCACACCGGGAGCTCTCGGCAATGTTGAATAATTCCGTTTGAAGATGGTTGACTTCGTCGTCGAGGCTCGATCCATCAGGATCGGTATCGACGATTCTATATTTGAGAAACCCAAATTCGTTTGACTCGCGCAATTCGCTGTACGGCGTATCATCGCAAGCGCGGGATTCCGACATCCTGCGAAGTGCCCGCGTTGCTGGAATCGATTTTGCGGAAGTAAAAAGGCCCCGGCGCTGGGTCGGCGCGCAGGGCCTTCAGGCATGTACGAGCTACCAGCATGTCCAGTTATGATCGTGCGCTATCATAATGAACAAACGGTGAATGATCGCTATCCGAGGTGCAGGGCGGGCGAGATGGTGGGGCGGTGGGGGACCTGTACCGCTGCAGCGGGGCCACGAGCAGCGACTCGAGCCATGCGCCACGCTGCAGGACCTCGATTTCGGGCCAAGCCTCGAGCCCGCAACTCGCCTTGCTTCTCGGAAATCATAAGGCTTTGTGGGGCGGTTAAGCAGCGCGATATGGCCGCGGCGATACGAAGTTTTCATCTTTACCCTGTTCAGACGGTCAGGCTGCCTTCGCCGCCGGCTTGGCTGCCTTGACATGGGTTATACTGCGGCGACCGTCGACGCCGATCGGAACGTCACCGTCAACCGTAGCGCGACGCACAACCCGGTGCTGGTCGCCATAGTCGTTGACCGCATAATGCTGGTTAGCACGGTTGTCCCAGATAGCGACGTCGCCTACTTGCCAGCGCCACCGCACGGTATTTTCCGGGGCAGTGACGTAGGACTGGAACACCTCGTAGAGTTTGGCGGAATCGCTCTTGGAAAGGCCGACGAGGCGCTGCACGAAATTGCCGAGCAGCAGCGACTTCTCCCCGGTTTCCGGATGGACGCGCACGACCGGATGCTCGGTCTCGTAGATCGTCGATGTGAAAACTTCCTCGAAGTGCTTCTTCTCTTCGGCTGTGGCGCGCGGGCGCACGGCTGCGTAGTCGTAGGCATTGCTATGAATAGCCCACAGATTGTCCGCCAATATTTTGAGCGGCGCCGGCAGATTCTCGTACGCGGCGTGCGTGTTGGACCAGATCGTGTCGCCCCCCGCCGCCGGAATGACGACGCCACGTAGGACCGAGAATTTCGGATAGGCATCGACGAAAGTCACATCGGTATGCCACTGGTCTGCCCTGCCACCGCCACGGCCGGAATCGAGATTGAGGATTGAGGCCGTGCCGGCTGCCGGCCCCTGCGTGGGATGAGGTACAAGGTTACCCAGACGCCGCGCGAACAATTCCTGCTCCGCATCGTCGAGATGCTCCTGGCCGCGGAAGAAGATCACCTTGTGTTTTAGAAGAAGCTGGTTGATGGCTGCTATCGCTGCGTCCGAAAGGTCTCCACCAAGGCGAACTCCTCTGATTTCAGCTCCAACACGGCTGGTCAGCGGTACAACGTCGGAGTCAGGAATTCTCTTCGTCAAGCTCGAAAGCCAAAATCCCGGCGGATCGATCAAGGATCGCATTGCGTTGTCGATGATCGTTAATGCCGAACAGCGTGGCCAGCTCGCGCCGGGCGGTACAATCATCGAAGCGACCGCTGGCAACACAGGGCTCGGCCTGGCCTGGCGGCACGAAGCGCGTGATCGCGTGTCCAAAAGCTGACAGCGTCAGACAAATGTCAGGTTCATTACAACCAACATCTGGGCACTGACGAGGTTTTTCGAAGCAATGGGCGCTAACTGCGCGCTGAGCGCGTTGGCATGGCTTTTGAGACTGAGTGACTGTGACTGCACTTAATGGGGCAAGACGAGCGATGCGCTCCTCCCTGAACCCGTGTGCCGTCTCTGAGAGGAAACCAGCTCGTGCAGAAACCTTTGGAAATAGCTTTGGACCGCAACGTGGTATTGCAGATGGAGTCCCCGGCTCCTTCGATTAGAGTCGAGAACTGGCTGCATGGCGAGCCCCTCACGAGCTTTGAGCCCGGCAAGTGTACATAGTCGAATTTTGGGCAACTTGGTGCGGCCCATGTGTGGACGGGATGCCCCATCTGATCCAGCTGCAGGGCGTCGCCAGGCGCGCCATCTGGACAGCAGGAGCTGGACTATGGGCAAGGTAACAGGCTTTCTCGAAATCGACCGGCAGGTGCACAAGTACCAGCCGGCCTCCGACCGCATCCGGCATTTCCGTGAATTCACGCTGCCGATGTCGGACAAGGAGGTCGAGAAACAGGCCGCGCGCTGCATGGATTGCGGCATTCCGTTCTGCCACGGGCCAACGGGCTGTCCCATCCACAACCAGATCCCGGACTGGAACGACCTCGTCTACAATGGCGACTGGGACAATGCGATCCGCAACCTGCATTCGACCAACAATTTCCCGGAATTCACCGGCCGCATCTGCCCCGCACCTTGCGAGGAAGCCTGCACGCTGAACCTCGAGGACATTCCCGTCGCCATCAAGACGGTCGAGCAGGCGATCGCCGACAAGGCTTACGAGACCGGCCATATCAGGCCCTATCCGCCGGAGAAGAAGACCGGCAAGCGCGTCGCCGTCATCGGCTCCGGCCCGGCCGGCATGTCGGCTGCCCAGCAGCTCGGCCGCGCCGGCCACGACGTCCATGTCTATGAGCGCGAGAGCCGGCCCGGCGGGCTGATGCGTTACGGCATTCCCGACTTCAAGATCGAGAAGCACTATATCGACCGGCGCATCGAGCAGATGCAGGGCGAGGGCGTCACCTTCCATTGCGGCGTCAATGTCGGCGTCGACAAGCCGGTTGCCGAGCTGCTCGCCGAACATGACGCGGTGCTTTATTGCGGCGGTTCCGAAACGCCGCGCGCGGCCGGCATTCCCGGCGACGATCTCGGCGGCGTGCATGACGCGATGCCCTATCTGGTGCAGCAGAACAGGCGTGTCGGCGGCGAACCGATCCAGTCGGTGGCGTGGCCGTCGCATCCGATCCTCGCCGGCGGCCAGCATGTGGTCGTCGTCGGCGGCGGCGATACCGCGTCCGACTGCGTCGGCACCGCCTTCCGCCAGGGCGCGGTCCGCGTCACCCAGCTCGACATCCGTCCGCAGCCGCCGGAAAAGGAAGACAAGCTTTCGGTCTGGCCCTACTGGGCGACCAAGATGCGCACCTCGTCCTCGCAGGCCGAAGGCGCCGAGCGCGAGTTTCAGGTGGCGACGCTCGAGTTCATCGGCGAAGACGGCCAGCTGACCGGGGTCAAATGCTGCGAGGTCGACGAAAAGCGCAAGCCGATCGCCGGCAGCGAATTCGTCATTCGTGCCGATCTCGCGTTCATCGCCATCGGCTTTGCCGGGCCAGCCGCTCGCGGGCCGGTGTCGGAACTGGCCGGCCAGATGAAGATCGCCATTGACAGCCGCCGCTCGAAGAATGTCGAGGCCAATGACCGGGACTACAGGACCAGCGTCGAAAAGCTCTATGCGGCGGGCGACGTGCGGCGCGGCCAGTCGCTGGTCGTCTGGGCGATCCGCGAGGGCCGCCAGGCGGCGCGCGCCATCGATGAGGCGCTGATGGGATCGAGCGTGCTGCCGCGCTGAGTCCGTCTCGAGACCCTACTTGTGCGGCCACCTGAAGGCGCTTTCCGCCCTTCCGCTGCCCCGGGCAGCTTACGGACTGATCGCCGTGGTCGTTTCGGTTGTGGCCCCGGCCGCAGGCTGCCGCCTTGGCGGCCAAGAAAAATCGTCGGCGCGGCCGGGCGAAGCAGCGCTGGGTTTAAGTGCTTGGGGTGACACGGCGTGATCTCCGCCGTTGGCGGGAACAGGGCAGTGCAATAGTACTGCCCTGTTCCTTTTGATCAGAGGCCAGTGCGGATTTCTTCGGCAAGCGCCCTCAACGTCGTCTCGACGTCATCGCCGTTTGCCATCTTCTGCATCGCCACGGCCCATGCGTTCATGGCTTCGCCGAAGCCGACACGCGGTGTGAAAGCCAGCGCGGCTTGATCCTGTATCTTTTTGAAGCTGTCAACGAAGTTGTTGAACTCGGGCTGCGAAGCGTACTTAGTCTAGGTATCGTCCTGCCAGGTCGACGTGCGCGGCGGATTGACGAGCTGGCCAGCAAGGGCACCCTTGAGCGCCACCTGCTTGGAGGTGGCCCACGGGATGAACAGCCAGGCCGTGCCCTTCTTTTCGGAAGCCGCGTTCATGGCGAGAGCCCAGATCCAGATGTCAGAATCCAAGCTCGTGGCGCTCGGTGCGTGCAGCGGCGGAGCGAAGGCGATCTTGCCGGATGCCGGCTTCCCCGCAACATCGTTCCAGAAGCCGAACATTTTTGAGTCGATCGTCATCGCGGTGCGGCCGGACGAGATGCCGTCCACGACCTGGTTCCAGTTATCATTGGCGAAGGAAGGAGCCGCGCACTTCTTGATCATGTCCGAATGTAGTCGTATCCAGCATCGGTAAGCTTCGGATCACTCAGGTATTTGTCCAGCAGGCGCCACTCGGAGCGAGGTCCTACGCGGGCTGAATGCCAGTGCCGAACACATCCCATGCTGGCGACTTCGTCGTCAGTTGGATCGTCATCTTGTTCCAGTAAGAATCGTCTGGGTAGAGTTCCGGCGTGACCTTGATGCCGGGTCAGCTTCTCGAACTCCGGAAAGTTGCGCAGCGAGAGCATCCGCATAGGGGTGGATGTCGTAGGCCCAAGTTATGCTGGTCCCTTCGAATTGACGCCAGTTCACGGTGTCGGCAGCGGCCGAATTAGTGAGCGATGCCGAAACGGCAAGAAACGCCAAGTCAAAAGCAAGCTGTTTGCGTAGCGACGCGCACCTGTAACGAGTACGGGGAATGAGCGACCCATGTAATCCTCCCTGGGGCATTTTGCCAATTTTTGGGTCCACTCCTCCATCCCGAGTTTGCTCATAGCCACAATAAGCGGTTTCCAACGACCTCGCTCTGAATGCACCAGGCCAACTGGGTAAAAACGGGTAACCGGCACTTAAAGGCGATGTAGTATCGCCACCAGAAATACTGCTCCGTGGTGCTGGCCTTTGCCTGGGGGCGCAACACGGCAACTACCCGCTCAAAACGGTTGGTCCTCTACCTCTTATTCACCGTCGCTTTCCTCGCGGCCTAACCCGGCCGGAATATCCGTTGCCAGAAAAAGGCCTCGCGGCCGGTTCGAGGCGCATCCCTCCTCCGAAGCAGCACGCTCAAGTATCGTCACAAGCCCCGAGCGCTTCGCGTTCGGCGATGTCCAAATTCCGACAATGTCGGATACAGTCAGATCTACTGGATTGCGTTTGAATGGTTTTCTCATTTGGCACAGTACATGCGGGTCATCCGCAAAACACGTGACCGACCAACAAGAGTTCGCATGATCACCTTACCACAACATACAGCCGCCGCGGAACAATCACTTGGCCCCTGATCGCCCGCCCCGGCACCACAACCGGAGTCATCGATGTTCTGACAGGCTGCCCAAGGATACCTGCTGCAACAGGGCTTGCCCTGGTGACGACCACTCCGGCTCCGCCGGTTACCGACGAGGGCAAAGTGACGGATTTCCTGCTTTTCAACGGCATGGAGGTGGCTGTCATTCCCGACCACCGCGCCGCTCGTCACCGATATGGTCTGGTGCAGGATCGGCAGCGCGGATGAGCCGCCGGGGATATCTGCATGTCTTCGAGCATCTGATGCTCAAGGCGCCTCATGACGAGCACGGCTCCGTCGCCTGGAGAGATTGAACCCAAAGGGAGATTCAGATGTCTGAAGCGAATCAGGAAAAGTTGGACGCATTCTTGGGGAAAATGGTCGGCGATCTCGGTGCGATCGCAACGGGCGCGGGAGTCCTGCTGGGGGACAGACTCGGCCTGTTTAAGGCATTGCGCGAAGGCGGCAAGATGACGGCCGCCGAACTTTCGACACGCACCGGCACCCAGGAACGCCTCGTAAGGGAATGGCTTTCCGGGCAGGCGGCGGCGGGTTACGTCGACTACGATGAAGCGAGCGACAAATTCTATCTCAACGCCGAGCAAGAGCTGGTGTTCGCTGATGAAGACAGCCCGGCCTTCATGGCAGGCGCATTCGAGTTCCTGTCCGCGCTGTGGCTCGATGAAGAAAAGGTGAGGCAGGCATTCCAGTCCGGCAAGGGCGTCGGGTGGCACGATCATAGCGCGTGTCTGTTTCGCGGTACGGAACGGTTCTTCCGTCCAGGCTACAATGCCAATCTGATCGACTCCTGGCTGCCGGCCTTGGAGGGCGTCGTCGAGAAGCTCGAACGCGGCGTGGACGTCGCGGATGTTGGATGCGGTCATGGTGCATCGACCGTGCTCATGGCACAGGCCTTCCCCAATTCGCGCTTCGTCGGCTTCGACTATCATGCCCCCTCGATTGAGCGCGCCCGCAAGGCGGCCGAGGTAGCCGGCGTCGGCGTTAACACGCGGTTCGACGTGGCGGCCGCCAAGAGCTATCCCGGAACGTATGACCTCGTCACATTCTTCGATTGCCTTCACGACATGGGCGACCCGACGGGCGCCGCCACCCATGTCCACGGATCGCTCAAGCCGGACGGCACGTGGATGATCGTCGAGCCGTTCGCGCATGATCATCTGGCGGCGAACCTCAATCCCGTCGGCCGCGTTTACTATGCCGCTTCCACTTTCGTGTGCACGCCCGCATCCGTGTCGCAGGAAGTCGGGCTCGCGCTTGGAGCCCAGGCCGGTGAGGCGAGGCTGCGCAAGGTTGTGACCGGCGGCGGCTTCAAGCGATTGCGTCGCGCCGCGGAGACACCGTTCAACATGGTGCTGGAGGCCCGCCCTTAGCGTGGCCGTCGCCAGAAATTGCAGCTCATCGCATTTGATTGAAGATCACCGCCAAAAATCCGGACGCATCGGGGACATTTTCAAGGCGCCTGGGTTCACGCAGAGGTCGCTGCCGAGTTGTGTGCCAAGAGTCCCATACGTTGCGGCTCAGAAAGGACCCGACGCACGGCTACGAACATGCCCATAGTGATGGCCGCTATAATCACATATGCCCACCATGGCGCGTTCACAAAGCTGGTAAGCCACGTCGCACCGAACGCGCTTACGACAAAAACGAGAGCCTCGATAAAATGACTGAGCCTGTACACATTCAGTCGTCTCATCCTCATACCACCCATCCAAAGACTGAGCTTGTTGCGCTACTGCGACAGAGCCTAACATATTGGAGAGCGCTCACTATTTCTATGCTAAACAGTCTCGCCTGAGTATATGTTTTGAGTCGCTAATTATGGAATTCTGCCAGTCTGCATTTCCCCTGATCTGATGTAGAGCAGCTTCTAAGTGGGAATTAGTCCCCCATCGACCGGATCGGGCGACACGAACATGCGCTGAAGGCTTGGCGGAACGGCTACTGGGACCATGATGCTACTCGAATGCAAGATCGTGTCAGAACGTCCCGGGAAGGCTGCAGGCAGGGGATGTCAGGTCAATCAGCCTATAGATATGATACCGCCCATTCGCTGAGACTTCACGATGGGCATAGGAGGTGGGAATTCGTGCCTTGAGATGGACGCGGCTGTCGGAGCAGGCGAGCACGGCAGCAGCGATGGCCTGAACCTTCGGGCCGCTGACAAAAACGTTCACCACCGCACGCGAGCCGAACCCGTCGAGATACGTCTCGAAAGCATCGAGGTGGGCCATCAGCCCGAAAGCCTGGATGTCGCGAACTTCGCCATCTTCGAGCCGGTGGGTTTCACGTACCTTGGCCACCTGTTGATCGAGCAAAGCATCGATATGCGCATTCTTCTCGCTTCTTGGGACGAGGAGCGAGATCCGTTCCGGACTGACGATATCGATCAATCCGTAGAATACGTCGGCATCTCCTCCGATCCCCACGAGCAGGACTTTCTCTTCGCCCATTCCTCCGCTGCCTTGAAGATGAGGGACGGTGACGTATCGGTCCAAGCCGCTGGAAAAATCCTCTTTGCCGATCGCGTTCCCGTAGATACCTTCGGCGTACCCGAATTCGAGAGACTGAATCGACATTTTCTTGAATGCCACCGCAATCAGCCATTGGATGTAGATTCGCGGCATCGTCGAGCACTCGACGAAAACCTTCCGCAGGCTTCCTTCGTATGAGCCACATGAAGCGGCCATCTGAGTGAGCAGGTGATCGAGGAGATTGATGTTCTTCTGATACTCGATGGAAGGCTCGAGGGTGATCGCAGTCACTTCGACGCCCCATCGGGTACCCATAGCGATGAGCTTTCGCCGGTTTTCTTCGACGGCTGGGACGTTCGCTTCCTTCAGAGCAAAGTCCAGAACCACGATTTTGCCGACCTTCAGGTCAAGATGGTTTTCGAACGCGGCGAAACGCGTTTCCCATCCAAGCGCGACGATCGCGATATCTGCCTCCATCGTTTCGCAGGTACCTGCATCTCTCGCCTTCTCAGTGACGGCCAGATGGCCGAAGACTCGATACTCGACAGTTGAAGCGGTCATTCGAGATCGCTCTCGAAAAGCGAGTGCTGGAATTCGGTCTTGAGTGCGGGCCGCGCGACGAGCTCCTTAAACACCGAGTCGGCCCAGTCTTCTGGGAGCCGATGCCTGGTAAAAAGCAGGTCGACCATCTGCGCCGCAGGGATTGTGTTGATTTCGTACGGGCCGCGATAGGAGAACCCGAAGTAAGGTGCAAATCGCCGATGCAATCTGATCAGCATCTCCTTCGATGCGGGGTCGGCGCGGTCCACCTCAAAGTTGCCGGCGGCGGAGACCTCCCGGATAAACCCATCCCTTTCCGCCCGACGCAGGACCTCGTCCAGTTTTCCGCTGGGTTGCTCCAGTCGGTTCACCAGCGAGCGCATTTCCTTTAGATCAACCCTGAAAATGCCTCTCTCTGTCGTTCCTAGAGCATTTTCTTCGGCAAACTCTGTCTGGAGGCGAGCGGTCAGGTAACCCAACGCCCGCACCATGCGCACGCTCTCTTCTTCGTACGGATGTGAAAGCGCCTGAAGTCCATCAAGCTTCCGTTGAGAGGCGGCGTTCACAGCCTGTCTCTGCTGTTCGAGATGAATCTGTAAATCCGAGTTGATGAATTCCACCAGTTTTCGTGGATCACTGGAACTCGGAACACTGCGGCGGAAGATCTCTCCCATTATATCAAGGAAATCGCGTATACAGACGTCGCTCAATGATGTGATGATCTGGTGCCCTACGTACGGGTAGTCATGCAGACGCAGCATCTGGCACGCTTTCAGAAAAGCCCATCCCTGTTTCCGGGCGATCGACCTCTTCAGATTTGAAGCATCCGCCTTGCTCATGGGCCGGCGCTTGATTTCCGGGTTCATGAGCGCGAGCGCCAGCCCTTCGGCATAAGGGCGCGCTTTTCGATCAAGAAGGAATTGCTGCTGATCCGCCGTCCTCAAATTCACGGAGAGGAATTCACGTGCTGCATCAGCGAGTGCCACAAGCTCTTCTCTGCCCTCGGAATGACCCGATATGATAACCCGCTCGATGATGTCATTGACGGAAAGCCGCCCCAGCCGGTTTTTGAGCGAAAACGCGCTGAGCGCATCGTTGCGCTTGAGATCACTCCGCAGATGGTCAGGAAGCGCATAGTAGAGCCGAAGCGACGACACGTTCTCGCACAGCGTGGCGAACTCCCTCGGATCGACTGAATCAAGATTCTCGACGTCCCGGTCAGCATTCGAGAGCGACTGGCCGGGTATGATCGTCCGGATCGTGTCGTAAAGGCCGCCGATGTAGGCGAGGACCCATTTCACATTGCCGCGCGTCTTCCTCACCAAGGTGTTCAGGAACTGCTGTTGGAGCGGTGTCAGTGCCTCACAGTCGTCAATCAGGATCTTGAAGAAGGGCGCCCTGTCACCGGCGAAAGATGGGCCATTTAAAAGTGGGGTGATCGCGGTCGCGACCTTGTTAATGATCGCGCCAGGGTCTGTCGCTCTGAAGCCGGTCGCTCCCTCATCGGCGGCAAAGAAGAACGCGTTGAAGCATTCGTCGACGTACCGGGTTATCCCACCCCGCAGCTCATCTATGCTGAAGAAGTCGAGACGGGCAGGTTGGGGTATGAAGTGCAGCACTTCGCGATGCAGTGCCAAGGCGACGTCCCTATCTTCAGAGGCCCGGTATTTCAAGTGGCTGTCGCGTCTGAGCTGGCTGATGCTCTCGAGCAGGCGTTCGACTATCTTCAGCTCCAGATAGTGAGAGAAGATTACGAATTGCCGCGGGATCACGGCGGCCGTGTCGAAGCGTATCCGCTCCGGAATGAGGTTCAGAACCGCGTTGTCGATTAGGGGCGAAAATGTCTCATTGAGCTGGAAGAAGACGCCATACCAGCCGAGCTTGCCGACTTGGTCCGCGAGACTTTTGTCTTCGAGGATATGAACTGTGGAAAGCGAGCGAAGAATACTGGTCTTGCCGCTGCCTCTCGTCCCTGCGACGAAGACCGGCTTGGCGGCGGCAGAAATCAAGGCCGACTTCTGACTGAACCACAGTATCGGGCGACTTTCGTACTCGATCCTGTTGGGGCCGAACGGATTCTCCATCTCTATTCGTCCCTTACCTTAATGCGCCAAGCCGAGTTTGCCTTCGTGAGGCCGTCTATCTCGACGAAGCGCGCCGCTTGGAGCATCAGAAGAGAGTCTTCCAAATCTAGCCCGAGCTCGGCGGAGGCGGCAATCTCAGTGATCTCGTCCCAGAAGAGTAACCCATTCCCGCGCCTGGTGGCATGGTCGCGCAGTCGGCGCATCAGGTCAAACGTGTCGTTGTTCAGAAAGGCCTTGCCGTTGGACATAGTCGAGATGAAGCAATGTTCGCCTTCCATGACCGTCCCGTCGGCGACATTGGTGCGGTAGGGTATAAGTCGGATGCCGACGAGCTCTCCCTGATCGGTCGTGAAGAAGACGAGCTCATTGAAACCTGACTGTATCTCTGGTGCTGAGATGCAGATCAATTTGCCGTCCGGAAACCTTGGATCGTTGACGATCTCGACCGGATCGGCATGTATGTGTCCATGCAGGTAGACGATAGGCTTGTTGCCCTGCAGCAGCTGAGTTCTGACAAATCCGCTGTTGAGCATCTCCGCGTATGGCGTAATGCGCGGAGTCTTTTGTGGCAGCAGATTGTGATGGCCGATCATGATGCCGTAACGCATGTCGGGCTGCTGGAGCAATTCCTGTAGGCCTGCAAGCATCTCACGCGAGATGTATGGCGTGTCCATCTGACCGTAATACTCGTCGTCGGACGCCTCCTTGTCTGGATCGCTGGGAGGTGTCGCGGGCGAATGTCCCGAGGTGTCCGGCGAGCCGAGATCTACAGGTTCTGTAGAAGGACCGAGTGCCTCGAGACGATCACGAAGGAACGCGGGAAGGTTCTGAAGCTCCCAACTGCCTATCGCTGTGTTGACGAGGATGAAGTTTGCGCCTGCGGATCCTGTCGGAAGTCTGAAGTGCACGGGTTGGTCCACGGGAACGGTCTGCCAACCCAAGCGGGCGGCTAAACTCGCCATTTCGCTGAATTTCTCAGTCGGTCCAAGTTCGCGCGCGTCATCACGGTTCACATCGTGATTTCCCGGTACGAATATCAACGGAAGCGCCTTTGAACTGCGCCCCTGTGCGCGGCAGAGCAACGTGAAATGCTGGAATGCCGAAGCAATGAAAGTCTTGTCGCCACGGCTCGTGAAATCCCCCATGAAGGCGATCGAATCCAAGGGCTTCGAAGTCGTCAGCCGCCGAAGCTTCGTCAAGACGGCACGCAGCGAAGACGCGCGTAGCTTCTGCGTTATTTTCGGAGCGAACTTGCTATCCTTGGCATCGATGTTGCTAGAGGAAGGATGCCAATCCGGATAGTGAATATCGCCTACTTGAAGGATTCGCACCCGTCGCATAACTCGCCCCCCCGCCGAGAGCCATAGACTAATCCGTTCGCTTTTGCCAAGCGCGAAACGATCATCCGACCGCATCGCCTGGAAAGCGCGTTTATCTTTTTGTTGGTAATGGAGAGGCACGACGCAATTGTGCCCCCGGTTGCTTGTCTGCCCACCAAATGGGCACTCAATCTGGGCGCATGGCTTATGATTTCTCGAGTTTGTCCCATAACGAGTTTGAGGATTTGGCCCGCGACCTCGTAGGTCGCGAGATCGACAAGCGTTTCGAGGCCTTTCCCGAGGGACCGGACGACGCGATGGATGGTCGACATGCCCTTGCCGGCGGCGACATTGTGCAGGCGAAGCACTACCAGCGGTCAGGCTTCTCGGCGCTGAAATCCAAGATGAAGAGCGAGCGCACAGCCATTGATGGCTTGGCGCCCTCGCGATACTTCCTCGTCACGTCGGCTTCGCCCGCGGCAGGCGGACACCGGCATGCGCAGCAGGATGAAGCCAGTGAGGGCCAGTAATACACGACAATAGTCATTAGGCTAGAGTACAGTCGCCTTGGGAGGCTGTTCGAATTCAATCCGGCGCTTTTCGGCATCCTTTTTTCGTTTGGTGGTGTCGATACGATATTGGTCAATTCCATCAAGATCGCTCTTCATATCGTTTGGTGTTGGAACTGGAATGGCCTTGGCGGACGCCATGTCATGTCCAGAACGCTCCGAAACTCGCTTCATGGCCCAATAGATTCGCTTGTGGTCTTCGTCCTCGACCACCACACCCTTCAGGCTCTGTGTCTTGACATCGCTGTTAAATCGCTCGACGACTTTACCGAGCAGGATTTCTTCAACGAGCCTCTCCCAGGTTTCCCGAAGATCGCTGTAGAAATCCTTCGCTGACCTTCGCCAAGCATCGGTGGTGAAATCAGTGGCGCCGTCGAAGCTCTTCAGGCGCGTCTTGAGAGTCTCGATGCGCTTCGTGACAGACTGTGCGATCCACGGCTCGTCAGTTTCGCTAATCAAGCCAAAACCGGCAGATTCGGACTTGTTGATGTAGTTTCGAACAAGGGGAATCGGCGGATTGGCCTGCGCAGCTGCGTCAACCACCTCGTTGAAGAACAGAAGATTATGGGTGAAAATAATAATCTGACGTCCTGTGGCCGCTTCTTTTACGAGCCTTGCCGCGACCCGCCTGATCCGAACATGGTCGAGAGATGACACGGGGTCGTCGATGATCATGCCTTGACGCGATGTGTCTCCTCCGACCTCGGCTAAGAAACAGGCCAGGGCAAGCGCGCGCTGCTCTCCTTCGCTTAAGACCTTGCTGTTTGAGATCGCTTTTGCCGCGTTGAGCCCGACCTCGAAATAGCTCTGCCCATCTTGACTACGATCATTAACTGCGAACGGGATGTGCGTTAACGCCAGAGTCTCAATCTCGGCGACGACGCGCTTTTCGAGATCCTGCATGACGAGGCTTCGTCGAAGCGACGTCATCTGCCGTGACACCGAGCCTGTTTCGACAGCATCGCAGCATGAGAGAAGCTTGCGCCGCTCTTCGAGATTCGCCAAGCGCGCGAGAACGATGGTGAGATCGTCGCCCAGTTTTTTCCGATCCTTGAGTGTATCGCGACGAGCTCGATCGGTAGCGCGGTTCCCGTCGTCGGCCGCTGCCTTGTCGTCCGTCAGCGCTTCGGCCTCTAGCGCCTCCGCCTCCGTTCGGAGTTTCGATGCAACTGGCGCCGCAAGTTGCGGGAACGCAGCGTACTCGGACAGCGCAGCCGCAACGACAATTGCATCACGCCTTTTACCTGCCTCGACATAATATGCCGAGATCAGGGCCACCATCGCCTTGCGTGCGGCGGACAGATCGCCAAACTCTCCGAGAGCCGCCTCAACCGCCTCCCCGGTCGCAATGGTGAGTCCTTTGATTTGGCGCAGGGCCTCTTCATGGGCAATAGATGCGACTTGCGCCGCCTTATTTGCGGCGCCCGTTACGAAGTCATTGAAGGATTGGATCCGCCCCGCGGCGTCCGCCGTCATCGGCTCCTGGCAGAGCATGCAACGATCGCCTTCCTGATCTGGCAAGTGCTGATGATCGATGCCAGTGACGCTCGCTAAATAGGCTCGTGCATGGTCGAACATATACCGCCAGGGAGAAAGCCCAACGCCGCTCAACGGCATAGTCGCGAACGCTCCTGAGGCGGCAAGTTGTGCAGCCTGCGCTGTAGAATCGGCTGTTGCATATAGATTGCGATAAATCTCGAGGGCCGCCGCTGAGAGAGCCGCGTCGATCTGTTCAGATGCAGTCAGCAGTTTTTCCAAGGCCGCCTTGGCACGCCGACGCTTTGTCGCCATCGTTGAAGGGTCGCTTGCCAGAGCCTGTTCGAGGCCAGCGAGATCAGCCATGTCCTGCTCTGAGAGGGCAGCGAGGTTTTTGATTTCGGCTGCGGAAGGCATCACGTCCTTTGACTTGATTTCGAGACGAGCCAGCAGCTTTACGACCGCGCCGGCAGCTGTGTACCCACTCGGCAATGGTGTCTTTAGGTTCTTTTCGATCGCTTTGATTTCTTCCCGGAAGTCGGCTTCGAGCTCGGTGCGGTGACGTCCATGGCTTTCGAGAAGCGCGATGGCTGCGGGCAGAAAACCGATACGGTTTTGCTTATCGACGTAGAGGCGAGCGTTCGCGGAGTCGAAAACGGAGATCCGTGCAATTGACGCGGGGGGCAGCGTTCCGTCCTTCCAGGTTATGGGGGTCGGTTCCGTAGCACCCTCTTCGAGAAACCGGACAAGCACTTCGGCTGGCGGTTTGGTGCCGATCTCGAACACGTTGCCAAGAAGATCATCCGCCGTCAGACTACGGCAAAGCTTCTTCGCGATCCGGCAATAGCCGCTCTTTCCGCTTCCATTGTCGCCGTAGATAATGGTGATGCCATCGGTGGCGAAACGCAGTTGCTGCTCTTCGGCGAGGCGGTTCAAATGCTTGACGGGGCCGAGTGAGCAAAGCACCGCGCGCGGCTCGTTCGAACTGTTGGCCCTCAAATGCTCCGCCGAGAGCGGAGAGCATTCGGGCAGATCAGCGGTAAATCCACCGACGTGGCGGACCCGAGCTGTTACACCGGCCTTATCCTCCTGCTCGAGGTTGAAGCCCGGCCGCGCGGCGTGTCTTCTTAAGGCATCCCTAATCCAGTCGGGCTGCTTATCCGCCCATTCCAAAAGTCCAACCTCGGCCATTCCTGCCCCCCGAATCTTACCATCATTATACTTATTGATTAGTCCAGATTCGATGAATTCGCTTGTCTGGACAAATTTTCCTCGCGATCGCACATAGAGTGCTGGAGATGTACCCAATAAATGACCTCCCCCCGCGCCGCTAGGTCAGCAAACAAATGCTTCAGCGATCAAACGTCTCCACAACGACATCAGCAATCAAAGGCATTGGACCGCGCGCACGAATTTAGGTAGCCGGCAACGCGTACGAGGAGATAGAGCTGGAAGTGCGTGCCTTTCGATAGTCTATGGGCGGAATTCGACCGCCTCACCGATAGGCCGATCGAGGTTCGCCGTCACTGTCGGGCTGGGTCCGAGTCCGCGATAGGCGCCACGACAGCGCTCGCGATAGGCGCGCAACGCTTGGTCCATGGCGCCCGGACCGCCACACATTTGCGGATGACGTCCTGCCCGTCTTGGGTTTCAGCAGCGTGCGCCGGCGCTCCGATTTCCGCGACTTTTGGATCCCCTCCAATCGTGACGACCGATTATCGCCTGTCTCCATTTCGACCGTTATCTGGGCGGTAACACTTTTAGAAATCTATGCTGCTGGACATAAGCGGCGACCATACCGAGAATTTACTTTCAAATTCTGGCGGCAAAGTTCTATCGTAAATGAAAATAGGGGATGGGGTATGGAAACGAGTTCGGAGACTGGCGATGCTGCCGGTATATCAGCCGCGCCCGTAATAGAAGTCGTGGCGGACATCGCCGCCAGCTTTACATATGCGTCCTTCCAAAATGCTATTCCGGTGATCCGGTCTATCGCGCTCAACAACCCGACCCAGCAGGGTTTCGAAAAATGCACTCTCGAGCTGACATCGAACCCCCCTTTTTTGCGCGCCAAAAGCTGGACAATTGATCGGATCGTTGCTGGCGACCGGCTTCCCTTAAGCGATCGAAAAATCGATCTCGACGCCGGCTATCTGGCCGGTCTCAACGAGGCTGAGCGCGGGGAGATAACGTTGCGCCTAACCTCAGGAGGCGCAGTGCTGGCCGAGCAGCGCGTTGCGGTGCGCCTGCTTGCCCGCGACGAATGGGGTGGCGTCGTCGATATGGCGCAATTGCTCGCCGCATTCGTCATGCCGAACGACCCGGCGATCGCAGGACTGCTGCGTTCCGCAGCGGAGCTGCTCGCAGCGCATGGTCATCCTTCCAGCCTCGATGGCTATCAAAGCGGCAATCCGCAACGCGCATTCATGCTGGCGGCCGCAATTTATTCGGCCATTGCTGGCCTATCGCTGCATTATGCAGAGCCACCTGCGAGCTTCGAAAGCCGCGGCCAAAAAATTCGACGTCCCTCAATTATTACGGCAGAAAAGCTGGCAACCTGTCTCGATACCAGTCTGTTATTCGCGTCCGCCCTGGAGGCGACGGGCTTGCATCCCGTCGTTTTGATGTTTCAGGGACACGCGGCCGTCGGCGTCTGGATGACACAAAGGACGCTCGCCAACGCCATTGAACCCGATGCCATGGAGGTCCGCAAGGCGCTGGCATCGCGCGAACTCATCGTGTTTGAGACGACAGGCGTGACGCATCGGCCGGCGATGACGTTGGAGGCTGCCCAACACGCAATCGAACAGCGGCTCGACGAAACGCAGGTAGCCACCTTTGTCGCAGCCATCGATATACGCCGCTCGCGCAGCGGCGGCATCACACCGCTTGCTTCGCACGAACCGACGCGCCGCAGCGTGGATG
This sequence comes from Mesorhizobium sp. M2A.F.Ca.ET.046.03.2.1, assembly GCF_003952425.1. NCBI lineage: Bacteria > Pseudomonadati > Pseudomonadota > Alphaproteobacteria > Hyphomicrobiales > Phyllobacteriaceae > Mesorhizobium > Mesorhizobium sp. M2A.F.Ca.ET.046.03.2.1. Next base: position 3,439,498 of record NZ_CP034449.1, on the reverse strand, counting down.
CAGAGGCGGCAACCGAAATCGCGTTGCCGTTGCCAGCCGCACCGGCCGTGGTAGCCCTGCCGGTCGAGATCGTCGAGGTAAAGCCGACGACAGCGGCCGGACGGATCGACCGCTGGCAGAAAAAGCTCCTCGATTTGACACTGCGGAACCGCCTGCTCAATTTTCCGGACTCCAAGAAGACAATTCCGTTTCTTTGTACTGACGTCGGCTACCTCGAGGACCGTCTGATGGCAGGCGCTTCGATCCGGCTGATTTCGCTCCCCGAACAGAATCCACTGGGCGAGCGGGATGCTGTCCTCTATCGCGAGGTGCACGGACGTGACCTCCAGCGTGGCTTTGCCGCGGAAGCGCTTCTGCGCGACGAGCTCCCGTCGACGCTCGATGGGCGTCAATTGGAATCCCGGCTGATCGATCTTTACCGGCAAGTGCGCAACGATTTTGCCGAGGGCGGCGCGAATACGCTCTTCCTGGCGGTCGGCTTCCTGCGCTGGAAGAAGAAGGCCGAGGACGAGCGCAGCTATCGCGCGCCATTGCTGCTCGTACCGGTCAAAATCGAGCGCCGCAGCGCAACATCGCATTTTACCTTGCGCTTCCATGAAGATGAACCGCGATTCAACGCAACCTTGTTGCAGTTTCTCGAACGCGACTTCGAGCTCAAACTGCCACAGTTTTCCGGTGAGCTGCCCGAGGACGAAAGCGGCGTTGATGTGCCGAGGCTGCTCGGTCTTATGCGCCAGGCAGTGCGCGACGTCCCCGGCATGGAGGTGGTGGACGAGACGGCGCTGTCGACCTTTTCCTTCGCCAAGTTTCTCATGTGGAAGGATCTGGTCGAGCGTACCGATGCGCTGCGCGAAAACCGTGTCGTGCGCCATCTGATCGACACGCCGGAGATAGCTTTCGAGGGCAATGGCGCATCATTCCGCGACGAGCGCGAACTCGACCGGCACTATGCCCCGTCCGACATGGTTTTGCTGCTGCCGGCCGACTCCTCACAGACCGCCGCAAGTCTTGCCGCCGCTGAGGGTCGCGATTTTGTCATCATCGGTCCTCCCGGCACTGGCAAGAGCCAGACCATTGCCAACATGATTGCCAACTGTCTTTCAGTTGGCAAAACCGTGCTGTTTGTGGCCGAGAAGACGGCGGCGCTCGATGTGGTGTATCGCCGCCTGCGCGAACATGGCCTGGGCGCGCATTGTCTCGAACTCCATTCCAGCAAGGCGGACCGACGCAACTTTCTCACCCAGCTCAGGATCAGCTGGGAAAGCGGCGTGCGCGTGGACGCAGCGGAGTGGATTGCGATCAACGAGCGGCTTCGCGTCCGTCGCGACGAACTGAATGCCTATGTCGAAGCGCTGCATCGGCACCATGTCAATGGTCTGACGCCTTATCTGGCGCTCGGCATCGCTCTCAAGAACAAGCGGCAGCACGCTCCGAGATTGTCCTGGCCATCGCGCGATTCCCATGACGAGGCAAACCGGCTGGCGCTGGAGCATATTGCCGCCGAAACAGGTCTCGCATTTCAGTCGGTGGAGATGCGGTCGGTCTTGCGTCTTATAGATGTCACCGAGTGGACGTCAGGCTGGCAGGACAATTTGCTCGAAGGGGCAAAGACCCTCAAGAATGCGTCCGAGGTTCTAGCGACCGCACTCGACGCCTTCCTGGTGAGCATCGGCCTGCGCGCCAAAGGCGACGCGTCAAAAGCGGAGCTCGAAGCGCTGCGAAAACTAGCAGCGGCACTCCAGGACAGTGCCGGCTATGACGTCAGCATTGTCTTTGATCGAGATTTCGCCCAGTTGCGGGGAGCCCTCGCCACTCTCAATGAGGCAATCGGAGACTATCGCAAGTCTCGCAAGGACCTGTCGGCCCGCTATGACGAGGCTGCCGTTGCGCGCATACGGGTGGAGGACATAGAGCAGCAATGGCAGCAGGCCGCTTCTGCATTCTGGCCAAACAGTCAGTTGGGCAAACGCAAAGTCCAGAAGCTGCTTCAAGGCTATG